>LKUE01000043.1 GCA_001412365.1 Desulfuromonas sp. SDB | reverse complement strand
ATAAAAAAATCCAATATCTGAAGCAGTATAATATAATAGATCTTTGTTTCCTTCACTTTTTTTATGACTATATAGCTTATTATTAATCATTTTTTCAGTCTGGGGTGGATCTCCATATCCTTTGCGATATGGCACAATACCCATATAGGTATTACAATATTTTCCAAGTTCTATACAATCTGTTTTTCTTTTAATAAATCTTAGTTTATAAGAATTATCAGGCGAAGGATAAAATATTTTTGAATCGGATATATTATTATCCAAAGTTTCAATTTTTGAGTTTTTTTCATAGTATAAAATTTCACTTTTTGAGTTATCTTTTTTAACAATTGGAATTAAACAATAAACTGTTGCATCAATGAAGACATTTTTAACATTCAACATTTTAATAACTTGATTTTTTGTAAATAGAAATTCTCTAAAAATTGAATCATTATCTGTTGATAAGAAATAATTTGGAATAATATATGAGAATATTCCTTCTTTTTTTAATAAATCTATCCCTTTTTCAACAAATAAAGTATATGTATTTTGTCGAAAATTTGATGATACATAATGGCTTTTATAATATGAAATATCATTAACTTGAACAAAATCATCTCTTTGGTGAATATACGGAGGATTGCCAATCACACAGTCAAACCCACCGGAATCCATGATTTCCTTGAATTCCGTCTCCCAATCGAAGGCATTGATTTTCCGAATTTCATCCTGGGAAAAAAGCTCAATCTGCTTATCCTTATAAAAATCAGTTCCAATTAACGAATTTCCGCATTTTACATTATCTTTTAAATCAGGAAGAAGTTTCAGGTCACTGTACTTGAAAAGCTGACCGGCACTCTGAACATTCTCATCTTCCATTAACTTCAAAAGCAATGAAAGTTTGGTAACTTCCACCGCCTGGGAATCAATATCCACTCCATAAATATTATTCAGCAGTATCTTCTGTTTTTCCTGAATGGAAAGCCGGTAGGTATTGGCATCAACCTGGTAAATTATCCCTTTTTTCAAAGTGGAGTTTATATTTTTGGATTTAGTATAGTATTTCAAATGATAGTCAATCAGATATTGATATGCTCCCACCAGAAAACTACCTGAACCACAGGCGGGATCTAAAATTCTCAATTTCTCAATTTTTCCAGGAGTTTGACTTTTTATCTTCTCACCTACCGTGTTTTCCACAATGTAATCCACAATATATTTAGGAGTGTAGTAAACTCCTCCTGCCTTCCTAACTTCCGGTTTTTCCTCTATTTTCGCCTGATGGGAAGGAGTCAATCTAATAGTTTTCCCCAAAAACTGTTCGTAAATATTCCCCAGGATTTCAATTGGCATAACTGACAGTTCATAGGGGCATTCCGGATAGTACAAACTGGTGATTATGGAACAGATTATCTTGTCATCCACCTGTAAATTATCCAGCCAATCTTCCACCTTGAACAATCCGCTATTGTACTTCTGATTGGCTTTTTGGAAAAGGTGGGTGATTTTCTGATAGGCAAATTTGGATTTACCCGCTATCTGCATTGTTCCGTATTTTTCCATCTGCCGGTCTTCGGCAATTCTTAGGAAAATAATCCGGTCAATTACTTTTTGAATGGCGTAGTTCAGATCAACAATATCCAACTGCTTATTTCTAAGGGCAATATTTCGGGCAAGATCAGTCCTCCACCCGTCAATCATCTTCAAAAATTCCTTGTCAACCTCAGAAGTTCCTCTTTTTCTCTTGGTATCCTCCACATATTTATCAAAACTACCCCTAAGAATTGCCGGCTTGGAAAAAGTGTCGTAGATGAAATCAAAGGCATCGGGATATTTTCGATATTCCAGGTAATTTATCCGGGCAGTGCTGGCTTTATCCGTCTTTATCGGCTTTATCCTGGTATCGTAAACTGCCATCTCCTCAAAATCAGTGAGGATAGCCAGGGGAAGCTTAGCGGTGTAGGAATAACGGCGAATCTGGAAGGCGGGTTCAATATCCTCCCGGATATTTACCAAGGGCTTCTTGGCTTCCACAAAAAACTTTCTGATTCCTCCGATCCGGAAACTGTAATCGGGAGCCTTGGGCTTTCCCTTGATGGTTATTTTATCTTCCCGGACTACGTCCCGGTAAGCTTCAGAGTAGCCGGAGACATTGCGGACATCCCAGTCCAGCAGCTCAAAGAACTTGTCAATGAAATCCACCCTGGTATTGGCTTCATCATATCTGCTGCTTTTGTAAACTTTCTCGTTGTATTCAAACTGCTCGATCAACTGGTGGAGCTGATCTATTTTGTTGTCTTTGTTTTCAATCTTCATTTTATTAACCTCAGATAAACACTGCTAAACACTGTACCCCCCTTTATCCCCTAACACTGATCCCTTCCCCTCCCAAAGTGAA
>LKUE01000042.1 GCA_001412365.1 Desulfuromonas sp. SDB | reverse complement strand
AAAAGGTATAAAAATGGGTTTTAGTGGTAAACATATTTGTAATTTAGATCTTAAAGGAAGATTTTTTCTACCGGCTAAATTTAGAAAAGATCTTGAGGTCAGAAAGGTTTTTGTAACCAAAGGTTTTGATAAATGTCTTAACCTTTACCGCATAGAGGATTGGGGCATTTTTGAGAATAAATTACTTTCTCTACCCGTAAGTAAATCAGAAGTTAGAAATGTTTTAAGATACTTTATTGGTTCAGGGGAGAGAATTGAAATTGACGGCAAGGGCAGGATAAAGATACCTCAAGAATTACTGGATTTTGTAGGCATTGATAAACAACTTGTCGCCCTGGGTCAAGGCAATCGGATTGAATTATGGTCACCGGATGCATTGTCGGAAGTTGAACAGAAAATGTATAAAACCATTGAGGACAGTTTTGACAAATTAGATATCTAAATTTTAGATAGGAAAAACAACTATGCACATGATAAAGCGTAAAGTAATTCACCTGTCCGGAAGTTTTGATCCTTTTCGCCATCCCGAGGTAATCAACTTTCTGGAATCAGTTGCCGATCAAGAAGAAGATGAAATAGTTTTTGATCTCAAAGAATTAATTTACCTGCACTACAAATCAGGTTCGGTTTTGGAAAAGTTGAAGAATCGCTTAAATGTAAAGGGGAAAAAATTGAAATTGAAAAATGTCAGACCTTATTTCATTCAAGTGCTAAATTTATCTGGTCATGACTGGAGTAAAGAAATAATACAAAAAAGGTACAGGAGGAAGAGAGATATTAACAGTTTGTAATCATATACCAGTATTAGTCGGTTTTGTTGTTGCCGCATTTTCACCATTCTATGGAGGGAATTTTCTAGATGCCACTGTAGGATTGGGAGGACATAGTTTTTTTTTACTTCGCTCTTTAAATCCGCAGTTATTACTGGGAGTAGATAGAGATTTACAAGCACTTGATATTGCCCAGGAAAAGCTGACCGGGTTTAAAAATCAGATTAAATTAATTCATCTGCAGTTTTCGCAAATTAGTAAATATTGCCAGGAAAATAATATTCCCAAATTTCATGCAGTTCTTCTGGATTTAGGTGTTTCATCATTACAGCTAGATTCATCCCGGGGTTTTAGTTACCGTTACAATTATCCGGTGGACATGAGGATGGATCAAAGCGAGTCCATGACCGCCTTGGATTTAATTATGAAGTCAGGAGAGGATGAATTAAAAGAAATATTATTCCAGGGAGGAGAAAATCAATTTGCTAAAAGATTAGCACATAAAATATTTCAGCAAAAAAATGAAATTAAAACTACAGAAGACTTATCAGAAATTATCAGATCAGCTGGTCCCCGTAAAAATGCAGTTAAAAGAATGGCTAGAACTTATCAGGCATTGAGAATTGCAGTTAACCAGGAATACAGCCAGTTAAATGAATTTCTTGAAGGTTTACCTGAAATAATACAGCCTGAAGCAGTATTACTGACCATTGCTTATCATTCCGGTGAGGACAGAATTATTAAGAAATTTCAGAAAAGATGGAAACAACAAAATCAGGCTAAACCCTCATTTTCTCACGTGATAAAACCTTCCCGAGAGGAAAGAAATAAAAATCCCCGGTCCCGCAGTGCAAAACTAAGGATAATAAGGTTCATCTCATGAAAAAATTTCAGCTGATACTGATTATTGGATGCGGTTTAATTTTCCTTTGGCTATTGATGACCTTGATGTTGAGAACCCTGGTGATGCATCTGGATACAGTAAGCTTTGAAATGGAAAAAGATATTGAGAAAAAGAAGCAGCAGATTGCTGCCCTGGAACTTCAACTTTCCGATCAGCTTCTCTCGGTTAGAAAAATTGACAGCTTGGGTGTTGAATTGGGTTTTGACAGATGGGCTCCTGAAAATAACAATTCTTTTGTGGTGATTGAAATAAAGAGAGATTTATAAAGATGAATTTCAGCAGTTTGCATAAGCATAAAAAATTGGAATTTTTAATACTATTTGCATTTGTATTAACTGTTTTCTTTTCATTTAAAGTCAGTGCAATTGCCTCATCTGAGCGATTTAGAAGAATGGCAATTTCCAGGACCACGTATCATTTTTCACCGGATATTTTAAGAGGTACTATCCGTGACTGTAATGGACGGATGTTAGCTTATTCCCAGAAGACCATTTCCCTTTATATGTATCCAGAGAGTTTAGATCAGGCAAATGAAATAGGATCAATGCTGGAAGATTTAAATATCATCAAAATGGATAGTTTCAACGCCTTAATTGAAACTAGTAAAGGTTTCACCTGGATAAAAAGAGATATCTCCCCTCAAATTGTAGATACTATTAACAGGTTGAATTTCCGGGGCATTGGAACTTACTACGATCACCTCAGAAGATATGCAAGGCAGAAGGAGATGGCTAAAGTAGTGGGGATACTCAATCTTGAAGGGCAGGGTATCTCGGGAATAGAATATTCCTGTGAACGTTATCTTCGAGGAGAATCCTGGTGTACAGACCTGGCTCGAAATCATCGGGGAATTCTCTATCCCCTCAATTCGGAATTAGCAAAAATTTGTTTTTCCGGAGCCGAAATATACCTGACCTTAAATATTGACATTCAAGAAACTGCTGATGCTATTTTAAATGAAGTGGTTACTAACTATTCGGCTAAGGGAGGAGTTATTATAGTCATGGATCCTCATCAGGGTGATATTTTAGCCATGGCTAGCGTCGGCTCCAGCTATTCAAATCAAGCCATATCCTGGTCATATGAACCCGGTTCAACTTTTAAAATTGTTGCGGCAATAGCAGCTTTATCAGAAAAATCTGTGGGTTTAGAGGAGATAGTAGAATCCGGACAATGCAAGATTCAAATTGCAGATATGCTGATTAACGATGCTGAAATTCATCCCCCTTATAATTTCCGAGATGCGGTAATTCATTCGTCCAACGTAGGATTTGTCAACATTGCTTTGAAAACGGGAAATTTTAAGATTCGAAATTATTGTGTGCTTTTTGGATTTGGAGAAAAAACAGGGATAAATCTACCTGCAGAGGTATCAGGATTTATACCTAAACTTGAACAATGGACCGATGTTACCACCGCTTCCGCTGCTTTCGGTCAGGGTATTTCAATTACTCCTTTGCAATTATGTGCCGCCTACGGAGCAATTGCCAATAACGGATATCTGATTAAACCCCGTATTGTGGACAGGGTACAAAATGGAAACGGTCAAGTATATTATAATCCGGTGGATACGATAAGAAGAATAACCACCCAATCAGTAGCAGATACATTCACCAGTCTTTTGGTAGAGGTGGTTAATCAGGGAACAGGCACTAATGCCTCCGTGCATGGTTTAAATATTGCCGGGAAAACAGGTACTGCTGAAAAATCATCACCTCAGGGCGGATATTATGAGGATAAGTTTGTGTCCTCTTTTATTGGTTTTTTCCCTGCGGAAAAGCCCCGGTATTTGATTTGTGTAATTATTGATGAACCCCTAGGCAGTTATTATGGCGGCATAGTGGCAGCACCTGCCTTTAGAAAAATGGTTAATGAGATATTGAAAATTGAATGCTATAACCGTCATCTGGATTTATCTATTGAAATCAATTGAACAAATTCTTCAGCAATTTCCTGATTTAAAATATTCAGGAGAATCTAATATCAATATAACCGGCTTGGGCTCTGATTCCAGGGTAGTAAATCCAGGGGATATCTTTGCAGTTATTCAGGGAAGCACCCAGGACGGCGCCCGATTCATTGATTCTGCAGTTAACCGGGGAATTGAAATGATCATTACTCAACCCCGATCTGATTTAAATGAGAATTTGAACATTATTGAAGTTCCCCTGCCCCCGGAAAAGTATGAACAGAGATTGTTGGAGATCAGCGACTTTATCTACGGTTATCCTTCTCGCAATATGGACATTATTGGAATTACCGGTACTAATGGTAAAACCAGCACTGCGTTTATGATCAAGGAGATATTGACCGAATCAGGAAGAAAAGCGGGAATGATTGGGACAGTGGGGCATTTTATTGAAAAAGAAAGAGAAATAGCCCTGAATACCACTCCTCCTGCATTAGAATTAAATCGTCTGCTGGGGAGGATGAAACAGGAAGGAATTGAAGCGGCAGTTATGGAAGTCTCTTCCTACGGGTTAAAAATTAACCGTACGGTGAATATTAAGTTCTCCTCTGCAATTTTCACCAGTTTAGGAAGAGATCATCTGGACGTTCATCCCAGCTGGGATGATTATGTTCAATCCAAATTGAAACTGTTCAGCGCCATAAATAATGATGGATTCGCCTGCTTCAGCGCAGCGATAGAAGGAGTGGACCAATTTATCCGGAGATTAAATGTTCCTGTATGGATTTACGGTATAACTGGAACTTCTGTTGATGGAACTGGCTTTCCCCTGCATGCGCAAAAGGTGGATTATTCCGGGAAAATTATTAATACCGATACACTGGGTTCAGTTATTGATATTGGTTTTCAGAATCAACATACTGAAATTACCATAAACCTGCCGGGTTTGTTTAATGCCCAGAATGCACTGGGGGCGTTTTGCTGGGCTCACCAGTATGGGATTTCCCCTTCCGTTACCGCTAAAGCTATTGCCAAGTTAAACTTGATACCAGGAAGAATGGAAAGGGTAAAATGCACTAAAGATTATAACGTGTTTATTGACTACGCTCATACTCCTGATGCTCTGCAATGTTTACTTTCCAGTGTTAAATCAATTATCAATGTCCCTTCAGCTAAGCTGATTTGTGTATTCGGATGCGGTGGAGATAGAGATCCAGGAAAAAGACCTCTCATGGGTAAAATTGCTGAAAAATATTCGGATTTAACAGTGATTACCAATGATAATCCCCGGAATGAAGATCCCCGGGAAATTGCCACACAAATTTCCCAAGGATTTAGTAATCCCCCTACCGTAATTCTAGACAGGCAGGAAGCTATTGAATTTGCATTAAGCAATGCGGGTAAAGGCGATGTGGTGTTAATTTGCGGTAAGGGCCATGAAAACTATCAGATATTCAAAGATCATACTGAACATTTCGATGATCGGGAAATAGTTAAAAATTTTTGTGGGAGTTAGTATGAATTTAACTATTGGTGATATTGAAAAAATTTTAAATTCCTCGTCAAAATTTCCTGATAAACAAACCAGGATAAGAACATTTGCAATAGATTCCAGAAAGGTAAAATCAGGAGATGTATTTGTAGCAATTCAAGGGCAAAATACCGATGGACACAGATTTGTAAATGATGCCCTGCACAAAGGTGCTTTGGTCGCTATAATTGAAAAAGGTAGTTGTACCAATTGCATCCATGTTCCTCAAAGTATCAATGCCTTGGGGAAATTAGCCCGGACTTTTGCCCAGGAAAATAATTTCAAAGTCATTGGCATCACTGGTTCCATCGGGAAAACTACTACTAAGCAGGCGGCTTGTTCAGTTTTAAATTCAGGGTTTAAAGTAGGGGGGAGCATAGGAAATATGAATACTGAAATTGGATTGCCCCTTTCGGTGCTAAGTGCTTCAGGGAATACAGATATACTGGTTTTGGAAATGGGAGCCAGAAATCCGGGAGATATAAATTATCTTTGTAATATTGTTAAAATTGAGATGGGGGTGATTACCCGGATTGCTCCGGTTCATTTAGAAAATTTCAAGACAATTGATAACATTATTAAAACTAAATGTGAAATCATTGATAATTTAAATACAACCGGAGTGGGACTATTAAATTCAGATGACACTAAATTAAAAGAATTAGGAAAGAAATTTAAAAATATAGAATATTTCGGCTGTGAAGCTCAAAATGTTCAATCCATTAAGTACAACTCCCAAGGAACTGAAATTGATATCAAAGGGGAAGGTCATTATTTTATTCCAATTTTAGGTGAAACCGGACTTTATGCGATGTTAGCTGCTATTAAAATTGGACAAATTTACGGGTTGGATTATTCCCAAATAAAATCTGGTCTGGAACAAACCGTCAATGCACCAGGAAGATTGAAATTGGAGAAAATCGGAAAACTACTGGTTATTGATGATAGCTACAATTCCAATCCGGTAGCTTTAAGCAGCGCTTTAAAATTATCGAAAAAATTTAAGGCAAACAGGTATATTGCGGTTCTGGGCGACATGAAAGAATTAGGAGATGAAGAAAATTATTACCACATACTATCGGGAATTGAAGTAGGTAATATGAAATTTGACTACCTTATTGCAGTTGGGGAGAAAGCTGATTTGTTTCAACAAGGAGCAGTTAAAAGCGGGATTACTGAGGACAACATCTATACAAGCCCTGATTGGGAACATGGATATCAGCAGTTAAAACAAATTATACAGCCGGAGGATTTGGTGTTAATCAAAGCTAGCAGGGCAGTACAGCTGGATAAACTGGTAGCCGCGTTAAAGGGAGGCAAATAGTGCTTTATCATTTATTGTATCCTTTAAAAAATTCAATTTCT
>LKUE01000041.1 GCA_001412365.1 Desulfuromonas sp. SDB | reverse complement strand
AAATCTGTCCCTTTATAATTTTTTAATTTTATTCATAATACGAATCTAATAATAACATTAAATTCAATTCAAGCAAACCATCCTGGTTGTAGTAATAAATGGGCACCCATCCTTTTAATTCCACATCATTCACATAATCGCTGATGTCTGCTTTTATCCACCTGCCTTGAATTTCTTCCGCTACAACATGACTTAATGGTGACCCTGAACTGATGATATTCCCAGACTGATCATCCGGTTCAGAGTAGACATTCACTCCACAGGGATTGACCACCCAGAATGTTTTCAAAGGAAAATCACCTAGTCCAAAATAAAGCTTTGATTTCTGCCAGGGCAGTCTTAAATCTTTTAATTCCTGATCAGGATTTTCCAGATATTCCATATAATAAACAGCGCCTATGTCCCCGATATCCGGATAATAATTCCGATAACTGAAATCGGATGGCAATGGTTGTAAATCTTTAAATTCCCATTCAACTCCATAATTAAAATATCTGCCATTTAACCGGGAAATAGTTGATATTTCCGGATTTTCCAATAAACTTAAATAATCAGTTAAATCCAGTGTACCCCGTTCAATTTCTCTAGGCTCAGGCAGACCTACCCCTAAAAAATATACTAATTCCTGGGGTGAAATATCATCATCTAAAATTACTGATATCTTCCCCCTGCCAATTGAGCCTGACCAAGTGGCTCCGGTGAACAATGGGTAGGACAATCTAAATGCTTTCATGCCGTAGTCAGCAGTCATCTCATAATTTTGCCGGTATTCAACTAATTTTTGCTCTTTTTCTTCAAACTCAACTTCCCAGCAAGCCAGGGCGATGTTTGGACTCAACAACTCCATAGATATATCTTCAACTCCCCTCTGGATTATCTGGAAATTTCTAAAATACAAAGGCTGACCGGGCAAAGGCATCTGATCAAAAAGGGGATCTAAATATTTCTCAATAAATTCCAATTCTTCAACTGTTAAATTATCTTGTATGATGCTCCCGAAAATCAAACTCACCTCTACCTCCTGTCCGTTTACATACACCCGGGGATTGGACAACAGGGAATCATTCTCCTCATAACCATATAGATAGCTGACAAACGGAGTTATTACCTCCACTGGAATAGCCATCAAAATTCGCTCTTGTTCCCCAGTATTGGTAAACAAAAATGATGTGTAAATTTCTGCAGAATAAGTTTCAGTGGGTTCATCAAAATTCAGGTCAAATTGTTTAAAGATAATAATTACTACTTCCTCCGCAGTCATTTCAATGCAGGGATGTTTATCATAGCTTGTAACCGGAGATGGACCTGAACTAATTGATGCCAAATAACCAGCATCAGAATAGAGAGGGATTAGATGTGAGTGTAAAATAACGGTTAAGGCACACCATAGAAAAAATCTGTTCATGATTATTCTCCCGGTAATTATTAATTTAATAATAGCATAAACCAAAAAATATTTTTGAACAAATAATATTCTGGATAACATGCAGAACAAAGTTCATAAAATTGTATTGTTCAGGAATATTTTATTAAATAAAATTTACCAGAAAAACATTCAGAGATATCGGAAAAGTTAATCCGGCAGTTTAAATAAACTGCCGGATGTATCTAAATAATTATTTAAGGAAATTAACCTTCTGCTGGTATACAAATTCACCCATGGAAATCTTTACAAAATAAACACCTGATTCAACCTCATTACCGTAATCGTCCTCTCCATTCCAGATGTAGGTATAAGTTCCGGGATCTACTGTTCCAAAGTCAATAGAGGTAATTTTTGCCCCGGTAACAGAGTAAATGCTCAACCTGGTTTCAGCTGAAGAGGTCAACGTATAATTAATCTGGAGATAATCGGTGAAAGGATTAGGAGACAACTGTAAAAATCTAGGGGGATTATTTGTTTCCGGCTGTTCAGAAACTCCCAGAGGAAGATCCACTAATTCGATAAACCGGTAACTTCCGGAATCCTCTGTTTCCACTAATGCACCGGTAGCAGAATCCAACTCATGAACTCCAATCCCGTCAGTGACCAGAATGTTTCCATTGCCCAATCTGAACACGCCCCGGGGGCTATTCCAAGTCCAGGTGTTAACGATAGTGCCGTCAATTAGGAATTCAGTTATCTGATCATCGGAAAAAGCCGCATTGAGAAAATGGCCAGGATAAGCGATATCGTATTGAACCTGCTCGGGAAAACTGATATTAAATATCACGTTGGGATTAGCTCCGTCCTTATCATATTGTCTTACATTATCAGTACTCCCCTGGATATCACAATACAGACAAGTGCTATCTTCAAGAAAAAGTATATCGAATGGATCGGTACCGTCCTGGATGAAGTTCCCCACAAAACTCATGGGACCGTCAAACATGGCTACGTAGTCATCGCCGCTGGTGACAAATAAAGTGTCATTTCTAAAATCTATGCCCCTGACGTTATTGAGGTAGGTGGTGTCAGCTACCACATAGAGAAAATTACCCAAAGAGTCAAAACCGTAAACAGCATCGGTAACCTGGTCAGATACAAAGATATATCCAAAAGGACCCTGCACTGCATTGATGGGAGTGGAAAAATTGTAAAGGGCACCGGCAGTGTCTTCAATAATAAAAACTCCCAGATAAGTTCCGTCAACCGGGTCAAACATGCCTACATAGTCATCGGTAGAATTGGGTATCAGTAAAACCGGGCTCCTGGTAATAGGTGATTTTTCAGTAACCGGAGAATGACTGGTTATGCTTTCTTCACCTGATTCCTCCATAGAAATCTCAACCGCAGTGGAAGAAGCAATAAGCATTAAAGGTACTATAATCAAGCACAAAATCAACAATGATTTCTTCATTAAAACCTCCTTATATTTTTTTTTGCTTTATATACTATACAACTTTAAGTTATATATAAACCTAAAATTAGTTTTAATCATTTAATTAATTTATTCAATATAATATTCGTAATTTTCTGATAAGAAAAATAATGAATTATAAAAATTAATTGTTATCACTAAAATGAAATCATATAATAAAAACATAATTGTTGAAACAATTAATTCAGGAGGAATTATGTACTATATACATGGTAAGAATAAAGAAGGCGATGAAATACTGGTGAATTTAGAAAGGTTATCCTTTATCATAAAACCTAAAGATAAAAACCAGGTTATTTTTTCGTATGGTGACAAAGAAGTTTCCTTCGATTATTCCTCCCCTCAAGAGCTGGAAGCCCACTATGCCAATATCAAGAATCTAGTTGAGCAGAAGTGGAAACTGTAGACCCATCCCCCCACCTTTAATATTAGCCACTGATAAACACAGTGCCCACCCACTACC
>LKUE01000040.1 GCA_001412365.1 Desulfuromonas sp. SDB | reverse complement strand
CAAAGCGAGGTACTATGGGTTTTTTAGAAAGTTTTTTCGGTCCCAGCAAAAAGGAGATATGGCAGCAGGTATGCGTTGAACTGGGGGGAAGATATGTTGACCGGGGATTTTTCCAAAGCGACAAGATGGAAATAGATCACCGCAACTGGACCATTACCTTTGATACCTATACCACTAGAACCAATAACAGTACCACCAGATACACCCGGATCCGCGCCCCTTATATAAATCCAGATGGATTCAGATTTGAAATCTACCGGAAATCCATCTTCAGCAGCTTGGGGAAGTTGTTCGGCTTACAGGATATAACTATTGGTGATCCTCAATTTGATGATGATTTCATCATCAAATCCAATGACCAGTACAAGGTTATGGCATTGTTAAGCAATCATGAAATTAAAAACTTAATCACCCTTCAGCCCCAGATATATTTTTCAGTGAAGGATGATGAAGGCTGGTTCTCTAAAAAATTCCCTAAGGGAGTGGATGAACTATACTTCCGGGTAGTAGGTTATATCCGGGATATTGACCGGTTGAAAAATGTTTATGATTTATTTACCACTACCTTGGATTATCTATGCCGGATAGGTTCTGCCTACGAAAATGACCCGGGAGTAAAAATTTAGGAGATGTAATGGATAAGCAATGTTTTGTATTGAACTATCAACAAAAAATAGAAAGTACTCCTGAAAATTATCTGAGATTGCTGGAAAGCGGCAAACAGTCCCACTGTCTTCATTCCGGGTTGGTCTGTCTTAAACCTGGAGAAAATGTAGGAGAACACAGCACCAAGCAGTATGAGGAAATGCTGGTAATTCTGGCAGGAGAAGGCATGGCTAAAGTTGAACCGGATAGAACTTTTGATATCAAATCCGGCTGTATAGTGTATATACCTCCGGATAAGTCTCACAATGTTTATAACACCGGAAATGACGATTTAAGTTATATTTACATCGTAACTAAAACCAAATAAGGAGATGGTTATGAAAGCTTTAATAGTCTGTATTATGTTTTGCTTGATTTTCCCTCAGGGTTTAACATGTATGACTTATTATGTATCTCCTGCTGGTAATGACAGTAATCCGGGAACTTATATCCTTCCCTGGCAGAGTATTTCCAAGGCAGCCTCCACTTTAATTGCCGGGGATACTGTTTTGATAAGAGATGGAACCTATCAAGAACAGGTCTTACCTGTAAATTCAGGTTCACCTGGTAATTTCATTGTATATGCGGCTTTTCCCGGGGAAAATCCGGTGGTAAATGGAGATACAGTAACAGTTTCCATCTGGGGAGGTTTGTGGGAATTGTATCAAATAGATTTTATTGCTATATATGGTATTACTGTTATTAATTCTAAAGCGGCAGGGATAATAGCCGAAGAATGTAATCATCTGTTATTCAGAAAAAATTTTACTCACAATACAGTTTCTTCAGGGGTTGCGGTTTGGACCGGTTCCCATGTTCTAGTGGACAGTAATATTGTTGAATTAGCCTGTAATGATGGAGAACAGGAATGTATCACTCTATCTAATGTAGATAGTTTTGAAATATGTTACAACCATGTTCTGGATGGAGGTCCTGGAACTCAGGGGGGAGAGGGAATTGATGTTAAAGAAGGTTGTTCCAATGGCAGTATTCATCATAATATTGTCCATGATCTCAACCGGCTGGGTATATATGTAGATGCCTGGGATCAGCACACTTATAATATAGAAGTGTACAACAATTTGGTCTATCACTGTGCTGCTTATGGTTTTGTTCTGGCTTCAGAAGCAGGCGGTCTTCTGGAAAATATTGAAATTTACAATAACATTGCTTATGATAACAAGTACATTGGTTTTTCCATTTCTGGTCATGGACAGCCAGTTCCCCATCATCCTATTCACAATGTGGTTTTGATAAATAATACTGCGTTTAAAAATGGTTGGGCATCAGCGGGATGGGGAGGGGGGATTAATATTGAGGAAAGCGCAGAGGTGGAAAATATAGTGATCCGTAATAATATCTGCAGCCGGAATCTATCCTTCCAAATAGCTGATGAAGTTGGAGTTGGATCGCAATTGACCGTAGATCATAATTTAATTGATGGATTTAGAAATTATCCAGGTGAGATGTACGGTCATGATTCAGTAGTTGGAGATCCTCAATTTATTGACACACTTAATTATGATCTTCATATAGCTCAAAGCTCCCCCGCTATTGATCAGGGATCATCAGTATTCGCTCCTGGATTTGATTATGATGAAAATCCACGTCCCTCGGGAAATGGATATGATATCGGCGCTTATGAATATCAAAGTACCGGGGTAGAAGAAGCTGATACTAGATCAATACAGAATTATTTATCCGATCTTAGTATCTATGTTGGAAATTCCCGGATTATATTTAGTTATTTCTTAAATCAGGAAACACCAGTTGAAATAAAAGTATTTAATATCCTAGGTCAGTTGCTTTTAATAAATAATAACGGACTTCAAAATAAAGGCTTTAATCAATTAGAAATTGATAAACCTAACTCACCGGGAGTTTACTTTTTTAAATTTTCATTTATTGACCGAGAATATTTTTATAAGTTAAATCTGATCAACTGATAAAAACATTTAAGATAAGTTTTATACTAAATACTGAGAAACAACTACTTACTCGGTTTGATGTTTTCCCAGAACTTTTGGTAGTATTCTATCTGTTCATCTAGTTTCAAAGGTTGATCATGCAGATACCGGTAATATGAGGTGATAATAATCATGGACATGTCATCGGGATGAAAAATTTCCAACTCCCTGAAGTACTCGGCTAATCTGGTTTCCCCCCACAGATTCCATATAGTTCTCAACAATACACCCAGTGAGAAGTGATATTCAATTAATTCTTCTTCAGTTTTTTCTTTAATTTCATCAATCAACTCTTCCGGCAGCATCTGATCTAATTCATCAATACAATCTTCAATATCTTCAGGGATGTAGTATCCGGTAACACTGGTGCTGTCTAAACTCGGATTGAGGATATGATCATCTAGATTTAGACTGTCTGCATAGATCAGGCTGCTGGAGATAATAAAAACTGATATTATTAGTAATTTATTAAAACACATGAAATATCCTTTATTTATTCTTGATAACCTGTTTTTTAATCCTCTGAATATGCCCTCTACCCAGGGCTTTTACTTCACACCCCAGTTCAAAGTATCTTCTTATCTGTTTATCGCTTAATATGCCGAAACAGTCAATAACCGCCAGGGGGGCACCTGCCAGTTTAACTATCTCCTGCGGGTCAAGTTCCAGATAGGGCTGATGGGGTACTGCCAATACAAGAGCTTCTGCACCGGGCAGTACTTCTTCCAGATTTTCAGTTACGTTGATATTAACCAGATCTTCCTGGTTTCTGAAGAATCTCTTCCAGGAAAATCCAGGACGGGGATAGCTATCCTGCTTTTCAAACTCATACCAGTGATCAACATAGGGATCATGTACTCTGATCTCCGCTCCCATTTCCTTTAATTTTCTTATCACCAATTCACTGCCGCTGTAACGGGTATCGCCGACATCCTGCCTGTAGCTTGCTCCGCAAACTACTACATCCGATCCGGCGATGTACCTGCCCATATTCCGCAATGCATCCCTGGTCAATTCTGCAACATGCAGTCCCCGGGTGTCATTGATGTCAATGGATACTGGAGTGATTTTAAAGATTCGGTCTCCATCTTCAAATCCTAGAATATGCTTATAAGCCCAGTAACCCAATCCTCCGTCCTTGGGAAGACAGTATCCCCCAATTCCCGGACCGGGGAAGATGATATTGGAATGAGTGGGACGGACTTTAATTGCCTGGATTACTTTTATTAGATCAACTCCATTCCTCTCGGCAAAAACACTCCACTCATTCATAAACGCAAGAATAGCTGCTCGGTATGAATTTTCAACTATCTTGGTTGTCTCAGATTCAATGGGCCGGTCCATAACGGTTAGGGGATATTTATCAGTATTCAGAACTTTTTTCAGAAATTGCTCTACCCGTCGGGTGGCTTCGGGATTGCATCCCGCGCACACTCTCCAGAAATCCCTTATGCTGGCAACATAGTTTTTGCCCGGCATCACTCTTTCGAAACTGTGGGAAAGTAATGGATCGGATTTGATACCTCTTTTGGTAAATTCTTTAGCCATGATGGGAAAGGCTACAAATTCAGTAGTACCCGGGGCAACTGTGGTTTCTATCAATACCAGGCAATCCGGGGGTATTTTTTCCCCGATAATTCTCATGGACTGCTCGAAGGCACTCATCTCCGCTTCTCCTGTTTTCATCTTGCCCAGATCATGCTTGGTGTAGTCGCATTGGATATCCACCACCACTACATCTGCCAGTTTAAGACAATCGTTGTTGAATGTAGCGGTTAGGTTTTTCTGCTGGTTGACGCACCTCTCAATGATTACATCCACTTCCGGATCATCTGCCTTCACCGGCGCCTTCCCCTGATTTAACAATGGAATTTTCCAGTAAGACCTTACACTGGGTCTTTGACAGCCGATAACGTAGTACAGGGGATTACCTTTATTATCTTTGGCATCGGCAATAATTCCAGCCATTACTGCTCCCACAAATCCCACCCCCAACACCACTACAATTTCTTTCCCCTCTTTTTTTGCCTGTTCAGATAATTTTTTCAATCTTTGAAATTCAGGTTGATATTCAGCATCAACAGGTATGGGAAATTTTTCAGCTTCCGGGCTAATTGAATATTTGTTTTCAGTATTGCTGGAATTATCACTCATAATCTTCCTCCTTAGAAATATAACTGAGCATCAGTTTAAATTATCCTTTGATAAATGGGATAATATCTCAATTGGCAAAAAGTTATTTAAAGTACATTATTTTATAAGTTTCAAATTTAAAATCAGTGACTATTCGGCAAAAATAAATTCCGGTGGGAACACTGGTAAATTTCAGTGATAAATTATGGATTCCTGAATTTAATTCTTTATCCCAATAACTATAAGCAACTTCTCCGGATAAGAAGTATACAGTAATATTTACAGAAGTTGGCTGGGGCAGGAATAGTTTTAGATTAATATAACCGGAACTTTGAATTCTATTTATTCGAACTAGATTATCAGATTGCTGATCAATTTCTTCTTCTTCCACACTGCTGATAAAATCATCTATTACGCAGGCAGACCAGCCCCGGTAAGTTGGTTCAGTCCATTGATTGACAATCTGTCCCTGCTTATCAAACTGATATATATTTCCGGCATAATCTTTGGATTCTGCTGTCCAGAAATAATTGCCGTCAAACCACAAACCCCGGCAATCAGGAGTGGGGGGTGAAAAAACACTGTCGGGAAGTTCAGTTAAAATGGGCCATCCGGATATATCCCAGCATTTGATTTCCTGGCTATCATTTAAGGTCCAGTAATGTGCTCCATCCCAAGCGCTTCCCATCACATCTTCGTCGAAACTGGCGGTTCCCTGCTTAGTACCGTTGATATCATAACGGTTTAAGTCCCATTCGGTCACATAGAGATAAGTTCCATCATAAGCTAAATCGTAAAAATAAAATAGAGACCAATCATCTACAATAACTTCCAGATTTCCATTGGTAAGGTCAACCTTGTACACCCGGGGGGCAAATGCTTCGGAGACGTAAAGTTCATTGTTGATTACTTCCATATCTACAAAATGATAATTGGCATACTCATAATACTGATATACCGAGCCATCCATTCTTAAAATATAGATGCGGGAATCAAAACTTTGATTGGCAGTATAGACTATTACATCTTCACCAAGGATGTTTAGGGTAAAGCTTATAGTTGCTAAAAAAATAAGAAATATATATCTTTTCATCATTTATCTTTATAATTTTAATCTAGTAAATCTAATTCAGTAAAGTTTTATTTTATTTTTAAGTTTTTATAATGTAATAATTTGTACTATCTCTTTAGATACATTTTGACAAAAAGAAAAAAATATTATATTATTTCAATAAATAATAATATTTTATAAACTACTGAAATGAAATATCAAGAATTAAAAAGAAAATTCAATAATGTTCCTGTTTTTTCAAGTTCGAATTTAATGTCTTTATCTGAAAATCATGGAACTTTGAAGTATCAGTTGAATTATTGGTGTAAGCAGGGGTTAGTATTAAAATTAAGGAGAGGATTGTATACTCTTAATCATGATGATAGAAAAATTGGTTTATCTCCATTATTTATTGCCTCTCAACTACGCTTTCCTTCCTATGTTTCCAGTCAATATGCTTTATCTATCTACAGCTTAATTCCAGAAAAAACAATTGGGGTAACCTCGGTTACTACTAGAAAAACAGTAGAATACAATAATAATTTTGGTACTTTTATCTATCAGCACATTAAACCATATTGTTTTAACGGATTTACTGAAAAAAAAGATGAGAATGATTTAATTTATTATCTTGCTGATCCTGAAAAAGCATTGTTGGATTTTTTTTATTTCAATTTGAGCAATATTCCAAGTGATGATATTCAGATTTTTTCGGAATCTTTTAGAATTAACCGGGATGTTGATATTGATTTATTTAAATTGAAAAATAATTTAAGACTTTATGAGAGTAAAAAACTAAACCAAATTACAGATAATTTCATTAAGTATTGGAGAGAATAGGTGTTGGAATTACTAGCCAGACAAATAGATAAAACTAAAAGCAGAGAAGATAACATTTTTTTAGTTAAGGAGTTTCTCCAACTATTAATTTTAAAAATTATTGATGAAGCTGGATTCTTTAAAATTCTGGTGTTTACCGGAGGGACAACACTTAGAGTATTATATGATCTGCAGAGATTTTCAGAGGATTTAGATTTTTCTCAAACTGAAGGAAATTTTGATATTGAAAAACTAGCTGAAAAATTGAATTATCATCTAGCTGAACTAAACCAATTAAAAGTTTCAATGAAAATTAATGCAAGTCAAGTAGTTAAAAGTATAGATGTTAAATTTCCGGAACTTCTCTATAAATTCGATCTGTCATCTCATCCCAATCAAAATATATTTATAAAAATTGAAATTGATTCAAATCCTCCTAAAGGAGGAAATACAGATTTATCTATTAATAATCGTTTTTTTTTCCTAACCATTAAACATTATGATCTCCCTTCTTTATTTGCCACTAAACTTCATGCTTGTTTTTATAGAAAATATACCAAGGGAAGAGATATCTATGATCTTATCTGGTATTTGAGTAAGAAAGTTGAACCAAATTTAACTCTTCTAAATAATGCAATTTACCAGACAGAGAAAAATGAATTCAAAATTGATCAGCAAAATTTGAATAAATTTTTAATTGATAGAGTTAAAAATATTGATTTTGAACAGAGTAAAAAAGATGTGGAAAGGTTTTTATTCAATAAATCTGAACTAAAATTATTCAATTCCGATCTAATCATTAAAATGATTGAAGATAACTACAAAAACTAATCTTTTCTCTGTGTTGGCAGGATAGGGGTGAGTTGAGTTCTATGGTTTATGTTATACTTTCTATTATTTCAATAAACCTATCCGGCTGGTCAAGAAAAGGCCAGTGTCCCGAATTTTCCACCGCAATCCATTTAACTCTTGCTTTATCCAGTAAATCCCGGGATCTCTTTCCGGTTCCCCGGGGAATTCCCAGAATATAAACTTTGTCACATTTCAATCCGGACATTCTTTCTGCCAACTTTTCAGTGTTGGACAGATTAATAAGTTCCTGGCTGTTCTGATAATAAATTCTTGGATTACAGAATCTCATACTGGGATAATATCCTCGTAAGTCTCTATTTTCCATCCCTGCTAGGTAAACTTTGTCCAGCATCTTTTCATACCCGAAATCCAGAAAATCTTCAGCAGAATATCCGGTTACCGATCTGCTCAGAGTACAGTCATCCGGAGAGATATTCCCTTCCACATTGATGAATAATTCTACCAGATCAGGATATTTTTCAGCCAAGAGCAGCCCAACCACACCTCCCATGGAATGACCGAGAATTATTACCTGATTAAGTTTAATTTTGTCAATGAAATCTTTAATCACTTCAGAAAAGTCAAGCAAACTGAAAGTCTTATCCAGGGAAGGTGATTTTCCGTAGCCGGGAAAATCTGGAACATAATGATTAAATCTTGATAATCTACTATCGGAAATCAGATTACTAAAACAAAGCCCCGATTCACCCAGTCCGTGTAAGTAAATTATGCTTTTATTCGCTTGTGGATGTTCAGCTTTTCGAAAATATACCTGGTCAATAACCTGATCAATAATCATTTATTACTTGGGACTGTCAACCGGAAGTTGTCCCCCTTGTTCAAAGATCTGCTTCACTGTATCCCTAATTAATACCACAATAGAAAAGATTCCCAATGCTGTTCCCAAGGGCATGAATAGACATTCGACACAGGCAATCACCAGGCAGTAGGTGTAATGCTTTTTGCGGTTGTAATTTCTTCCTGCCATAATAATCAAAAATGCAATAGTCCAGCCGATAAGAATGATTACTGAGGCTATGATAATAAACAACCAACCAATTATTGCCGGAGGTGGTTCTTCTGCCCCCGAGGGCGGTTGATGGGCTAAGATTACAAATATAATCCCCATGGTCAGGTGGATGAAAGGAAAACAGGAAAACAGAGCAACAATAATGCCTAATATGTAATGAAAAATTCCCAGTAACTGCAGATGCTGAAGATCTTCTTTCATTTCTTACCCCTTTTTAGATATGATAAGATTTTTAAAAAATTATAAGATGACAAGTTAAATTTGTACACCACGATTTCGATTTATTAATCTCTATTAGTGGGGTAGATTGTGGGGAGGAATCCTGTGGCTAATTTATATTAGATTTATTATTTCAGTATTTTTACTTTGATAAAATTGAAGATTTTATCAGCACATGTAATGTATTGGTTCACCGGGAATATGAGAAAACGGGGTTGTTAAATA
>LKUE01000039.1 GCA_001412365.1 Desulfuromonas sp. SDB | reverse complement strand
AATTTAACAAAAAACAGTAAATTTCCTATTCCAGCTAAACAGAAAGTTTTTGATAAATTTAGTTCTATAATTCAAAATTATGATAAGAACTATATTATCAATCATCAGTCATCAGCATTGGAAAATTTAACCTATCTGGTTAAAATTCTGGATTTATTTGAATACGATGATATTAAGGATAGTTTTCAAAATTGTTTAAGAAATTTTAAACAGTTAATCCTGGATCTTATTGCACCACCGATTAATCAACCTCAGCTGGCGGTTAACTATATCATCGCTTCGATAATTTTATTTAACAAAGAATTGTATTATCATGATTATTATAGTTTTATGTCCAACTACTTGATGAAAAATATATTCACCGGTCAGGATAGAAATTCAGTGCAAATGAAAAAATATTTCAAAAAGGTTTTCACTGGTTTAGAGAAAAGAAAACATAGGGAATTAGTTGAGAATTTAAGATTTTTATTAAGAAAAAAATAGAATATTTATGAAGGTTCAAAAGTATTTACTTTCCAGTTAATTAAAATGAAGATTTTTTATGCTGAAAACCAAACCTGATCCAACTAAGCTGATTCCTGAATTTATTCTTGAAAAATATCATCAGAAAATAAGAAAGGATAGTTACCGGGGGTTAGCTTTATATGTAGATGTCAATGGTTTTACTGAAATCACTAATTATCTTCTCCGAACTAGAAAAAAAGGGGTGCAGAAAGTCAGTGAAATATTGAATTCATTTTACCATCCATTTATAACTACAGTTTACACTCATGAAGGCACAATTTCCTGTTTTGAAGGAGATTCTTTTATTGCAATATTTCCTTTCCAGTCACCCCGGATTTTATCATTAGTAAAGTCAATTTATGCGGTAGCTCAGAGTTCTCAGAAGATTAAACAGAAATATTTAAGGAAAACTGATTTTGGTTTCCACTATAAAATTGGTCTTTCTCTGGGAACGGTGAAATGGAAAATAGTTGAAACTGATCAGCAAAACTTTTTTTTATTCCAGGGCAAGGCAGTAGATCAGGCGATATATGCTGGTAAAAGATCTATAGATGATCATTTTGTGATTACCCAGGAATTAGCTGATTATTTACCTGGAGATATTATCCTTGATCGAATTTCATCAGAATTATTTCAAATTAAAATTAGAAAAAGTGAAAAAATACAGTTATCTACTCCAGACACTTTAATGCCTTCATATTTAGAAAATCAAAAGCAGTTTCTGCCAGTTTTATTAAGTGAAATTCCATTACAAAACGAATTTAGAAATACAATCACTTGTTTTGTTGGCCCAGAGGGGGGGATAGCCCCCGATGAATTTATTATTAAGGTTAATAAAATATCTAAAAAACATGGAGGATTAACTAAGTTCAGTTACGGAGATAAAGGACTTATCGCAGTGATAATATTTGGAGCTCCCCGGCGTATGGAAAATTCATTTCAAAGAGTATCTGATCTAGCTCTGAACTTAGTACAGCACATTCCCTGCCGAATTGGTATTTCCAGCGGTTCCGCTTTTACCGGATTGATTGGAAACAAATACAGATCTGAATATGTTGTATTCAGCGACAAAGTCAATCTATCCTCAAGATTAATGGACTCAGCAGATATTGGACAAATTATTGTGGATGATGAAGTTGCTAAAATAATTGCTCCTGAGTACCTAGTTAAAATTCAATCTAACCGGAAATTTAAGGGTTTTGATCGAAATGTAAGATGTTGGGCATTGGAGGGTAAAAAGTCAGTAGTAAAAAAAGATTTCAAGCAAATTGTAAACTTGCATCAGCAGAGAAAAGAGCTTTTTGAAAAAGCCAAACAGTTTGTAAGAAAAAAGAAAAGAGAAATTGTAATTATCTCCGGAGAACCGGGCACCGGTAAAACTATCTTGATAAATCATTTTCTGGAATATAATGATTTGGATATTTCTGCATATTACTTAAAACAGGATTATGCGGTTGCTGAAAATTTCAATATTTTAGTAAATTTTTTATCTGAGTTGTTCTTAAAA
>LKUE01000038.1 GCA_001412365.1 Desulfuromonas sp. SDB | reverse complement strand
ACTAACTAGAAAAGCCCAATTCCAACCCCATATTTTTTCGATAAGGGGACAGAAAGACATAGAAATAAATGAGCCAATATTAATTGCCATATAATAAACGGTGAAAGCGCTATCCACCCGGTGGTCATTGGTTTGATATAATTTTGAAATTAAAGTGGATGGATTTGACTTAAATAAAGCATTTCCCGCCACAATAATTCCCAGACTTAGATATAAGAACTTTTCGCTGTTCAATCCCAGAATTAAATAACCCATAGCTAGAACTACCGCTCCTATTAAAAGGGTCCTTCGGTTCCCCAGTAATTTATCCCCAATATAACCGCCAACACATACAAATGCATAAACTAGAGCGGCAAAAGCGCTAAAAGTGTTATCTGCCTGGATATCTGAAAATTTTAGGTGTTTGACCATGAATAAAACCAGTAATGCCTGCATCCCGTAGTAGCCGAAACGCTCCCACATCTCGATGGAAAACAATATGTAGAAAGGTTTGGGAAATTTTTGTTTTAATTCAGGCATGGTTAAAAATTTTTAAACCATTATAATTTTAAATTTCAGATATTCAAATCATTAATATAAAAATATACAACAAGCTTTTAGTTGCCAGAATATTAACCATAATTTAAAATTTGCTTATGAAACCTTCATCAGTTGTAAAAATCTCAGGATATATACTGTTGATAAGCTTGTTTCTGCTGATTATTATTCATTTATTAGTGTTAATAAAGTTATTACCTCCGGAAATTGTTTGGGGAGGTAATTTAACTGATTATTCATCGCCAAGATCAGATGCGCGACGAGTCGCGTCATCTGCATTGAATTGTTATGGTGTGCCAGATAAGTATTCGGGGTCATAGTATTCAGACTGTTTGTTCAGTTTACTGTCATATGGTGCAAACGTGAAACTGTTCTTGCGGGACAGCACAATGTTAGGATAGTCACAGTGTTGGCAAATGTAGTACATTCCTTTTCGCCCATTAAGTGGCGGCTTGTCAATGCATACTTGTTGTAAACATTTTTGGCAAGGAGGCGAGACGTGAGTTTGCATGAGATTACTCCTCAGCGTGTCTATGATGGGTTCTACAGAGCGACCGAGACAAGAACGAAGCCATCTTTGTTTGTCCCGTATGTAGGGCACCGTTGTCACTTATTGGCGCTCATACAATCTTTGAATGCAGTGAGCATGGCAAATTTTATCTGCATTCAGATCCGGTGCAGTTGATTTCTTGTCCATAACAATAATATTATATGAAAGCTTTGCTCTGGTTATTACCTTATCTATGATCTTAGTTACCGCAATTCAAGCTGATTTAATAAAAATTATTAGATTGAAGAAATTAGCAGGGATAATAATATGGTTTATGGCAGTTTATTTTTTATTAAATATATTTGCTAATTTAACTGCAAAAACAAGTACAGAAAAATTTATATTTATTCCGGTTTCATTTATTATGCTGGTTAGCTCGCTGGTTTTGGGATTGAAAAATAAAATAAAAAAAATTTAAAAAGTCCCTTTGATTTTTAATTACGAGGGGAGGATATAATTGAGTAAAACATTTATGGTTATTGCGGTTGTAATATTTAATCTTTATTTATTTCCTTCTGATATTATCCTGGCTGATCAATGGAATGTTGGATGTGGGGGCAGACCAGCCCGTTTCGGGTATAACTCTTCACTTGGACCTGGAGATACTACTAAACTATGGCAGGGGGGGGCTTATTCGGTTATAGCCTGGCAACCGGTGATTGACGGAGATCTTGTGGCAGTGGCGAGATGTTTTAATTTAAATGATGTTCTTCATGGCACCTATATATATGCCTATGATCTTCATAGCGGCACTGAATTATGGTCAGCAGATTTACCAGTGGATTTTCCCTCAACTGACTGGAGAAACCATGTCTCTGCAATAAGAGACAGCGTGGTTTATGTTTCACGGGCGGGAAATACTAATGCAACATATCTATATGCACTGAATGCGGTAGATGGATCCCAACTTTGGAAATCAATAGATTTAATAGATGAATCCAGTACGGAAGGACTAACCTTTGCCCCCAATGGTGATCTGGTTATAGGGAATTTCAACCAAATTATCCGGATTAATGCCAGTGATGGCAGCAATGTTTGGACAGTAAATCGAAATTCTCCCACCAGTGGGGGTTCACAGGTTGCAGTATTCAATGGAAAAGTGTACGGATGGACGGCAGGGGCAAGTGGTCCTACTGTAAATGTCTATGATTTGTCCACCGGTATTTATCTTTATCAAAGTAATCCGGTGGGAGGAGGATATATTCAACAGGTGGGACTATTGGTGGGACCGGATGGCACTGTTTACGCACCCAGATCACAGAATAATCCTTCCACTGATTATCTGGTCGCCTTCCAGGACAGCGGAGGTCAGCTAATTCAGAAATGGCAGGTTGAATTGGGATATGTACCCTTTTCATCGTTTGCAGTTGGTCCCGATGGCAGTGTCTACAGCTACAGCCGGAGTGGAGAAGTAATAAGAATTAATCCGGACAATGGATTGATTATAGATACTTCTCAGAATGTGCAGGCGGGTATAAGTACCCGAATGGCGGTGGACGGATCGGGGAGGATATGGGTCAGCTCCGATGATACGGTTTATTCCTTTAATCCGGATCTTTCTCTGCGTTGGAAAGAGTATATACAGGGAGTTAGTGGACCGGCATTGGGATATGATGGTACTTTGGCTTTATGCGGCAGAGGTACAGATATAAGAGCATATCAGGGAGAAGGCAATCAAGTAAATGAACAACCGGTAGAAATTAGGGTTAGTAATGGAAATGAAATTCAAATATTAAATAATCCAGTTAATGCTTATGCAGTAGCAGTATTAATTTTAACAGAACCACATCAGGTTAAGCTTAACATATACGGAAGCGATGGCAGATTATGGGGTAGCCGGGAACTTGGTTTTTTACTCCAGGGTAGAAATGAAACCACTTTGGATATTTCTGGTTTACCCTCGGGAATTTACATTGTTGAAATGTGTTCATCCGGGATATGTTTAAACTCGGATAGAATGATTATTTTAAAATGATGGTTGGGTCAGGCAAGTTTAAATTATTGGTCAATTAAACAATAGGGGTATAAATGGAATATCAGCAATTCAAGCAGCAATGGGAGCAGAAATGGGGAAAAAGCGAATTGGGGGCGATTAAAGCATTTTTGATCGGGGTGATTGAATACCTGGAAGATGAGGATAAAGGAAACAAAATGATAGCTTTGACCTTGCCTAAAAATTATCTCCTCAATGACGGAACTCCGGGTAGAAATGCTTTTCTGGAATATTTCAAGAAAGATAAGGGCAATTGCGCCAAATCTTATTTGGGGGGTACCCCTGATAATAACTATCATTACCAATATGATTTTCCCCTGGATATGGAAACTAACTCAGAGCAGGGGGAGTGGGAATCCAAGATATTTATTCGAAGCGGAGGTAAGGATAATCCATCTCCGGTACATCTTAAAAAGAACCAGGATGGATACTGGAAATTATTTAATGTAAGTTCATTAGCTACTGGAGTAAAAAAAATTGACCGGAGGGATTTTTAGTATTCTGTAAATAACAGAGCTGTACCGGATTGGAATGAAATCCGGATTTCACTGCTTTCAATAACATTACTCAATCCCCGGGTGCCCGGATAAAGGTTAATTTCATTAACAGAATATTTACAACCGGTTAAACTTAATCCGGTAATTTCTTTTCCCCAGGCAAAAATGGAAATTAATTTGCCAGAATCAAGTTTTTGCAGATAACAGTCAACAGGTCCGGTCAAAGCCTTGATGATCCAGTTATCATCAACTATTTCAACTAAACCTGGATGGTTAATTGTTAATATTAAATTGGCAAGATACTGATCAGGTCTTAATCCCAGGGCATTGGTGAGTATGATTGTACGGGGATTTTTCATTAAAGCCAATTCCACCGCCAGTTCCCCATCACTTTTGTCTTTTTCCCGGGGATGTCTAATCACTTCAACTGAACTGGAAAAATTTTCAATACTCACTGAGTCAAAATCCCCAATGATTAAATTTGGCTGGATGTTGTTTTTCTCCAGGGGTAGATATCCGCCATCGGCGGCAATAATAAAATCAGAATCATCAGCTAAGGATTTAACCGTTTTTGAAGATACTTCTAATCCTGCTAGTGATATCAATATCTTCATCTATCTTTGATCATAAAGTATAGCAGAAGCCAGATAATCTGCTTGATCCTGTCCGCACCATAGCCTGCACAGAGTTAATCCCAGTTCTAAAGCAGTTCCTACCCCTCTGCTGGTTACTATTTTGCCGTCAATAACCACCGGTTGATTTACAACACGCGCAGCGGTTATTAATTTGCTTTCCCATCCGGGATAAATGGTGACTGTTTTTCCCTGAAGCACCCCCGCAGTTTCCAGTACAAAAGGAGCTGCACATATAGCCACCAGCCATTTCTGTTTATTATAAAGGTTTTCAATTAAATTTAAAACAGGAGGAGAATTAACCAGGTTTTCCACTCCCTGCTTGCCTCCGGGAAGAAATAGACCGTCAATTTCAGTACTGTTCCCAGGGGGAAAAATTTTATCTGCAATTAACTTTATATTATGTCCTCCTGAAAACTGCAGCTGGTTCAATCCCCAGATTTCTGTTTTAATTTCAGCTCTCCGCAGTAAATCAATTACTGAAATTAATTCAATTTCTTCAAAACCATCTGCAACTAAAGCAGCAATTTTCATAACTAATTACCTGAATTTTTAAGCAGCTTTTTAAGTCCGCCTGCGTCAATAATTTGTTTAAGCTTATCAGGCAGGGGAGGGATTTGGATGGTTTGATCGCCTACGGTAATTTTCCCATTGAGGGGATCAATATCAATGCCAATACCAGGTTTATAAGCTTGAACTGCCTGAGGAGCAACTATCACCAATAGACCCTGGTTTATCGCACTTCGGTAAAATATCCGGGCAACTGATTTGACTATTACTGCTTTTACTCCTGCGTGAGCTAGTCCTACCGAAGGATGTTCTCGGGAACTGCCGCAGCCGAAATTTTCACCTCCCAGTATTATGTCACCGGATTTTAAGCGGGAGGCAAAGCTTCCATCAAGACCCATAAATAAATGAGGGATGATAGTTTCCGGCTCAGAACTTTTAATGGTGTAGGTTAAACTGCCGGCAAACATTTGATCAGTGTTTAGGTTATCCACATCTGAATAATCCCAGATTCCTTGATTATACCGGTCATCTCCGGATTGAATATTTACTGTTTCACTTTGAGGAGGAGTGTGGGGAAAAGAATTTTGGTTTTCAGTTCCGGGAGGCGGAGTAATTTTCCCCTTAACTGCTGAACTAGCTACTGTGGCTGGAGAAGCCAGAAAAATTGATGCTTGGGGATTTCCCATTCTACCTAAAAAGTTACGGTTAGCGGTGGAAATTACATTCCAGTTATCTGCAGGCAATGCTTGCCCCGTACCCAGACAGGGTCCGCAGGAAGGAACCATTACGGTAGCTCCAGCCTGGGAAAATATTTCCAGTAAACCCTCTCTGGCTGCTTGCTGAAAAATCTTACGGGAAGCTGGTATTATCACCATGAGCACATCGGGATCAACCTGTTGATTTTTTAATATTTCCGCTGCAATGCGGAGATCTTCAATACGTCCATTGGTACAGGTGCCGATTACTACCTGGTTGATTAAAGTGCCTTTTACCTGATCAACCGCTTTGACATTATCCACATGATGAGGAGCGGAAACCACTGGAAAGACATCAGCTAAATTGATTTTAATTTCCTGGTCATAGTGTGCGTCGGGGTCAGACCAAGTGCCTTTTATGTCTTGTTGTAAGAAGTCCTGGAGAATATCATCATTGGGAAATACTGCATTTTTCGCTCCCATTTCCGCAGAAAGGTTTGCCAGAACCATGCGGTCTGATATGGTAAGTGTTTCCACTCCTGGTCCGTGAAATTCCACACTTTGATAATTAGCCCCTGAAGAGGATATCATCCCGATAATCCATAGGGCTAAGTCTTTGGAGTACACTCCCGGAGAAAGTTTTCCTTCCAATACTATCTTAATTGATTCAGGCACTCTGAACCAGGTTTCTCCTTTTAGCCAAATTCCTGCAGTCTCTGTCCGGTCTATTCCCGCGGCAAAAGCATTGAACGCACCCGCGGTGGAAGTATGACTGTCGCTGCCCACAATCACCATTCCCGGTTTGGCATAATAAGACATTACCTGGTGGCAGATACCCTCCCCTTCCCCGTGGAATTTTCCTATTCCCTGTTGTTTGACAAAATTTTTTATGAATTGATAGTCATTGGCTAGTTTTGTAGTGGTGGGAGGAGCATTATGATCCAGAACTACCAGTAAACGGTCAGGATATTTAATATTCTGTCCGCCCATCTGGGAAAAAGTTTTTGCAATAGAAGCAGTATTGTCATGGGACAGTACGATATCCGGCTGATGAAAAACAATGCTTCCGGCAGGAGCATTGAATATCTTTTCCACAAAAGTTTTACCCATATTAAACCTCACCGTTTTGAATTATTGCCTAAATCGCTGATAATTATTGAAAGTCATTTAAAATCTTATAACAAACCACCTCTTAGATAAATGTCTTTTTGTACAGTATTAAACGGATTTATCTGAATAACAGTCCTATCTGATTTAATTACAGTTCCTTTTTCTAAATTAACCTTTATCTGCTCACCGTTGTTAATATTTAACTCACTTAACCTGGTTTTTAAGGTAAGTATGGGAAAACCGGTGTTTATGGCGTTGCGTTCGTAAATTGCTCCAAAGCTTTCCGCAATGATGGCACTAATACCTAGGGCTTTGAAACAATCAACTGCCTGTTGTCTGCTGCTTCCTGCTCCAAAGTTTTTTCCGGTTAAAATGATGTCACCAGGTTTAGATTTTTGAGGGAAATCCTGCCAGCCATCTAAGTTACCTAATGCATATTGTCCCATCTCGGAAATTTCAGTTATAGCCAGGTGTTTGTTGTGATAAATCATATCTGTATCAATATTGTCTTTATTTATAATCCAGACTCTTCCTGTTATTTCCAAGGGATGTTCCTGTTGGGGACCGGAAGGAGTAATCTTGTGGGTAGATTCCAGAGTTGCAGAACTAACGAATATTTCAGGTTTTTCCGGTATTTTATCTTCAGGTACAATGTAACCGGCAATGGCAGATGCAGCTACTGTAGCCGGAGAAGCCAGATAAACAGAACCCTTGCCCTGTTTCCCAGCGTAGTTGCGGTTACCGGTGGATATGGTAACTTCCCCCGGACCATTTTGACCTATTTGACCGGCGGCACATCCTGCACATCCTGCATTTCCTACTAATGCTCCTGCTTTTTTGAAAATTTCCAGGATTCCCTTTTCCAGACATTTATTCCAAATTTTATCAGTAGCCGGTACAATTTTTAATACCACTCCGGGAGCTACTTTGCGGTTGGTCAATATCTGGGCTGCCTTGGCTAGATCTTCAAATCTGCCGTTGGTGCAGGAACCTATGAATGCGGAGTCAATCTTCACCTTGCTGATCTCATCAATTGATACAACGTCTTCGGGATGACCCGGTCGGGAAATCATGGGTCTGAGATTTCCCAAGTCCACTGTCTGCTCTTGCTGATATGCATATTCAGGATCGGCATTTACAATTTTTAACTGCTTGCCGGTTTTCTCTTCAAGATATCTGATAATATCAGCATTGGGGACGAACAAAGTGATGATTGCTCCCATCTCCGTAGCCATGCTGGCAATGGTTATACGGTCAGATAAATTCAGCTGATCTACTATATCTCCGCTGTACTCCACTGCATAACCCAGCATTCCGTTTGCTCCGAAATGCTGAAGAAGTCGCAGTACAATATCCTTGGCAGTTGCAAATTTGCCGGGTTTTCCAGTTAGAGTTACTTTCATAGAAGGGGGGACTTTAAACCAAACAGATCCATGAGCCCAGGCTGAAGCAATATCCACATCTCCCATCCCCTGTCCGAAGGCACCTATTGCCCCGATGATATTAGCATGGGAGTCAGTTGAAACAAAAGTTCCACCAGGAGACACTAAACCCAGGTCAATAGCCAGATGGGTGCCTATGCCTTGATTTATGTCGAAAATCTTGAGTTTTTGATTTCGAGCAAATATTCTGCACCGTTGCTGATTGGCTGCATATTTTTGATCCGATCCTCCTGGATTGCAGTCAAAGGTGAAAAAGGTTCTATGAGGGTCCTGGATGGTTAAATTATGTTTTTCCAGATTGTTTACTACATTTGCCCCCCCGAAGTCTCTGGCAACCCGGGCATCAATGTTTACATTGACAATATCTCCGGGATTTAAATCATCAACATCGCTGTGATTGATTAGTATTTTTTCAATTAAGGAGCGGGGTTTATCATTAGCCATAATCTCTCCTCTAGGTTATTAATATTTTTTTCTCCATCATTACCATGGGATTAAAAGTAGCAAAATCAGCTTGATGAATTAAAACTGTTTCTATCCGCTGAGGTCGTCCTTCCCCTTCCTTGGCATGATTTGCAATAATATTCTGGATCTCTTCACCCAAACCGTGGTGGGCAGCTAAAATTGCTCCTGATATAGGATGACGGAGGAGTTTTCCCCGATGGCTTTTTATGTAATTTCCATTCTCATCCCTGCCAATCTCAATAAATTTTCCTACATCATGGAGTATCCCTCCGGCAATTAACCAGTCCCTATTGATGGAGTAAGGCAGGTTTTTATAAGCTTTTTCAAGAGCATCGGCAATACCTAAAGAAGCATAGGTAACCGCCTTGGTATGTTCAATAAGGTTGATGCCCTGAGTGTTGGTGAGCAGGGTGAAGGGAATTTTTTCCAAATCTTCAGGTTGCCAATTACCCTGTTCAGCTGCATCGGTTAATACATCCACTACCTTATCCGCTAAAGCTCGGTCTTCAATAAGATCAAGTAAATCCTGGAAAAGATCTTTTAATTTATTTTTCATGTTAAATCTCCTTAGTTGCATTGATGACTGCATCGGTCATTTCCGAAGTGGTGGCTGCGCCCTGCTGGATGACCTGGGGAGATCCGGATAATTTCATCATATCGTAAGTCCGGATTTTGCCCTCTCCAACTACCTTTGCTACCGCTTGGCGTATTTTTTCCGCTTTTTCATTTTCCCCGATATGATCCAGCATCATCGCTGAAGAAAGAAACATTGCGCAGGGGTTTACTATGGAAACCGGATATTCAGCATATTTGGGAGCGCTACCGTGAGTGGGTTCAAAAATTGCCACTTCTTCTCCGATATTTGCACTGCAGGCAAAACCCAATCCTCCCACTAATCCCGCAAAGCCATCTGAAACGATGTCCCCGAACATATTACCCGCTACGATCACTTCGTAAATCTCTGGATTTTTTGTAAGCCACATCATCTGGGCGTCAATATTAGTTGATTTTACAGCAATATCCGGGAATTTTTCCCTGCCTATCTGTTGAGCCATAGTATTCATCATCCCTGAGGTTTCTCTGATCACATTGGGTTTTTCACAGATAGTTACTGATTTGTAGCCGTGTTTTTTTGCATAGTTAAAAGCTGCTTGGAGTATTCTTTCCACTGCCTGACGAGTAAAAATCCTTACGGAAATGGCTAAATCTTGCTTGGGCACCCTGGTATAAGGAGTAAATTTTTTATGGGTTTTTAAAGCTTCATATACCTGGTCGGGGGGATCAGTCCATTCCACCCCGGAATAAAGACCTTCGGTGTTTTGGCGGAAAATTACCGCATCCACCATCGGTTCTTCAACATCATTTTGTTTTCCTCTTCGAATGAAATTTAAAGGGTTTCCTTTAAAGGAACGGCAGGGTCTGATGGAAATATCCAAATTAAAATGCTGTCTTAATCCCACAATCGGGCTGTAATATACAAATCCATTATCCTTTAACCGGGGATCAATTTCCAAAGCAGCTTTATCCTTGGGTTTAGAAGTAATTGCTCCAAACAGGGCAATTTTATATTTTTCCAGAAGCTGAAGGGTTCTATCGGGGAGGGGATTGCCTTCTTTACACCAGAATTCCCATCCGATATCGGCGTGAACGTAATCAGCTTCAAAACCAACTGCTTCCAGCAGTTTTATTGCCTCAGGAATTACAATTTTGCCAATTCCGTCTCCGGGCATTGCTACTATAGTTCTGGACATATTTCCTCCTTGTAAATAAAATTAATATAAGCTTAATATCAATCTGAAAATTATAAATTTATACAGTAATCCGGAAGTTACCGCTGCTGCGGGTACAGTTATCAGCCAGGATAAAAATATCTGTTTTACCACTCCGAAATCAACTGCTTCAATACCCCGGGCATAACCTACACCAATTACCGATCCCACTACGGTATGAGTTGAAGAAATGGGCATTCCCAGGGAAGAAGCAATAATTACCGCAGTGGCAGTGGAAAAGTCTATGGTGAAACCGCGGGAATTATTAAGAGAAGTTATCTTTTCTCCAATAGTTTTCATTACCTTGTGGCCTAAAATGCCAATGCCCAGGGCGATGCCAATACCTCCTAAAGCTAATAAAAATTTTGGAATGGAGGACTGATCAGCAGCAGTTAAACTTCTTGAAGTTATCACCGTGATAACTATAGCTAGAGGTCCGATGGCGTTTGCCACATCATTAGCACCGTGAGCAAGAGCGACGTAACAGGAAGTCATTATCTGGAGATTTTTAAATATTTTTTCTACAGAAGACTGTTGATCTCCGGTCATATTAATTTTTCTGAAAATTAAAAAACCGCATAATCCCGCAATCAATCCTATCCCCAATGCGACTAGGATACTAACCAATAAATGATGATGGAGAGTTTTTTGGCTGAACATCCAGGCGATGAT
>LKUE01000037.1 GCA_001412365.1 Desulfuromonas sp. SDB | reverse complement strand
AATTTGTTTAATTATTCACCAATAAAAAAATAACCAATACCGGTTATATCCTGCTGGGGCAAACTCAGGGGAGCGGGATTACGACCAGGGGAAATCCTCTCTTCGCTTAACCTAATCAGATCAAACCGGAGTAATGAAACAAGCCAAACTGCTAATTCCGCCCGGGGAATATTATTTCCAAGCGCTATTTCATTAATGGTTAAATTGCCTTCAATCCCATTAATCAAATGATATCCTTGACTATCCAAACCGACGTAAAACAACGCCCATCTGCATCCCCCCACCAAATTGAAATCACCCGGCATCCCTAATAGCCATCGGGTAGTTTCAGGAAACCGGTCAGTTAACATCAAGTCCCTGGGCTGAACATAAAGATTACCCATCCATGCCCCTATTCTCTGATCACCTAACTGGGCTCTGCCGTCATAAATCGCCCAGGCTAGATGGGCTCCTTTAGTTAACGATGCCCTGCTTAAACGGGATGTATCGGTTATATTTTCAATGATGAGTTCTGCTACCGAGGAATCAGGAAAAAGATAAATTAAATCATCCCAGTAAAAATTTCCTTCAGTGAACCGGGGAGCTTCTTCCACTCTGCGGTAGTCATGGACTATTAAATTTAAAGTCTGTTCTGGATCTAATAGGGAAATAATTACTGTACCTAAGTACATAAAAATACCTCCCCAAATATTCATCTAACTGTCCTCTTATATAAGTAAAAATTTTTAGATGAAATGTTATGAATTTATTTATTATTTAAATATTCATTAATTTCTTTTGCTGCTTGCCTGGCTGCACCCATTGCCAGGATTACCGTAGCTGAACCAGTTACAATATCCCCTCCTGCCCAAACCCCTTCCATGGTAGTTTTGCCGGTTTCAGCATCAGCATCAATATACCCCCATTTATTTCTTTTAACCTCGCATCCCTCCTGAAACATAATTTCATTTGGACCTGTACCTATGGCAATCACCACCATGTCACAATCCAAGACATACTCAGATCCTTCAATGGGGATTGGTCTTCTTCTCCCCGAATCATCCGGTTCTCCCAATTCCATCTTTATGCATTCCAGACCGCATACCCACCCCCGTCTATTGGCAATCACTTTAACCGGATTGGTTAACAGGTGAAATTCAACCCCTTCCTGTTCAGCATGATGGATTTCTTCAGACCGGGCAGGCATCTGATTTCTGGCTCTCCGATACACCAGCATTACTTTTTCAGTACCTGGAGCTCTTAAGCCGGTTCGGGCACAGTCCATGGCTACATTACCTCCTCCTACCACCACCATTCTTCGAGCCCGGGGGTTGGGGGTATCATAATCGGGGAATTTATACGCTTTCATTAAATTCATCCGGGTCAGGTATTCATTGGAAGAAAATACCCCGGGAGCATTTTCTCCGGGGATTTTCATAAACCGGGGCAATCCTGCTCCGGTGGCGATGTACACCGCATCGAATTTTAATTCATTTAACAATTCTTCAACGGTAAACAGCTTACCGATTACATGGTTGGTTTTAAAAACCACCCCTAATTTTTTCAAATAATCAATTTCCTTCTTCACTATTTCTTTGGGCAGCCTGAACTCAGGAATACCATATACCAACACTCCCCCTAATTCATGCAGAGCTTCAAACACCACTACCCCATGCCCTGCTCTAGCCATCTCCGCAGCCATGGTTAAACCGGATGGACCTGATCCGATAATGGCTACATTTTTCCCGGTAGGTTTAGGTCTGGTGGGAATTTGAACTCCCATCGCTCTCTCGTAATCAGCGACAAATCTTTCTAAATTTCCAATAGCCACGGGATGTTCGGTTCTGCCCAGGATACACTTAGATTCACACTGAATTTCCTGGGGACAAACCCTGCCACAAACCGCGGGAAGAGAATTGGTATCTTTTATTATCTTAATTGCCCCCATTAAATCATCTTCTCTAATTTTGTCAATAAAACCTTTGATATCAATATTCACCGGACATCCTTCCACACAGTATGGAGTGGGGCATTGCAAGCAGCGGTTAGCTTCAAGTTTAGCTTGATCTGCTCTTAATCCCAGGGGAACTTCATCAAAATTTTTTACTCGCATGAAAGGATCCTGCTCAGGCATTTTTTGACGGGGAATGTGAATTTTTAACCATCCCTGGTCTTTGGGGTCCAAGCCATGCCAACGACATCCCCTGCGGGTACAGATATAAAATGGCAATAACCGGGAAAAAGCAGAAACTAAAATTTTAGCTACTTTATGATCTCCTAAATCACATTTATGGTCTTCCACCATTAAACTGGTTTTACAGTAAGGACAAAACACATCTTCTGCTTCTGCTCCTACCGGCATATCTAAACTTACTTCATTTTCAAAAATATTAAGGTAAGGGCTTAATTTCAGCTTTCCCTTGTTTTTATTGTATTCAATGCCCAGTTCTACGAATTCAGATTTATCCCGGGGGTATTTTTTATTCAGTCCCCGGTGACAGTGAGGACAATAAGTTTGAAGTTTCGCCCCATATTCTAAATATTTTATTTCAGTAATATCTTCCATGATCATCCCCTATTTAATTGAGAATAACAGTGATTCTTTTTCCTGACCGAGGTAAGTACAAAGTCTCTGTTGGAGTTCATCAAAATCAACTTTATGACCATCAAAATCAGGCCCGTCCACACAGGCAAATTTAGTTTTTCCGTCTACAGTACACCGGCACACCCCACACATCCCGGTTCCGTCAACCATAATCGGATTCAGGGAAACAATAGTAGGAATATAGGGATCCCTGGTTACATCTACAGTGGCTTTCATCATGGGAACAGGTCCTATGGCTACCGCCTTTTTTATATCCGGATTTTTTTTAATTGCTTCCTGCAGAGCTTGGGTAACAAAACCGTGATAACCATAGGAACCATCATCTGTGCATACAACCAATTCATTACTGATTGCCTTCATTTCCTGTTCTAATATTATCAATGATTTAGTCCTGGCACCAATTATGGAAATCACTTCATTGCCAATTTCAAATAAACCCTTGGTCAAGTGATGCAAAATAGCAACCCCGGTTCCACCGCCTATGCAAACTACTTTTCCCACTTTTTCAATCTCCGTAGGTTGACCTAAGGGTCCCACCACATCTTTTATATTTTGACCAACCTTAAGCTTTCTCAACAAAGCGGTAGTTTTACCTACAATTTGAAAGATTATTACAATAGTTCCTTCCAGAGGATTTTTATCCGCCACCGTTAAGGGAATTCTTTCCCCGGCTTCATTAACTCTTAAAATAACGAATTGACCTGGCTTTACCTTTTTGGCTATATCCGGAGCATGGATTTTCAATTGACAGATTGTTCTTTCTGCCATCTCTTTTTTTTCAAGTATGGGAAACATATCTACTCCTTACCATTCATCACTATCTTGTAGTTCAATTAACTCCATATCTTCTTCACTTAAGCCATGCCAGGGGCAGCCCTTTCTGGCGCAGAATTTGAAATCAATAAGTTTGGTTAAGGCAGATACCTTAACCTTAACTACTTTTGCCCCGCACTTCTCACAGCTTTCACCGCCCTCAATTAATGAATGTTTACAATGAGGACAATTAAGCTCTTCCACTTCTTCTTTCTCCGGCAATTCAATGGTGGACTTATTCCAAAATGAATTAAGATGCGGATCAAGGTAGAGAAAACCCTGGGAGTTACCTTTGCCCTTAACCTCCAGCTTTACATTTTCCCCTTCAATTAAACTTACTCCGCACCACGGGCAATAGGAGTTCAAATATGCGCCTGAAGATATTACCTCTTTGGGCTGGTCCCGCTTTTTATGCTCAACTTTGATAGTCTTATCTCCAGCCCAGTTATATTGACCATAAAATATCTTAGCTGCCTGTTCGATGTCCTTGAATTCAATGGAATGATTGCGGCAGCTTTTCCTGGAACAAAATTTCACTGATCCCCCCTGCTGATGGAGAAGTTCAACCATCTGAGCGCTGCAGGCGCTGCAGTTTAAATCAATATTGAGATTCTGGTGGCAGTGAGGACAGTTAAATTCAGCAACTTCTCCAGGTTTCATATCAACACCTATTTCATGATCAAAGTCCCCGTAAAGAGAACTAAGTCTAATCCAGGACTTTGTCGATCCAACTTTAATTTCCAGAGAAACAGAAGGGGAATTATTTATAAGATGCTGTTCATCTAATAATAAAGCGCCACAATGAGGACATTTCAATTTCAGGGGGAGCAAGGGCAACATATTTTACACCTCCAAAATTTAATATTTCATTTCATAGATATAAATGATTTTATGCTATTAGTAAAATTAAAAAACAAAATCCTTGACAATAAACATTT
>LKUE01000036.1 GCA_001412365.1 Desulfuromonas sp. SDB | reverse complement strand
TAACTGACGCTTTAGTTTTTTTTGCCAGATAAATTCCGTAACCGATTATTATTGGTATGAACAGTAAAATCCAGGGATGAGAAAATCTACTCATAGACATCCTTTATTTCAGGATGGGGATATTTTTCAATAAATTCTTTGATCAATCCCCAGTCTTTTTCCCCTATCTCTTTTTCTATAGGGTATTTTGAAAATTTAATTAATTCCGCCAGCTGATGAAATTCTTCCAGGGAACGGTCAACTTCTAGATTAATATTGAAAGTGGTTAGAAAATTTTCTCTGATTTCTTTGCTGGTCATCTTTTTAGTTGCATATTTTGAAGTCTGTTCAGTATAATCTTTGAAAATATCAGTTAATTTTTCATAGAAGTTTCTGAATTTAAACTGATCACTGTTAAGATATTTCATCTTTACTGTCATTAAGTCTAAAAGTGCAGTCTCCCTGGGATTGATCACTACTTTGGAAATTTTCTGATGTCTGCGCATAAGTACCCAGATTAATACTGCCCCGGCTACAATTAAAATTAAAACTATTGGCAGATACCAGAACTTAACCAGTAATTTTATCCCTTTCCTGTACCATGGTTCCGGAGGTCGGGGGGGGAAGTCCATTCTTGGGCGGAGGGGAGCCGGTTCAAAATCATCATCGGGGGCTAAAGTTGATAAGATGGTTATGTTCAGAGAGCTTAGAGAATCTTGGTAGGTGCTGTCTTTATTGGTAATGGTTAGGGGAGGGGGAGAGATTATGGCGGAGTCGAGTTCGGTGAATATTTTTCCGGTTATAATCAAATCCAGTTGAATGCTGTCATCTCCATGGGTATTAAGCTCTGACTGCAGGGGTTCAGTTAAAATTAAAGGATGCCAGGATGAACTATCCTCAGATAGAGAAAATTCAATGTCTCTGGCTGCAATTACCGAATACTTAAGCTTAATTTCCTCTCCCAGGTAAGCGCTGTCCGGACTTAAATCGTAATTAATAAGATATCCTATTAATAGAATACAAAATAATCCCATATCAATATCTTCTTATTTTTTTTGCCCGATTCCTGAAAAAGCCGATTAAAGTTGGTATATAATCATCAGCCGTGGAGATATTTAATATTTCCACTCCTGCTTTGGACAGAATTTTTCGGTGATAATTTTCTCTCTCTTCATATATTTTTTTATATTTATTTCTAAAGACAGGGGAACTGGTATCTATCAGTTTTTCCATTCCTGTTTCCGGATCAACCATATTAATTAAACCAATTTTAGGAAATTGTTGTTCAAAGGGATCGGTAATTTTCATTACTACACAGTCATGTTTGCGGGATAGGATGGTTAAGGGCTTTTGATAATTGTCATCTTCTCCCAGCAGAAGATCGGAAATTATAAAAATCACCGCCTTGGTGTTGATAATACGGTATAAGTTTTCCAGGATGGTGGAAAGCTTGGTGGTTCCCTTGGCTTGGGTTTGGGCAAGTATATCTCTTACTATGTGCAAAGCATGGCGTTTACCTTTGCGGGGGGGGATGTACTCCTGCACTGCTCCTGAAAAAGTAACCAGACCTACTTTGTCATTATTTCTAATTGCCGACAACGCCAGTACCGCCGCTAATTCAGCTGCTATTTCAACTTTTAGGGGGGCAGATTGTCCTTTATCAATATCTTCAGGGGAAGTTTTTACACTTGAATAAATCATGGAAGCAGATGTATCCACAACCATGAATACCTGAAGTTCTCTTTCTTCAATAAATTCCTTGACGTATAAATTACGGTTGGCAGTCCTGGCGGTTACATTCCAGTCAACTGCTGAAATATCATCTCCAATCTGATATTCTCTAACCTTGTGAAACTCAATACCCAGACCTCTAAATGCGCTGGTATATTTTCCTCCAATGTTACTTTCCACCAGTTTCCTGGTTTTAATTTCAATAGCTCTGATCTTTCGAAATATTTTCTGTTCGAAATTATTGTTCATGGTGTAGGAATTTTTGATAATATGGTGGCAATGATTTGATCGCTGGTAACCCTTTCCGCTTCCGCTTCATAAGTTATCAAAATTCTATGTCTTAAAATATCCGGAGCAAGTTCTTTTATATCAGAATCCGAAACAAAACCCCTGCCCTGGATGAAGGCAAAAGCTTTAGCTGCCTTTATCAGATAAATTGATGCCCGGGGAGAAGCTCCATAGGCGATCAGAGGTTCTAATTCGTTTAAATAGTATTTATCAGGCCATCTGGTGGATGCGACAATTTTCACCACATAATCCATGATAGAAGGGTCAACGTAGATCTGTTTTACTATTTCCTGGGCTTTAAGTATTGATTCAATATTAATCACTGGATTCACCACAATTTCCTTAGGTCTGGTCATTCTCTCCAGGATAGTCCGTTCCTGATCAGGGGTAGGATAGTCCAATAAAATCTTAAGCATGAAACGGTCAACTTGTGCTTCCGGCAGGGGATAGGTCCCTTCCTGCTCTATGGGATTTTGAGTAGCCATCACTAAAAATGGTTTGGGCAGAGGATAACTGTTGTCCCCTATGGTAACCTGTCTTTCCTGCATTGATTCCAAAAGAGCACTTTGTACTTTTGCCGGAGCCCGATTGATCTCGTCAGCTAAAATTAAATTGGCGAAGACCGGACCTTTTTTGGTGGTGAAGTTGGCTTCCTGAGGATTATAGACAAGAGTGCCGATTATATCCGCAGGGAGAAGGTCGGGAGTAAACTGGATCCGGTGAAACAAAGCCTGTATGGATCTGGATAAAGTGGAAACAGCTAGGGTTTTGGCTAAACCAGGTACACCCTCAATTAATAAATGACCATCCGCCAGAAGACATACCAATATCCGGTTTAGCATATTAGTCTGCCCCACAATCACCCTGTTCATGGACTGAAGAATCAGGTCAATAATGGGATTTTCTTTTTTTACCAATGAAGTGATTTTCTCTATTTCACTCATAGGAATGACTCCTTATTTTAATTAAATTTGATTTCATGATATTGTTGATTCAGTTTGATCAAATATATCATATTTGAACTAGATGTAAATAGTTTAATCACTGTGCCGAAATTACTTGACGGTAATTTTTGCCGGTGGCAGAATGAAAAATTCATTATAAAAAAGGATACAACATGTACAAGAAGATGATTAATAAAATTGCAGATAAGGACATCAGTATAGGGGTTATAGGACTTGGTTATGTCGGTTTGCCTTTGGTTATGGAATTTGCTTTTTCTAAGATCAAAGTGGTGGGTTTTGATATTGACCAGGAAAAAATTGATAAACTCAAACAGGGTAAAAGTTATATTTCTCATTTCAGCGATGATAAAATTGAAAAATTAATAAACAGCAACCTCTTTCATCCAACTGGGGATTTCAGTTTGCTATCCCAGCAGGATGTAATTTTAATTTGCGTCCCCACTCCTCTGGATAAGTACAGAGATCCCGATCTATCTTTTGTGATGAAAACAATTCAACAAATTTCCAATTATTTGACCAGGGGACAGCTTATTGTTTTGGAGAGTACAACTTATCCTGGAACGACCGATGAGGAGATACTTCCCATTCTGGAGAAAACCGGTATGAAAATAGACCAGGATTTTTGGCTGGCATTTTCACCGGAGAGAGAAGATCCGGGCAGAGAAGACTATACCACTTCTACAATTCCCAAAGTGGTGGGGGGAGTGAGCCCTCAATCCACTGAAATTGCAGTTGAAGTTTATAAACTGGCTATTGGAAATGTGGTTCCGGTTTCCCACTCCAAAGTGGCGGAAGCCTGTAAAATTCTTGAGAACACCTACAGAGCGGTAAATATTGCTTTGGTCAATGAATTGAAAGTAGTATTCGATAAGATGGGAATCAATATATGGGAAGTTATTGAAGCTGCCAAAACCAAACCTTTTGGTTATACTCCCTTTTATCCCGGTCCGGGTTTAGGGGGGCATTGTATTCCTATTGATCCATTTTACCTGACCTGGAAAGCCAGGGAATATCAGGTGTCTACCCGCTTTATTGAATTAGCGGGTGAAGTTAATACCAGCATGCCTGAATACGTAGTGGGCAGGGTCCAGGATGTTTTAAATCAATTCGGAAAATGCATTATTCACTCTAAAATTTTGATTTTCGGAGTAACTTATAAACCTGACATTGATGACATGAGGGAATCTCCTGCATTGAGGATAATTGATCTGCTGGTAAAGAAAAACGCAAAAATTGATTATTATGATCCCTTTGTACCAAAATTTCCAAAATTCAGGGAATATGATTTTAATTTAGATTCAATTAATTTTGATCAATCCAGTTTTTCAAAGTACGACATGACAATTATTCTTACCAATCATAAAAATATTGATTATAATAAAGTGGTTGAATATTCTAATCTAATTATTGATACAAGAAATGCCACCAAAAAAGTTAAGCAACAACAGGAACTTCTGGGGAAAAAGATTTTTCTTGCCTAAATTTAAATTTGATCTTCTTCAACGGTATCCATTAAAACTTTGGATTCCTTATGGTTTAATGGTAGTTTTATTTTTTGCCGGTATACTTTTGGTTAACCAGATTCCGGCTCCACTGGCTGATTTTATTGACTTGGTAGTTAAAATTATTATAGGTGTGGGGGTAATTGTGGCAGGATTGATTTTAATTGCCTATCTTAATAAAATCCGGATATTGAAATTTTTTATAGTGAGTATTTTGTTAGCTTTGTTAATTTATATGGTTTATAAATTTGTAAGTTAATAACAGGAAAATAATTATGTTGGAAATTATCATTTGTTTAAGTTTAATTATTCAACCCACTATTCTGTCAGTGTCTCAGAATAAAAGAGATAATACTGATCAGCAGCAATTTGAGATTTTCTCTGAAGGAGATGGAGTGGAAATTGTAATTATGGGGGAGCCGGATCAAGATGATGAACAAGTTTACATAATCCAAATAGACGGATCCATCATTTTTCCCCTGGTGGGGAGAATACCGGTAGAAGGTTTAACTGTAGAGCAGGCTAAAGATACCATTACTGAATATCTGCGCACGGTTTATCGGGATCCGGAAGTGTTTGTATTCCCTCATTGGAAGGTTTCTGTCTTAGGACAGGTTAGAAACCCCGGAGTTTACACTGTACAGGGAGGAACTTCGGTTTCCCGTTTGCTGGCGTTGGCTGGAGGGCAGGGGGACCGGGCGGATTTAAAAAAAGCAAGGCTTTACCGGGATGGGGTGGAATATGGACTGGATATCACCGAATCAATGCTGTATTCCGGCACTTCCCAGGACATAATTCTAAAATCAGGAGATGTAGTCTATATTCCCAGAGTGTGGTGGCCCTCCTGGTCTGAATGGGGAGCGATATTATCAACATTAACCTTCATTATGACCACCTATACATTTATTAAATCCATGGATTAAATTGAATAAAACAATCAGGAAATAAGCTATGCCCGAAGATAATCAACAGCAGAGTAATGAATTTAATTTAATGAAAAACAGCATTATTCGGGCAGCTATTCGCTACCGTTGGCTTATTTTTGCAATTTTTTTCATAACTACTTTAGGGGCAATGGTTTCCTCATCCCGGCTGGTAGATATTTACAGCGCCACTGCCACTTTAAGATTTCAAAGTGAAACTGGGCAGGCTACCAGGTCATTGGGTATCTGGAATCAGATGATGTATTACAATTATAGGTGGGATATGGATCCCATTGCTGACCAGATTGCCTTGATTAGATCCAGGAGTGTTGCGGAGGGAGTGGTGAGAAGGCTTAATGCTTATTATTACCTGGTGAATAAAAGTTTTAAAAATTCTCATTCAGTTAATTTAGATGTTTTGTGGTTAAATGAAAATCACCGCTATTCCAATTATTGGTTTAAATTTCAAAAAGACAGCACCTTTGAAGTTTTTGCGGAGGAAACAATTTACATCGCCTCCGGAAAAATTGGGGATACTTTAAATTTCAATTTTGCCTCGGTTTACCTGACTTTAAATTATCCGGACACGGGAACAGTAATATTTGGGTTTATTCCTATTGAAAAAGCAGCTGAAGGAATGAGGGGAAGATTATCGGTTTCCGGTATTGAACAAACTAATATTTTAGCCATCACCGTAAGCGATCCCAATCCCCACCGGGCAAGAGAAGTTGTCAATGCTTTTGCCAGGGAAATTGTTTCTTTTGATGTGCAGAGAAGCAGGGGGGCAGCCAGAAGTGTCAGGGAATTTATAGAACAGCAGCTGTTGATTACCAACACCAGCCTGGAAGAAGCAGAACGCAACCTCCGCTCAATTCAGGAAAAATACGGCTGGCTTACCGCAAGCAGAGAGGAAATGAGGGTGGAACAGCAATTGGCGGATTTGGTGGGACAGCGAGTGGCGGCGATGATAACGGTTAAGGAATTAGAACAGAAGTTGTGGTCTTTAAAAAGTGAACTGCAGGGGCAGGGTGCATTCAATATATACAGCGACGCCCAGACTATACCGGAGTTAAGCTCTAATCCGGCATTGAATGCTATTCAGGAACAGATAAATAAATATGAAATTGAAAAAGCTGAACTGCTGGGAAGCTACACAGAAAATCACCCCCGTATTCGCCAAATTGATAGTATAGTCCAGTTTTTAAAAGGTGAATTGGTGACTTCCATTCAGGATAATCTGTCTCAGTACGGTTCAGGACCTATTGATCAAGTTTGGTCAAATTTAGCTTCCCAGTATATTATGACCGAAGTTGAACTTGCATCTGCCCGGGCATTGCTGGGAGCATTGGAGGCGGCAATTGAAGATATCCGCACCGAGCTAGATAGTCTCCCTGAAGAAATTGCCATGTTTGAACGGGCTTACCGGCAGGTTGAAGTGGAAAAGCAGACTTATACAACGTTGCTGGTAAAACTGCAGGAAGCCAAGATTTCCGAAGCAACTCAGGTAGGCAATGTTTCACTGGTAGATACTGCCCTCACTCCAACCCGCCCTATTGGACCAAATCGCAAGAAAAATATAATCATCGGTGCATTTGTGGGCTTATTGCTGGGGTTCGGACTTGCTTATTTACTGGAAAAACTGGATACCACAATTAGAGATGTTGAAGAAATTGAAGACTATCTTGGACTCAATGTCCTGGGTATTGTACCCAATATTACCGAAAAAGAAATTGATCAGCATAGGAAAATAATGGAGGGGGGGGAAGAAGAATCTGAACAGATGATAGGTGAAAACATACAAAGTCACCTGATCACCCATGCTGCTCCTAAATCTCCTATCTCTGAAGCATACCGGACAATAAGAACAAATATTCAGTTTAGTTCTGTAACCAAGCCGACTAAAACCCTTATTATCAGCAGTGCCCTCCCCAAAGAAGGTAAGTCAACCACCGTTGCAAATTTAGCCACCACTTTTGCCCAGCAGGGATTGAAAACCCTGGTGGTGGATACTGATTTAAGAAAACCGGTGATGCATCATGTTTTTGACTCTCCCCGAACCCCGGGAATAGTTGAATACCTGTTGAAAATAAATCAACTGGATGAAGTTGTCAGGAATACTGGGATTGAAAACTTGGATTTAATTTCATGTGGCACCATACCCCCCAATCCATCAGAGGTAATCGCCTCGGAGAATATGAATTCATTTATTGATACGGTTAAACAGCAATATGATATAATCATCTTTGATTCATCTCCACTGCTGGCAGTAACTGATGCTTCTCTGCTTTCCACCAAAACCGATGGCACTATCCTGGTGATTAGAGCTGAAAAAACAGATAGGGAAGCGGCAAAAGCTGCCTTAAAGTTATTGAAAAATGTCAAGTCGGAGATAAAAGGTTCAATATTGAATAATGTAGTTATAGGGGCAAAATACGGATATAATTATTATTATCGTTATTATTATCAGTATTATTATGGCCATGGTGCCACCAATAAATTCAGAAAAAGGAAATCCCTGAGGCAAAATTGGTGGATTAAGATAAAAGAATTTTTCAACTGACTTGTATTTTAATGGTTTTAATTGTATTTACTTAACTTGAAAATTTGTTGTATTTAATGTTATAATGGACATCTTATTTTTGTTAATAAACCGTAATAAGTTAAATGAATGAAAAGGAGAAAGAAATGAAGAAGATTTTAATCTTGGCACTAGCCGGCATAATTATGTTGCTGAGCTTTGGCTGTGAAAGCAGCGGAATTACTGCTTTAAAAGTGTATCTCCAGCAGAAGAGAATTTCTGAAGCCATCCGTGAAGGTGAAGCGGCGATAGCCATGGATCCGAATAATGCGGAAGCTTACTACTGGACTGGAGTTGCCTATACTGAAAGACAGGAATATGATGTCGCCTCAAAATATATTGATATGGCATTACAGCGCGGTTTAACTGTTGAAGATCTCCGTCAGAGAAGAGAAGGTGAAGGTTTGGATAACTGGGATTATCATCAAGTTTTTCTGGCAGGCGGAGTTATTGCTTTGGGTAATGAGAAGTACCAGGAGGCTGCAAAATATTTACAGATAAGTGTGGAAATAGATCCGGAAGATGCAACTCCTTATGCAATTTTAGGCAGTGTTTATCGTGATATCGGCGATTATGACTCAATGATGAGTTATTACAATATTTCTTTATCCATGGATCCAAATAATTATTCTGCATTGAAAAATATGGGGCTTTATTATCTAAGTCAAAAAGAAGACTATGCAAAAGCAGCAGAGACATTTGATGTACTCCTCGCTGAACATGATACTGCTGCTTCAGTGTGGTACTATCAGGGGCTGGCTTATATCCAGTTGGCAAATCAGTATGGATCAGAAGGAGATTTGGAAAGCAGGGAGAAATACCTGAACTTATCAGAGCAGTCTTTTGGACAGTCCGTTAATTTGGAACCGGAAACCAGGACTAGTGAAATAGCTCTGTACCGGGCTATTGCCCTGGTGAGTTTGGAAAGATTTGCTGAAGCTATACCGGTATTGGTAGAAGCAGCTGCCAACATTGATGATGAAGATCCTAATAAAGACAAGATATTGTACAATTTAGGCTTAAGCTACAATAAACAAGAGGAATACCAGAAGGCAGTGGAAGTATTAACTGAAGCTATTGAGCTAAATCCTGAATCAAGATATTACAACCTGAGGGCAGATTGTTATAATAAATTGGGTATGCCTGAAAAAGCCAGAGAAGATTTATTAAGAGCAGCAGGACAGTGATAATTGAATAAATACTTTTCTATTGTAATTTTAATCACTTTGATTGTTTTTTCAGGGTGTATTAGCTTCAGTAATTATTGGAACAGCACAGTTAAACTTATTGATCAGAATCAGTTTTCTGAAGCTGAGCAAATTATCAGAGGGGAATTGGAAAAATCCCCCTCTGATCCCTTACTTCATTTTCGCTACGGTTTGTTGTTATTTCGAAAGGGAAGTTATATCAAGTCCGCAATTCAGGTTGATTCCTCATTTCTACTGGGGTTGGATTTAGATAAAGCTCAGAAAGAAGCTGAGCAGATTGACCTTTCTGTTGATATGATCTACTACCAGGCAGGGGTAGTAGATATCCGCGCGGGAGATTATCAGCAGGCGCTGGAATATCTAAATAAAACTTCTGAAATTTCCCCTTACAATGCAGTGGTGTTTAATTTAATGGGTTATGCTCATTTGATGACTGGTAATATTACACAGGCAGAATCTTTACTGTGGGTTTCCTATACCACTGACAGTCTTTACAATGATGCCCGGTACAACCTCTGTCTGGCATTATTTCAGCAGGAGAAATATACCCAAGTGGTTAATCTCCTGGAAGGCAAAGCAGATAATCCTTTATCAAATTTTCTGCTGGCCAGCAGTTATCTCCATTTATTAGATACCGTTGAGATTCTAAATCAGATTGATATGTTGGAGACAATGCTGACCAGAGCTATGGAAGACAGTTCCGCTCAAATCCAGTATTCCTGCCTTTACAATTTAGGAATGTTGGAGATGTTGGCGGGTAATTATTCAGAAGCAGAACAGATGTTTCATCAGGCCGATCTACTGGGCATTGCTTCCCCTATGCTTTATTATAACTACGGTGTACTTAAAATGAAACAGGGTGATTATCTTGCCGCCAAAGAGTATTTCACTGATGCTATAACTTTTAATCCCTATTTTGCGGATGCTTACACCAACCGGGGTATATGCGAAACAAATTTGGGGAACAGTGAAAATGCCAGACTTGATTTCATTCGAGGGATGGAACTGAGAAAAGAACAGGAATAAGTATTATCTAGGAATTATTAAGTTTAATTTGCACTCATCGGCAATAAATTAATTGAAGTGTATCTGAAAAATGAATAAATTAAATGGAAATATATCAACTAAAATATTAGGATCAATACTCTTTTTTTCAATGATTGTAAGCATTTACTCCTGTGGATTGAGAGTTTATTTCAATACATTCTACAATGCCAAAAATTATTACAATCAGGCTAAATATTTAAGAAAACAAGCAGCTCTCCAGGGTAGAGATACATTGGCGGTAGGGTTAGTTGAACTGGACTCCGCTATTGTCAGATGCGGCAAAATAATCCAGATGCATCCCAACTCAGCTTTCATTGATGATGCCCTGTTCATTATGGGAGATGCTTTTCTGATGAAGGGGGAATTCCAGAATGCCCTGGGAAAGTTCGAGGAGATAGTAAAGTTTTATCCCCATAGCCCTTTTGTCTCTCAAGCTTACCTAAAAGCAGGAATAGCTTATATGCTCAGAGGTGAGTACAATAATGCCCAGACTTATTTTGCCCGGGCTAAAACCTATGAAGATAATAATATCAATCAGCAAGCTCGTTATTACCAAATAAAATCTTTTATTTTGGCTGAAGATTACAGTTTAGCCGAAAAAGAAATTGATGAATTTTTCAAACTTTATCCACGAAGTGAATATGTACTGCTGATTTTGCTGGAGCAGGCAGAGTTGTTATTTAATCAGGAAAAATGGCAGGAGTTAAGAGAACTTTACCAGACCATGAATGATATCATTGATGAAGATAATATGACTGTATATTATCAAACCACCTTAAGATTTGCCCAAGCTTTACAGCATCTTAACCAAAACCAGGAAGCAATTGCAGTACTTCAGGATCTTAGATCGAACCTGCCCTCCGGAACCAGGGATGCAGAAGCAGCTATTGAAATAGCAGTTTGTTACCGGAATTTAGAAAACTATGATATGGCTCTTCAGATATTAAATGAGGTTAATACAGCATATCCCCGCACCCAAGAAGCGGCAAAAGCTCTTTACCTCATCGGGGAAATTTATGAGAAAGATTATTTTGATTTCAATCAGGCTAAGGCTTTTTATGAAGAAGCCCGGCTTTCCAATCCAGATCAATCAACTTTATCTTTAGCCATGCACCGGTCCCTTTCCTTGACTAAAATAATTCAATATCAGCAGGCTTTGGACACTGCCCAGCAACCCGGGGACTTAAAATTTTTACTGGCAGAACTGTATTATTATGAATTGGAAGATGAAGCCAGAGCCCAGCAGGCTTATTTGGATTTTTTGAGTAACTATCCTCAATCCTCCTACTATCCGAAAGCGATGTTGGTTTATGCAAACATGATTTACAGCCAGGGAGAAATTATACAAGCGGATTCAATTTATCAGCAAGTGATTGAAAATTATCCTGATAGTGAATATGCTGATTATGCCTTCAGGAAACTTTATGATGAGGTTCCTAACCAAACTGAACCATAATCAGCAAATCAGCCAGGATATCTGGTTGATGTCCTGCGATCATCATTTCAATAAACCAGTTTTACCCGGTCAGTTTGTGATGATTAAAATAAACAAGGATTTCCAGCTCAGACATCCTTTTTCCATACACCGGGTTGATCGGGACCATTTTGAAATAGTTTATGCGGTAGTAGGTGATTTTACCGGGCAAATGACTTCTTTGCAAAAGGGAGATTACCTGGATGTAATCGGTCCTTTGGGCAATGGATTCACACCTGATCCTCAAAAAAGTTTTCTGGGAATCGGTGGGGGAATGGGAGTAGCGCCTCTGGCGATGTTTGAACATCATCATCCCCGCCCTCAATACCTGGTGGGAGCAAAAAATAAACAACAGCTTGTATTAGAAGGTCTCCCTGAATCCAGAACTGTAATATATACTGAAGATGGCTCCAGAGGAAATAAGGGGTTATTAACTGATTATTTTAATGATATTGATCTGAATGATCAGGGTGTTTTTGCCTGTGGTCCGGAAGGAATGATATCAAAAATTGTGTCAATTTTTAGAAATTCCTCCTGCCAGCTGTACATCTCTTTGGAAGCGGTAATGGTATGCGGCTTAGGAGCTTGCAGCGGGTGTGTGTCTCCGTTGTTGAAAGAATATGTGAAGGTCTGCCAGGACGGTCCTGTTTTTAAATTAGAGGATTTTAAAATTGGATCTTAGTTTAACCATTGGCGATAGAAAATTTGACCCGGGGATATGGCTGTCTTCCGGAATCATCGGCATGGGCTTGGAATTCCAAGAACTGATAAATTTCCAATACGTTGGAGCAATAGTCACCAAATCAATTTCCTTGCATCCCAAACCGGGGAATCCTCCTCCCCGTTTAGCAGAGACCACCGGGGGATTATTAAATTCCATTGGACTGGCTAATCCCGGTTTAGCTGAATTTACTGGCAGCATAATTTCTGAAATTACTCAGCTAAATATTCCCATAATTGTAAATGTGGTTGGTGACGAGATTGAAGAATACCTGGAAGTATCCCGGGAATTAGATAAGATTGATCAGATTGCTGGATTGGAAATCAATATAAGCTGTCCCAACGTATCTAAGGGGGGATTGAGTTTTCAAAAGGATTTAACTTCTCTAAAAAAACTTCTCTGGCTCATCAGAACTAAAGTTGATAAAATATTGGTGTTGAAGTTAAATGCTTCTTTAAATAATTTCATTGATGTAGCCAAGTTGGCTGAAAACATTGGTTTTAATGCGGTGTCCATGGTAAATACCTATCCGGGAATGAGGTTTGATATAGAAACGAGGAATTATGCCCTGGGCAATAAGACCGGAGGATTAAGCGGTCCCGCCATTAAACCGATGGCTTTGTGGGCAGTATATCAGTTATCCTCCTGCATCAATATCCCCATTGTGGGGGGTGGGGGGATTGTAAATTGGGAGGATGCGGTGGAATTTTATCTGGCGGGAGCTCGGGGGATCAACATTGGGACTGCTTTGTTTTCTGAACCCAATACCCCAGAAATGATAGTGAAGGGTTTAGTTGGCTATTTAAAGCATAACAATCTTAACTCAGTTAGTGAAATTACAGTTAACTGCTGACCGGGGAAAAATGAAGAATTTAATTATTTGCATAATTTTATTGACTTTAACTGGCTGTGTATCCACACCCATCTTTGTTACTTCAGGTCAATCCAACTGGAGACAGGTTAGTTCTAATTCCACCTCTAATTCATCTGTCTCCCCTCCTCAAAACCATAATTATTCCAGTCAGGGAAGTACTACATCATTGCCGGTTAGACAGGTTTATGAAGGGGATGCAACTTATTACGGAGCGGCTTTTCATGGTAAAACTACCGCCAGCGGTGAAACTTATAATATGTATGCTTTAACTGCGGCACACCGTAATCTCCCCTTTGGAACAATGGTCACCGTTACTAATCTGGATAATGGTAAATCGGTTACGGTGCGGATAAATGACCGTGGTCCGGTAGATGAAAGCATAATAATTGACTTAAGCTATGAAGCGGCAAGAAGAATTGACCTGCTCTCCCGAGGACCGGTGAAATTAGAGATTCATTGATGATTGAATTTATTTTTCCTTTGGATTTTTTCTCCCCCCGGGAAGTTGAATACTGGGATCAGTTAATTGGAAATGAGGTAGATGTTTATAAAATTGGTTATCAGCTGTTTATATCTCAGGGACCGGAGCTGGTTAAAAATTTTACTGAAAAAAATAAAGCAGTATTTTTAGATTTGAAACTTCATGATATCCCCAATACTGTTGAACAGGGAACCAAAGCAGCAGTGGATTTAGGAGTTAAGTACTTAACTGTTCATGCTTCAGGAGGAGCAGAGATGATTCAGTCGGCTAAAAAGTCTGCTGGTAATTCCCACACAAAAATATTAGCGGTAACTGTATTGACCAGCATAAGTCAACAACAGAGTGAAAAGATTTTTAAACCTTCTTCCTCTATCCGTCAGTTAGTTTTGGATTTTGCTGATTATTCTTATCAGGCGGGAGCAGATGGAGTCATTTGCTCAGTTTGGGAAGCTTCCTTGATTAGGGAAACCCTGCCCCCTGAATTTTTAATTATAACTCCCGGCATTAGAATGGCTGAAAAACAGAGAACTGCTGATGACCAGCAGAGAGTTGCCACTCCTGCCCAGGCTAAATCAGCCGGAGTAAACGGCATTGTCATGGGAAGACCGGTAATAAACTCAGCTGATCCGGTTAATTTCATCAGCAGGGTTAAACAACAGTTAAGGGAATAATATGGATATTTCTAAGAGTGAGATTGAAAGACTGTTATTAAATCTAGGTGTCTTGAAGAAAGGTCATTTCATTTTAACTTCAAAAAGACATTCATCATTTTATTTTGAAAAGTTCCGCATTCTCGAACAACCCCACTACGCATCACTATTTGCCCAAATTATGGTTAGTAAATTAAAAACAAATTTAAAGGTTATGCCGGATTTGATCTGTGGTCCCGCCACCGGGGGAATGATTTTAGCTTTTGAAGTAGCCCGGATTTTACAGCTGCCCTGCATCTATTTGGAAAAAAAAGACGGCTTGTTTGCCTTGTTGAGAGGAATGAACATCAACCCCGGACAGAAAGTTGTTATTGTAGATGATGTGCTGACCACCGGAAAGTCCTTATATCTGGCTAAGCAGGTAATCAATGAAAAGCAGGGAATTATTCAAGGGCAGGTCGTTCTGATTGACCGTAGGACTAAGGCAGATCAGGATGTAATTTCAGTTTATAAGGCAGCCGGAGAAGATTATTCCGAAGATAAATGCCCTATGTGCAAGCAGAAAATTCCCCTAACTGATCCCAAGACGGGAAAGATTATAAAAAGGAGTTAAAATATGTCAGGTCACTCAAAATGGAGTACTATAAAAAGAAAAAAAGCAAAAGTGGATGCAAAAAGAGGTAAAATTTTTACCAAAATTATAAAGGAAATTACCATTGCCGCAAAACAGGGAGGAGGAGATCCCGAGGGCAATCCTCGGCTGAGGTCAGCCATACTGGAAGCAAAATCTGCCAACATGCCTCAGGACAATATTGATAGAGCTATAAAAAAGGGAACCGGGGATTTGCCCGGAGTCAGCTATGAAGAAGTTAGTTATGAAGGTTATGGACCGGAAGGAGTGGCGGTATTAGTGGATGTGGTAACTGATAACAAAAACCGCACCACTGCTGAACTGAAACACATATTTTCCAAGAACGGGGGCAGTATAGGTTCTCCCAACTGTGTTGCCTGGATGTTTGACCGCAAGGGAGTGATCGCGGTATCCGCTAAACCTGAAGAAGAGGATCAGATAATGGAAGTGGCGATGGAAGAGGGGGCGGAGGATATCTATCCGGTGGATGATGGCTTTGAAATTTACACCTCGGTGGAGGATTTTATCAGAATTAAGGAAGATCTTGAATCTAAAATCAATATCTCCTCAGCAGAGCTTTCCATGATCCCTAAAAATCCCACTGAGCAAAAGGATACGGGAAAAGCGGGGAAAATACTGAAATTTTTAGAATCATTGGAAGACCATGACGACGTACAAAATGTTTACGCCAATGTGGATATTCCCGAAGAAATTTTAAATAAAATAGAGTAGTGTGATTGTCCTGGGAATTGATCCAAGTTTAAGATCTACCGGATACGGTATCGTCGAGGTCCAAGACAACCAGGTTAAATACCTTTATTCCGGAACTATCCTCACCAATCCGAAACTGGAGTTATCCCGGCGGCTGCTGGAAGTGTCCAAGCAGATCAATCAGGTTATTCAGCAGTATCAGGTGGAACTGGCTTGCTGTGAGACCATGTTCTTATCCAAGAACTTCAAGTCGGTAATGAAAATGGCACACGTAAGAGGAGTGATATTCTCTGCTTTAGCTAATCATGAAGTGGAAATTTATGAGTATTCTCCCCGGGAGATAAAAAAATCTATAACTGGAAATGGAAATGCCTCTAAAGATCAGGTAAAATTCATGATAACCAGAATTTTACATATTGATGACAGCATTGGATATGATCAATCAGATGCCTTGGCGGTAGCTTTAACTTTAGTGAACAGGAAAAAAATTGTTTGATTTTATTGAAGGTGAAATTGTAGATAAAAATCCCGCTTCCGTAGTGGTGAAATCAGGAAGTTGGGGATTTAAAGTGATGATTTCATTGAACTCTTTTACCCAGCTGCCGGAAGTGAACAGCCCGGTAAAACTCTATTTGTACTTAAATTTCAATGCCACCACCGGCAGGGAAAGTGTAGATTTATACGGTTTTATGACTGAATCTGAAAGGGAGTTGTTCGCCCTGTTGAAATCAGTGTCTAAAGTAGGGGCTAAGTTGGCTTTAACCATTCTCTCCTCTGCTGAACCGGATAGACTCAGAGAAGCTATTGCCGAAAATGATCTTAATTATCTATTGAGGATAAAGGGGATAGGCAGTAAAACTGCCCAGAGAATTATAATTGAACTGAAAGATAAAGTCCCTCCTCCTTCATATGTGGGCAGGAGAGATAGCGATGATGCGGTGCTGGCGTTGACTTCCCTGGGGTATTCCCGGGAACAATCGTTTAAAGCAGTGGAAAAAGTACTCAATGAATTTCCGGATATTGAACTGGAAGAATTAATCCGGCGGAGTTTAGCCAAGATATGAATGAAAATACTGATCCTGAAATCCAGAAAGAAGATGAAAAAACTGAACAGTTAATCCGCCCTCAAAAGTTCAACGAATTTCCGGGGCAGGAACAGATTAAGGAAAACCTGAAAATTGCGATTAAAGCGACCTTAGCCAGAAATGAAGCTATTGATCACATCCTTTTGGTAGGTCCCCCCGGATTGGGCAAGACTACCCTGGCTTCAATAGTGGCTAATGAGATGGGAGTTAAATTTCATTCCACTTCTGGTCCGGTAATGGAAAAAGCGGGAGATTTAGCGGGGATATTAACCAATTTGTCGTTTAGGGATATTTTATTCATTGATGAAATTCACCGGGTCAACCGGATAGTGGAGGAGTATCTTTATCCGGCAATGGAAGATTTTTCATTGGATATAGTCATTGATTCAGGACCCGCTGCCAGGACTATTAAGTTAAGACTAAAGCCGTTTACTTTAATTGGAGCGACGACCCGCACCGGTTTATTGACTTCTCCCCTCCGAGCCCGTTTTGGAATGACTTACCGTCTGGACTACTACAATTCAGATCAGCTGGCAACAATTATTAAAAGAACTTCAAAAATACTCAATATTGGAATCGAGCATAATGCAGCAGTTTTGATCGGGAAACGCTCCCGGGGCACTCCCCGGGTTGCCAACCGTTTATTGAGAAGGGTTCGGGATTGGACTCAGGTTAGCGGAGAGGAGATCATTTCTGAACAGAGAACTCTGGAGACTCTTGACCGGCATGGCATTGACACTCTGGGATTGGAGAAATTGGACCGGCAGGTTTTACAATTAATTGCTGAAAAATTCCAGGGTGGTCCGGTAGGACTTAATACCCTGGCTATTGCCATTGGTGAAAGCCCGGATACTTTAGAAGAAGTTTACGAACCTTTTTTGATCATGCAGGGATTATTGAAAAGAACTCCCCGGGGAAGAATTATTACCGAGAATGGCTATAAGCATCTGGGGATGAATTGTAAAGATAGCAAAGGATTGTTTAATTAATGTCTGAATTTTATTTTCTTCATCGCACCAACAGTTTGCAGACCGCTATGCGGTTGAAGAATATTCTCATTGAACACGGCATCCCTGCTACTGTTCAGGAGTTCAATGAAGATCAAATTAAGTATTTTTATGTGAAAGTTATAAAAAAAGACCGTAGGGAATCACAGATAATCTTGAAAAAATTCATCCGGGGCGATGTCTACTAAAGCATCAGATTTTAGTTACATTCTTCCTGAATCCAGCATAGCTCAATATCCTCTGGAGAAGAGAGATCAGTCCCGAATGATGGTTTTGCCCCTGTTTTCCAAGATCGGTCTTATTGACTCCACTGTAAAATATTTTACTGATTTTCTACTTCCCGGGGATGTGCTGGTGATTAACAGTACAAAGGTTATTTCCGCCCGTCTGTTGGGGACCAAGATACCCACCGGGGCAAAATGCGAGATATTTCTCGTTGAAAAATTAAATGAAAATCAGTGGAAAGCATTAGTCCGTCCTTCCCGCAGAATTCATGGGGGCAACCTTATTGAAATTAATCCGCAGATTAAAGTGGAGATAGTATCCAGAGAGCAAGGAGCTTTCAGGAAAATCAGATTTTTAAGTGAGTTTGAAATTACCCAGGAAGTTTTATTTGAAATCGGCAATGTCCCCCTTCCCCCCTACATAAAAAGAAAACCGAATGAATTTGATAAGAAGCGTTATCAAACAGTTTACGCTTCTGTTCCCGGTGCGGTGGCTGCCCCCACCGCGGGATTGCACTTAACCCGGGAAATATTAGATAAAGTAAAAGAAAAGGGAGTTATCATTACTGAACTTCTCCTTCATGTGGGACCGGGAACCTTTGCTCCCTTATCTGAAGATTTATCTGACCACAAGATGCACCGGGAGTACTATCAGGTAAATGAGGAAACTGCAAAAATAATCAATGAGGCAAAAAACAAGAGACGGAGGATTATTGCAGTGGGAACCACATCAGTAAGGGCTTTGGAAAGTGCGGTAGATGAGGAAGGCAAAGTTATGTCTAGTTACGGTTGGACTGATATTTTCATATATCCTCCCTATAATTTCAGAGTAGTAGATGGATTGCTGACAAATTTTCATCTTCCCCGGTCTTCCTTGATTTGTCTGGTATCAGCATTGGCGGGGAGGGAGAGAATACTCAATGCCTACAAAATTGCATTAGACCGGGGATACCGGTTTGCTTCCTATGGTGATTGTATGCTGATTTTGCCTTAATTAGGCAAATGGTTAAAACGGTAGCTTTTGTTTATGAATACTAGCTGTACTTTTTGATAGTTGATAGATTAAAAGAGTTCAGTAAATTTCTTGACAATTAGAGATTTTTTTATAAAAATATGCTTTATCTTATCGCCTATACTGCTCGGTAGCTCAATTGGCAGAGCGGGTGGCTGTTAACCACTAGGTTGTGGGTTCGAGTCCCACCCGAGCAGCTTGTTTGTACAGTGTAAAGAACTCTTAAGATATTTTTTTTCTGAATTTTTTAGATAATGTAATTATTCTATAGTTCCCGAAACTTGTGCTTGATTGTTAGTGCCTTGGCAGGATGAAGTTTTAAACAGTGCTCCATCTACATAGATTGTTACATTAACAATACCATTTGGAATATTAGAATCTACATTGGTAGCTCTTAAACAAACAAAATCTCCCTTTTTCCCTTTATATGTTCTGATCCATGGTAGTGTTTCATCGAACCAGAACTTGCTAACATAATAATTTCCTCCTTCTAGAGG
>LKUE01000035.1 GCA_001412365.1 Desulfuromonas sp. SDB | reverse complement strand
AGATGAGGATTCTTTTAATATCATTTATCGCAATATTATCGTTAATTGCTTCAATCCAAGCAGTAACCTGGTCTAGAGTTTATGGTACAACATATAATGACTATGCCCATGTAATCAAGCAAACTCCTGATGGAAGATATATAGTTATCGGTCATTCAGAAGTTGGTGTTCTACATAATATATGGCTTTTAAAATTAGATGAATTTGGTGATACAACATGGTCTATCAGTATAGATAGTTCATTCAGCACTAGCACTTTACAATTGGATATTGAAGTAGATTTTGATTCCGGATACGTTTTAACTTGTAATAAAGTATTATATGATGTCTATCCCCGATTATATCTAAGAATTATCAAACTAGATTATAATGGAACTGTAGTATGGTCAGAACTATATAATTTATATGAATCTGATAATAATTATCCATATGATTTAGATATCACAGCCGATAGCAATTATATTGTTGTTGGAAATGCGAAATATAATAATGATGAAGCATTTATTATGAAAGTTAATCGAAATAGTGATTCAGTATGGGCAACAACTGCACCTGAATCTTATTTTTTGAGTGTTTGTGAAACCAGAGAAAATGGATATATCACATCAGTAGTTGATGTTTATCCTTATCCTCCACAGGTTTTATACAAATTTGATTCATTTGGTAATTATTTATTGTGGAAAAGTTATGATGAATTAGGATATTGTATAGATAATTTAAATGATTCAATATTTATTTTGGCAACAGAAAGTCATATATTCAAAATTGACGAAAATTTAGATACAATCTTGAGTATTAATGTTGGTGCATTAGATCTAGAGTCTTGTATTGATAGTGGTTTTGTTTCAGTATATGAAGTAAATTCAGATGCTTATTTAAGTAAATACACTAACAGTGGGGATTCTTTGTGGACAGTTCAATATGGAAGTTATGGAGATGATTTTTTTTGTTGTGTAAATAGAACAACTGACGGAGGGTATATCTGTTGCGGTGCTACCAATTCCTGGGGAGCTGGTGGGTGTGATTATTATATAGTGAAAACTGATTCCCTGGGATATGCGATGGGTGTGGAAGAAGAACCCACCCAGCAATATCCTGAATTTCCTGATATCTTTATTGAATATCTCTCATCTGGTCAGATTAAAATATCATTCATCCAATCTCATGCTGGAAACCTCAACTTCTCAGTATATGATCTGTCCGGCAGGATAATTGACCATCCCCTGGAGGGATTTCAGGAAGAGGGAGAGCATACTATTACATTAACTGACTACCGACCGGGAGTGTATTTCTACCGGATGTTAAGCGGGGAAGAGGAATGGAGAGGGAAGTTTCAGGTGTACTGATCTCTGGAATTTTTGATATTATAAAACCCGTGTTTTGCTGTGTTTAGCAGTGGTTAAAAATCAGGGGTGCTGGGGGGATTGGGATCAGAAATTCCGGACGTAGTAAATCCAGCTGTTGATATATTCATCGGAATCAAGTTTTACCGGAACAATTATCCTTTCATATAAATTCCTAGGATGCCCGAAACCGTTGAACTCAAATAAATTATCCATTTTTTCCATGATCACATTCTGGTTTTGGGTGAACTGGAAAAATTTTCCGCTGACTTCGGAATTCCCCGAAAACATATGGTAGGTAAAATAATCTTCATAAGTTACAATTCTACCTGGTATAAAAGCAGGTTGAGGCAATGAATCTGTCATAAAAGTATTCTGGTAGCTGTCTATTAATTTTTCAGTTCCATATAAAAACAAACCCTGGGAATCAAGGTTGAGAGTTTCGATGAAAGTCTCGATAAGAAAGTCATTACAACTATAAGTTTTTATTAAATTGTAAATGTTAATCAACTGGGGTTCAACAGGGGAAGCAGGGGAGGGGAGGTCAACATCCACAATAACTTCCGGTTCGTTTTGTGATATCAGGGCATGGAAAGATTTAGTTACAGGAAAGGAACTGCCGGTCATGGAATCCCTGCAGATGATGCCGGGGACAACACTGTCCTGTTCAGGCAGCAATGAAATTCCGGAGGTGGTAAAAGATAATTTGTAACCGGGCAGAACAGCTTTAGTTAGGGGTTGATAGTATTCCGCCTGGCTTAATTGCTCCCCGAATAAAAAGAATAATTTATTCATATTAATTTAACACCTCATGATAAAACCTGCCCTTGGAGTAAACCAGCATAGTACGGTGAATTAACCAGTCACCGGTTATTATTAAATATTTGTGGTTTTCACTGTAGATAAAGGGTTGATGCAGATGGGCTAGTATCACGTAATCCAATCCTTGATCCCACTTTTTCCGGGCAAATTGAATGTACTTATCAAATGAATAATTTAATTTACTGGAATGACCTCGACTCATATGAGAAATTGATCGAGCCAGCAATTTGGCTAATCTCGGATAGAGCAGACGGAAAGAACTGATATTAAAAGAATTGTGCAGCATCCATCTGAACAGTTTATCTGCGGGGGTATTCTTTTCTACAGTTTCACCGTGACTTGCCCAAAATTTTTTGTGATTGATTTCTCCGGCTAAATTATAACTGGTGGGAATTCCCAGAAAATTTTCCAGTAGTTCCTTTCCCCAGAAATCATGATTTCCTAAAATATAGTACAAATCCCCCTTTTCCTTTACTGTCCAGTAAAGCTCTGCCAACATGGGCAGTTGAGTTATATCTAATAATTTTCCATAATCAAATAAAAAGTCAAAAATATCCCCAACCAGAACAACGGGAATATTATTATTCCTGGCGCGGTTAAGGATTTTTTTAAATAAGAAAATCTTCTCCATTTCCTTATCCGGATGTTCACAGCCAAAATGAATATCGCTGATAAAATATATTTTTTCAGCAGAGGAGATATGCTTTAAAAATTTGTCTAAGTACTTTTTTTCCATGTTGGTAAATTCCCGGATAATTTGATTCTCGGGGACCGGCAATATTTAAAATTTTTGGCTGAATATGATTAAGCCATTGTACAATCTCATCATTCCCGGTGTTATCTAAAACTAAAATTTTAAAAGGCTTTAATGCTTTCCGGGCATATTTTACAGTTAAATGAGTACCCCGGCTATTTGTATCATCCTGGGGCATAATGATCAAAGTAGCGTCAGATTGGATAACATTCAGCCAGGTTCTCTTCCAGTAGTAAGGTTGAGAGGTTTCCATCATTAAATATTTCCCGGAGATGGTTCCATCTTCCGCTCTACGTCCACAGGGGCACCACCCTCCGGATATTATTTTCATTTCCTCAGCGCAATCCAGAGCTGCCCGGTCAATTCCGGTTTGACCTCCCGAACAGATAAACAGTTTTTGGTGAGATTTGTTCATCAAAGATCTGAAATATTAGTTAGGTGGTTTAATCTTTCCTCTTCCAGCAGTATTTTCATAGGAATTCCAATTTTTTCAGCCTGATTTATTATAGCCCAGGCGTATTTTTCTCCTCCTCCCCTCCAGTTACCTCCCTGGTTGTATCTAGCCAACGCTTCGATGTAATTTCCTCCGGAAAGTATCTTCAGGCGGGACAGATACCAGCAACCAAATTCAATATTGGTTTCAATGTCAGTTAAATTGTATTCCTGGTAGCCCATGGAAGATGCGATATGTTTTGCCGTAGATGGTATAATCTGCATTAATCCAGCATCACCCGATGTGCCGGTTACATGAGGAATAAATCTGCTTTCTCCGTATATGATTGCTACAATTAAATATGGATTTATATAATATCGCCGGGAACACTGGATAATTTTTGCACTTATAATTTCTAAAGTATCAGTAGTAAGACTTGGATTTATTTCTCTGATGATGGCGAAGATCTCATTTTCAGCTTTTTCCCAGTATCCTGAATATGACTGAGGGGAAAGCTCCTGTTCGCTCACCAGCTTGACCGGTGAACTTTCCTGGGGAGGGGAATGGTCTTTTTTCAACTGCAGGAAAACTATCCCCGCCATTATGGTTAATATTAAAATTGCAGCAATGGTAATTTTAATCAATGAATTCTTCTCCAGGTTTAGTCCAACAGATGAAATCTGATAACTGCGGTTGTTCGATATAAGATGCTACCATATAATCTTTGACTTTTGCTATGCGAAATACATTAATATCAAGTACTGCATTTAATGTGGTTTCAATTGCTCTTCCCTGACCAATTAATATCAGAAGATCAGATCGGTTTACTGCTTGGTTTAATTGAGTTGATATTTTCTTTAAATTAATACCCGGAGTTTTACATCCGCTGGAGATAAATTTCAACCTCTGGTCCTGCTGAGCCTTTTTCCAAATCTGGTCAATATTATCTAATTTTTTATTCAATTCAATTACTTCCTGGTAAGTGACATCATTAAGAGCAGGTGAATTATTGGCTGCCACCGTCACTGAAAAACCTGAATTCAGCAGAAATCTGATAAAACTGACTGAACCGATTAAATAATCGAATCCGGCGTTATCCACCAATACAGTAACATTACAACCTTTAAGTTGCTGAAAATAACTAAAATACTTTTTATAGCTAGGATTTACTTTGAAATCAATATTAAAATTCAATTGTTTTTTACGCCATAAATCGGCGGTAACTTTACTGCCCAGATCAAATTGATTGCCTTTGACCACAGCAGACAGACAGATGCAAAATGTTTGCTCTTGGTCGGATAAGCTGTCTAAATACTCCAAATGTGGCTGGAGGCAGGCTAATGCTTTTCGGTTTTCCTGATCTTTGATGTTTTTATAGGGATCGGGAACACCTATCCGGTTGAGCAGGCTTTCTCTTTCCACAGTCACTTCATGGACAGTTTTATAAACATCAACGGACATAGCTTCGATGATTTCAGTCATTTTATCCACAAACATTTCTCTTTTCAAGGGATCATTAATAAGATTGGCAATATTTGCTAAATTACTTGAAAATATATCTTTCCAGTAGTTACGAGCTTGGAGATCATCAGTTAATATCCATAAACCGGTTTGGTATGTGTGAGGATTTAATAATTTACTTAAGGATGCGGACATTGCTGTTTAAATTTTGCCGTTTCGATTAAGGCATTTTTTAAATTATCCAAACCTTCTCCGGTTCGTGCGGAAACATAAAAATTATCCGCTTCATTAGGATATTGACTCACCGAGGAGGTATCAATTTTATTGTAAACATAGAACTTCGGCAGATCCAGGCAGTTAAGCCGTTTCAAGGTTTTCTCCACCGAGGTGAGTTTTATCTCATAAAGAGGATCAGATAAATCAATTACAATCAGACGAAGATCAGCTTGAACAACTTCATCTAAGGTCGCCTGAAAGGAGTCTATCAACTCAGGAGGTAAATCTAAAATAAAACCTACTGTATCCGACAAAATTATGGGAATGCTGTTATAAGGTGAAGCCAACTTGCGGGTAGTGGTGTCTATGGTTGAAAATAATTGATTAGCCACTAAAACTTTACTCTTGGTCAAAGCATTCAGTAATGTTGATTTTCCTGCATTGGTATAACCGACCAGGGATATTTGATATACATTTTTTCTTCTTTTTCTCTGCACTTGCAGCGCCTTTTTATTTTTTTCCAATGTTTTGGTCAATGTTTTCATCCTCTTTTGAATATTCCTTCTATCCATTTCCAGCTTTTTCTCTCCTGGTCCTCTGGTCCCTATGCCTCCTCCTAACCTGGATAGATGAGATGTACTGCCCACTAATCTGCTGCTAATGTGTTTTAACTGCGCCATTTCTACTTCCGCTTTAGCTAATTGACTGCTGGCATGCCGGGCGAATATATCCAATATCACATCTCTGCGGGTAATAATCTTCAGTTCGGTAAAGTCTTCAATATTTCTAATTTGAGAAGGAGAAATTTCATTGACAAATATAATTCCCTGTAAATTCAGTTGGTGGGCACATTGTTTTATTTCCGTTAATTTCCCCGAGCCGATGAAGTACTTGGGATCAGGGGAAATTCGGGACTGAAAAAAACTTTCAGTGATTTCACTGCCCAGGGTTTTAATTAAAATTTTCAGCTCATCCAGCAGAATTTTAATTTTTTCCTGATCAGTTTTAATATAGCTGCTCAATCCTACTGCTATGTATTTTTCCATTTTTACATATTGCTTAAAAAAATTAACCAAAGCAAGTTTAAAATTATTTGAGATTTAAACAAATTGAACTTATCATATACTATATTCCAATAGTGGGGTTTAAATAAATCTTTGCTTACAGGAGGTAATATATGTCTGTTCACCTTGATCATCTCCTCTCCGATAACGCCAAAGCTTTGAAAAAATCAGCAATCCGGGAGTTGCTGAAACTGACCGCAAAGCCTGAAATTATCTCATTTGCGGGGGGATTGCCTAATCCTAAGACATTCCCCATTGAAGATGTTAAACGCATTTCCGATGAAGTTCTGGAATCCCAGGGAGAAAAGATACTCCAGTATTCAACTACGGAAGGAGACCATGAGTTCAGAGAAGTCCTATGTAGCTGGCTGGGAGAAGAAGGTATAAAGGTTAAACCGGAAAATGTCCAAATTACCACTGCTTCGCAGCAGGGTCTGGATTTAGTGTCCAGGGTATTTCTAAATCCCGGAGATACCTGCATTGTGGGTTTGCCAACTTATTTGGGATTTCTCCAGGCTACCAATTCAGTAAGAGCAAAACCGGTGGGCATACCCCTGGATGATCAGGGAATTAAAACAGATATAATTGAAGATGAAATAGACCGTTTGATTTCAGAGCAGAAAAAACCAAAATTTATATATGTAATACCTGATTTTCAGAATCCAGCCGGAGTCACCATTTCTCTGGACAGGAGAAAAAAATTAATTGAAATTGCCAAGAAATATGAAATTCTAATTGTCGAAGATTCCCCCTATCGGAAGCTAAGGTATTCCGGTAAAACTCTTCCCACCATCTATTCCCTGGATGATTCTGGTGAACATGTGATAACTTTGTTTACTTTTTCAAAAATTTTTCTTCCCGGATTCCGATTGGGTTGGATGATTGGCTCCAAAGATATTATTGAGAAGATAGTAATGGCTAAGCAGGGCATGGATTTATGCACTCCGATTTTCAATCAGACTATTGCCAAGGAGTACATCAAGCAGGATCTGATAAAAGCGAGGATTGAAAAAAATATTGATATGTATAGCAAGCGCAAAGATATCATGCTTGAATCCCTTGAAAAATATATGCCTAAAATTGAAGGACTGACCTGGACCAAGCCGGAAGGGGGATTATTCCTGTGGGTTACTTTGCCTGAAGCGATGAATGCTGACAGGATGTTCTACAATGCCATAGAACAAAATGTCGCTTATGTAGTAGGCAGTGCATTTTTCTGTAATGGTAAAGGTCAAAATACGATGAGATTAAATTTCTCCTACCCCAGCGAGGAGCAAATCAGGACGGGAATTCAGAGGTTGGCTAATGTAGTTGAGAACGATTGGAAAAAAATAGAACAGGGGAATATGAATAATACTCCGCTGACTCCTTGATCTTAGCTTAAGAAAAGTTAGTGCAGGGGATAAATTACCTGGGAACTGTTTGTAAGTTCTCGTTCATCAAGTTTCTGACCGTTGTAAATTAATATAAATTTTATGGAATTATCAATTTTTTCAGATTGATAATTAATTATCAAGGTGCCGGGAATCATGTTTTTTGTATTAACCAAGGTGCTGTTGGGTGGAGGTTTAGTGCCATTTAAGACTGGTATTTGAAATGAATGAGTGCGGATGCTTATGGAGACCATGTCCGTGGAGTCGTAATCTGAAAAATAACAGATTAAATCTTTACCTCTGCGGTGACGGTGAAATATGAAAATTGAGATTATGAATACTGCCACAGAAAATCCGACAATGATCGAACTTATGGTAATTTCTCTTTTTTTAGTCATTGATTATTTCTACCAGATCATTGATCTAAAGGTCAAGATAATGTAGATATGAATTATAAATATATTGATCATACCTCGGATATTGGAATTGAAGCAAAGGGCAATAGTTTAGAACAGTTATTTGAAAATCTGCTGACCGGAGTGATCAGAATTTATAAGGAGAAAAAGAATTTTGAGAATTTCAGTCAAGAGTTATTTGAAGTTGGCGGTGAAAGTTTAAATGATCTTTTATTCAACTGTGTGGACTGCTTGATATATAAGATTGAAGCCGAAGGTTTATTTCCGTTCAACCTGGAGATAACAAAAATCATAGAAGGCAGGGAAAACTGCAAATTAACCGGAAAAATTGACCTGGTGGGAGTTGATCAAATACCCGGTTTTGATAATGAGATTAAAGCGCCAACTTATCACCAGTTAACTGTTAAATCAGTGCCGGACGGTTATTGGGGAAGAATAATTGTTGATGTCTAAACATAATTTAAAGCAGATAGACAGATTTGTTTTTGAAATGCCTCCTCAGGGAATGATGAAGGTACCCGGCAGAATCTACCTCAACCAGACTTTGCTTGATCAAATGGACAGCAATGTATTAACTCAGGTAAGTAATGTCGCCTGTCTTCCAGGAATTTTAAAATATTCCCTGGCTATGCCCGATGCTCACTGGGGTTATGGCTTCCCCATAGGAGGAGTGGCTGCTTTTCCCGCAGATTCAGGAATAATTTCTCCGGGGGGGATTGGTTATGATATAAATTGCGGAATTAGAATGCTCAAAACTAATTTAAACTATGACCAATTCCAGTCTCAGATTAAATCAGTTACCGATCAAATATTTCAGGAAATTCCCATGGGTTTGGGAAGGGGGGGATTGCTTAAAACTAATAAAACCGAACTGATCAAAATTCTTGACCGGGGATGTCAATGGCTGGTCGAACAGGGAATTGGTGATAGCGGGGATATTTTTCATTGTGAAGATAGAGGTAGTTTAGATGGCGCTGACGGCAAACTGGTTTCTTCCCATGCGGTGGACCGAGGATTATCTCAACTGGGCAGCTTGGGGAGTGGAAATCATTTTATTGAACTGGGGATAGTAGAGCAGGTTTATTCAGATAAATTAGCATATAAATTAGGATTGAAAAACAATGATGTGGTTGTTTCAATTCACACCGGCTCCCGGGGCTTGGGGCATCAGATAACCACGGACTGGGTTAGAACTTTGGGTAAATATGTGAAAAATCAGAATATTGAACTTCCGGACCGACAGCTTATTTACACTCCCCTGAATTCATCTAACGGAAAGAAGTATCTAAAGGAGATGCAGGCAGGGGCGAACTATGCTTTTGCCAACCGGCATTTGATAGCACATCGAATTCGCAATATAATTGAAACAAGATTTAAAAAATCAGCTCAGGTGGAATTGGTATATGACTGCTGCCATAATATCGCTAAAATTGAAAATCATTTCAATCAAAAAGTAATAGTTCACCGCAAAGGAGCGACCAGGGCATTTTCTGTAAAATCGGGTATGGGCTTGCCCGGTCTGGGAACCCCGGTGATTATTCCGGGATCCATGAGTACAGGTTCATATTTGCTGATTCCCACGGATAAATGTGAACAAACCTTTGCTTCATTAGCTCATGGAGCTGGCAGGTTGCTTAGTAGAAAAAAAGCAAAACAGGCATTCCATATTGACAAAATTCAAAAAATTTTGTTAAATAACAGTATCTATTTTAAGTTTACAACAGAGTCCGGTTTTAAAGAAGAAGCACCCGGTGCTTATAAATCATTAACCGATGTGGTAAATGTAATTGTAGAAAGTGGCTTAGGAGAATTGGTGTTGAGAACAAAGCCTGTTGCGAATATTAAAGGCTAATCAGGTAAATAATTAAGGAGGTATTTATGCTCTATTTCTTACAAGTTCTGGGGCAATCAGAGGACGCAGCTGAAGGAGCCGCTGCTGGTGGAATGGCATTAGGAATGATTTGCTGTTATTGGATAGTATTGATAGGGTTTTATGTTTATATGGCTTTAGCCTTGCAGACCATATCTAAAAAGCTCGGAGTAACTGATAAAGCTTGGTGGGCTTGGATACCTATCCTAAATATTTTATTAATGCTTGAACTAGCTAACAAAGAATTATGGTGGATTATTTTAATGTTCATTCCAATTGTGAATATTGTAATAATGGTAATAGTGTGGATGGCTATTGCTGAAGCCAGAGGTAAGCCGAACTGGTGGGGAATTATGATGATTATTCCCGTCATGAATATTATTGCTCCTGGCTACTTAGCTTGGACTGAATAAATTTATCTCCCCTCTTATATCAGCTGGGATGTAAGAGGGGTTTATTTTTTTATCTAGATTATGAATTTTCAGGATCAAATTGAAATATTAAAAAAACAGCTAAATGCTAAGATCCTAGCCCATAATTATATTGATCTGGAAGTTCAGCAATATGCGGATATGATTGGAGATTCTCTTTTCTTGAGCCGCCAGGCAGCAAAAGCCGAAAATCCGGTATTGGTGTTCTGCGGGGTTAAATTTATGGCGGAAACTGCGGCAGTGTTAGCTGCGGATAAAACCGTGCTGATTCCCGAGAAGACTGCTTACTGCACTATGGCTCAAATGGTGGGAGTGGATGAAGTGAAAACTTTGAAAAATAAATATCCTCAGGCCGCAGTGGTCTGTTATGTCAATTCCAGTTTAGAAGTGAAAGCGGTCAGTGATGTAGTTTGTACCAGCGCTAATGCAGTTGAAATTGTGTCCAAGCTGGAACAACATCAGATAATTTTTGTACCGGATCAGAATTTAGGCGCCTACGTTCAATATAAACTCCCCCAAAAAGAAATCATACTGCCTTCGGGATTCTGTTATGTTCACCATGAGATTAGTGATGAGGATTTGATAAGATTAAAGGAAAAATATCCGGAAGCTGAAATTATCGCCCATCCTGAGTGTCCCTTGGATACTTTGAAAATTGCAGATAAGGTCGGCTCTACTTCTCAGATGGCAAAATTTGTGGAACAGTCCGATCGTTCCCAGTTTATTATCTGCACCGAACAGGGAATGCTGAATAAGATGTCAGTTGATTTTCCCCGCAAAAGTATTATCGTCCCCCTGGTTCCCAGATATTGCTATGGAATGAAAAAAATTACCGTTGAATCATTGTATAATAGTTTAAACCTGTTAAGATACAAGGTTGATGTTGATCCTGAACTGGCGGGCAGGGCAAGAAAAGCAATTAATCGAATGTTGGAATTATCCTGATGAGGAGAATAACTGAAACAGGAGAGGTGATCAAAGCTGAAAGCATGGGTAAAATGGTGATCCAATTCCACTCTGATCAAACCGACTGCAGCAGCTGCCCCCTGCAGGGTAAATGCGGAAGCGGCAGGAATATTCCTCAATTGGAAATAGAAAATCTACACGGATTAAAACCAGGGGACAAAGTTAAGGTAACCATGCCCTATTTTCCCCAGTCCTTATTTAATTTGCTGTTATTTGGGATTCCAGTGCTGATGCTGGTAATTTTATTTTTAATATTTACCCAGTTGAGCTTAAATGAAAACTTATCTTTTTTCCTGGCATTGGGAGGAACAGTAGTTTGTTTTATTCTGGTATTGGCAGGGATGAAGAAAATTGAGAAAATGTGGGCAGGTAAAATCGAAATCAGAAAATTAAATGAATTAAGTGAACACCATGGATAGTATTGAAGTGCCGGCAAAAGGCGAATTGACATTGTTTCAGAATAATTATCCCCACCGGAATTATTCAATTGATGTAGCAGTGGAGGAATTTACCTGTCTTTGTCCTATGACCGGTCAGCCCGATTACGCTAAATTTCAAATAACTTACATCCCCGATGAAATTCTGGTAGAATTGAAGTCTCTTAAATTATACCTCCAGACTTTTAGGGACAGGGGTATAACTCATGAAGATGCAACCAATGAAATTTATGATAAGTTATTGGTAAATCTGAAACCAAGAGAACTGACGGTTAAGGGAATATTCAATATTCGGGGAGGTATGAGTACTACCGTTGAATTAAGCTACCATCAAGGGAGAGATTAGTGAAAAATATTTTTTACCCCAGAAACAGAATGTATCATACTACTGCCTGGCAAATATGGGCAATTGGCTGGCGATTTATATTTTTCTCCTATTTTTTTGCCACTTTGGCATTGATTTTAGGTTTGGGACAAAATTGGTGGTGGGGGGTGGTTTTTCTTCCCTTTTTTGCCTTATACCATTACCTGGGTTCTTCTCTGTGGAACGGAAAGCAGTGGACCCGAATAGCTTCAATAATTGAACATATTGCCGGAACAATTCTGGAATTGCTGTTAGTGGTGATGTTGTTCGCATTATCTCCCAAAACTCCGGGATGGAGATCATTTTCATGGTTAGTAGCTAAGATATTTGTTGTAGATTTTATAGTTAGAGCAATTACTTTTTATTACTTATACACTCATAAAGATTTTCCCCAGAATTATTTCAATTTGACCAAGGTGTCTGAAAAGAAGATTATCAAAAAGAATAGTAAAAAATAAAAAAATCCCGCCAGAAAATCAAATGTAAATCTGACGGGAAGATTAATTTATTTAAGTATGAGCAGCTGATGGCTTAAACTGTTATTTCCAATTTTTCCCCAGATGAAGTACATCCCGGAGTTTAAATTTTCAGTGGTAAAAATTATTTCCTGGTTTCCTTGATTTAAAACTCCTGAAAATATCTCTGTAACTTTCTGCCCACTTAAATTAAATAAATTTATATCAATACTCTGAGATTCAGCCAGGCTGAAGTTGATTTTAATTAAATTATTCTGATAAATCTGGTTAATTTCAATTTGACGGGGATTCACCAAATTTACCGGCTGTTCAGCAATCCCTAAAGGATTGCCTAGGTACAGGTATACGTATTGAATATAATTGCCCAAAAGCATGTCCGGACAGCCATCTTCATTCCAGTCATCAATCCACACTCTGGTGTCAGTTTGACCGCTGGGCCAGGCGATGGCAGTGCCATTGCTTTCCAGCATAAGGACTTGATTGAATAGGGGATTAGAATCAGATCCTACATTTTCATAGTAATAGACATGACCGTAATCCTCTCCGCAGATCACATCCTTTTTTCCATCCTGATTTAAATCGTAAACATGGGGACAGCATCTGCTCCAGTTAATCGGAGATCCCCCGCAGAGTATGTTCTCATAGGTAGTGAAGTTGTAGCTGGAGGCAGATCCGGAGTTTAAATACAATCTCAGAGGTATGCCGGTGGACTCACTTCCTATGACCAGGTCCAGCAATCCGTCATTATTCCAATCTACAATAAATGGAGCGGAGTTAGTTCCCACGTCAATGGTGGAACCATTGGCGGTGATATCCGGCTGTGCAGTTAAACTGCCGTCGGACAGACGGGAGAAATAATTGACATAGCCGTTACGGTCTCCCACGATTAAATCTTCATAACCGTCATCATTAAAATCCACAACCTGTGGATTAGTCGCTCCGGTGCATCAGCCGTAGGGGAGCTGGATATTTACCCCGTCTGCCTGAAGATAGGTGAAGGTGGTGAAAACCGGTGAGGAATTAGTGCCGCTGTTTAAATAAAGCCGGATCATACCCCCTGTATATTGACCAACTAATAAATCTTTCACCCCGTCTCCGTCCCAGTCTGTCACACAGGGGGCGGCATGACCAAGGGAAAGCTGGATAGGGCTGCCATTTGCGTAAACATACTGCCAAGCTTGGAAATTGGGGGTTTCCGCCATAACCAGCAGGGGAAGCAGCAGCAAATGAATAAGTAAGAGCTTCATCAGACCTCCTCATTTACAATAGAGTTAACCAGTACTTAATTGTTTTCTAAACTATAAGTATAATGATTAAAATTCTAACAATTAATTAAAATTATTATATGCTGAAAATTTGCAAATTTGTAAAATTTCTTTGAATTTTGTCAATAATCCGATAAAATAATTAATTTTTAGGAGGAAAAATGATTAATAAAATAGCAATTAACTTAATATGGATTTTAGCTGCAGTGATAATCTCATGCTCAGGAGAGTTAAATTCAATGGAAAGGGAAACATGTGCAGAAGAGGATTCCGGGAGTTCACAAGTTTCTGAAATTCAAGCGATTACTATTGATTCTCTAACCCGGGTTATGGAAGATTTAATTGATTCTTCCGTAGTTATCACCGGCTTTGTTGACCATGTGTGCAGACATGGCGGGATGAAGATGAACTTGGTATGCCCGCAGGATTCAATTTCAATTCATGCTGTGGTCCCTCAGGGGGGGGAAAGATTAAATGACAGCCTGAACCAGAAAAACATAACGGTAAGAGTTGTGGTCAGAGAACATAGAATTGATCAGGCTTATCTTGATCAATGGGAACTTCAGCTGGAAAGCGAGGAAGATCCCCATTTAGATGAATACGAACATATCCGTGAACTTCGCACAGAACTGGAAAACACGGAAAAAGGGTATATTTCGGAATACTGGTTGGAATTACAAGAAATAATTCAGTGAGTTTATCTAATTAAATAATTAACTCAATTCAATATTTTTTAATCCAGTTTGTTCATTGATGTAATTAGCAATGTCCTCCATTATTTTATCAGCAGTTTGACGGTCTTTTACTGCAAATGAAAATACTTTGTTGCTGGGAAAATAAAAGGCAATTTCAGTTACCTTTTTTGCCTCTTTAGTGATTTTATCCTGGATAACCACCGATTCCACGTTGCTTAGATTTATCAGCTTGCCGTAGTATTCAAGCCACATATAAACTCCTTTTCATTGGTGCTGTTAAAATTAATACGTATATCAATTATTTTTTTTTCCATGTAAATGCCGCAATTATTAATTATCAACTTCTATATATATTATAATATAATATTTTAACAATTTCTAAGCATTATTGAAAACAGCCCCTAATATAAGAAATTATTGAAACCGGGTTCAACTAACCTGTTAAATCAGCAATTTCTTGTATTCTCCGGTGGAAAACTTATCTAAAATATTACTGCAAATCCTCTCCGATGCTTTCCCATCCAATTTGTAGAACAATTTCTTTCTCCAATTTTCTGCGTTATTCAGATACTCCGGAGGCGGATTGATAGCCTGATTAAACCCATCTTTTATGTGGGCAGGTGAATTGATATGGATAAATGTATTTTCAAGGAAATTACGGTTATCTTCATCCAGAATTGACTGTCCATCGGTGTGTTTAAGCCGGTCACAGGGCAAATCATAAATGATTCCGGTCTTTCCCATCGCTAAAAATTCAAACATGGTGCTGGAAGCTTCAGTCAGCAAAACGTCCGAAGCAGCCAGATAGGGCATTATATTGTAATCATTACCGGGGACCAGATAGGCTTTTTTAAAATTGCCAATATTCCGTTGATAGATATGGTGATGCCAGCTGGGTGCATATTTTCCTCTCCAGCTGTATTGATGCAGCTTAATAATCAAATTGATATCCCTGCATTGACTGAAAATTTCATCCTTAATGTAATCAATGGAAGTGGGTTTATAGGTAGGCGCGTAAATTAAGGTGGGCAAATCAGGATCTAATCCGATTGAATTCAGTATCCTATTCCGATCATAAGCTCCGTTGAAAAATGGGTCAAGTTTTGGATATCCCACCACTTCTATCTGGGATTTACCTTGAACATCATGCTCTAAAATCTTTTGTTTACGATATTCCCCTTCTACAAATATAAGATATGACGTGTTTTGCTGTTTCTCTAATAAACGGTACAGAATGGTTTTAATTCCGGTTCCGTGATTTATGAAAACTAACATCGCATTTTTAAATTTCTGGGGGGATCTTACTAAATCCCCGGTAACCACCAGGTCATAACCGCTGGTGGATTCAGCTATGGTTCCCCCGTTTCTTTTGATATCCTGTTCAATCTGTTTTTTAAGGGACCGGTTGAAAAACAAAAATTTTCTTTGGGCATCTCGACCAGCTAAGAAGTCAATTTTAAATTTGCCTGAGTTTTTTAGTGCCCGGTATACTGGATCTAAACCTGCCCGGTGGTAAAGATGTTCTATGTAAAATAATGTTTTGTACATGTTAATTTTTAGGTAGTTTTAAAAAAATAAATTTATTAATTTACTTCATCAGCTATTATATAGTATTAATTATTGTAATATGGCAATGTTTTATTTGTATAATTTAATTGTTGCCGCAGATGCTGAAGGAGCGAGCACTTGTTTTAGCTGCGGCATTTGCTTTTTAGATATTGGAATATATATTTTTGTTTCTTTAGCCTTGATGGGTATTGCCAACCGGTTAGGGCTTGAAGATAAATCCTGGTGGGCTTGGGTGCCTTTTTTAAATCTACTTTTACTTATTGAAATGGCAGGAGCTCCCCTTTGGTACATACTGCTGATGTTTATTCCCATTGTAAATTTGGTTGTAATGGTGATGATTTGGATAAGTATTTGCCAAGCCAGAGGTAAACCGGGTTGGTGGGGAGCATTGATGTTGGTTCCTATAGCAAATTTTATTATGATGGGGTTTTTAGCCTGGGCTGATTAGCCGGAGGTTTCAAGCTGGTTCCAGGTTAAAGCATCATTAATTCCCGGATTAAAATACCCTTTTAATTTATCTAAGTCTGATCCGGTCAGCTTAACTTTTTGGTGGGATAACACCAGCACCGCATTTCTGATTAAGGCAAAGGGACTTACCCAGCCGGCTCCCATCTGATTTCCTTTGAATTTTTGTTTGATTTGCAGGGGATCCAGCTTGATCAGTTCATATACATCCACCTTTTCTCCCACTACTCCCCGCAGAGGTTTGTGATTCTGGGGGGTAAGATTCTGATTGAGGGGACAGCAAAGCTGACATTGATCACAGCCGTAAAATCTATTTCCCCAATGCAGTTTGATCTCATCAGGAATGATAAGGTCCCTCTGGGATAACTCCTGGATACATTTATTCCGGTCAATTACCCCTGAATTTAAAGCTCCGGTAGGACAGTGGAGTTCGCATTGACCGCATAACCGGCAGCTTTTATCAATTATTTCAGAATTTTCTAACCGGGCATCGGTGAGAAAGAGTCCAATCACCGTAAATGAGCCCAATTGATCGCTGATCAGCAAACTGTTTGAAGCTATATATCCTAAACCAGCCCGACGGGCGTATTCTTTTTCATTGAAAGGACCGTTGACATAAGTTTTTGAAATCCGGCAGCCCGTAGATTTTTTAAATTCCCGGGCAATGTAAGTTAATTTCTTTCTCAGCAGATGATAATAATCACCGCGGGTGTACATGGCTACATTTCCATGAAGGGGATTATAAGTATTTTTAATGTCTTGATAGTACGAAATAATTCCCACTACCATTGATTTAGCCCAGGGCACCGATAACCGGGGATTGTGAAATCTTCTGTCTACAACCCATGAGAAATTCTGATCATCGTCTGGGGGAATAGGTTTATCAATGATTAAATCAGAAGTAAATCCAATTTTATCCAGATGAAATCTCCGGGCTAATTGGATTAGTAGGGATTCAGAGGAATTCATATGTACTGAATGAAAATAGTACACAGACCAAGATAGGTAAGAAATCCGAAAAAGTCAGTGGTGGTGGTGAGAAATATGGAACTGGCGATTGCCGGATCGAAGTTTAATTTTTTTAATGTAAAGGGAATGAGTACTCCGATAATGGAGGCAATTAACAGGTTTAGCAGCATGGAAACCCCTACGATAATACCCAGCACCATATTCTTTCGAATCACCAAACTCAATCCGCATGCTATTGATCCCATAAATAAGGCGATGATAATTCCGGTAATCAGCTGTTTGGAAAGAACATTCCAAGTCTCATCAGAGGACACTTCTCCGGTGGCAATTGAACGGACAATCAACGCCAGTACCTGAGTTCCCGTATTCCCTCCCATTCCCGCGATAATGGGCATGAACATTACTACCGAGGCAATTTTGGCGATAGTTCCTTCAAAATAAGCCACCACCGTCACTGAAATCAATGCCGCAGTTAAATTCAGCAGCAGCCAGGGTATTCGCTTTCGAGCTGATTTGAACGGAGATGAAAAAAGACTCAAGTCGGCAGCGGATCTTCCCAGGTGCATGATGTCTTCGTTGGCTTCTTCCTCTACTACATCTACCAGGTCGTCAATGGTGATTATGCCGATGATTCTGTGATGATGATCAGTTACCGGAACTGCCAGCAAATCGTAGTCTGATGCCAAATTTGCAATTTTTTCCTGATCTTCAAAGGGAGTTACACTGATTATATTTTTATCCATGAACTGGTTAATAATTATGTGAGGATCTTTGAATAGCAAGTCTTCGATATTAATTCTTCCCTGCAGCTGCTGCTGATCATTGACTACATAAATATATGATTTGAAACTAACCTCGGATTCATTATTCCTGATAAGCGGGATAGCCTGGGATATGCTGATGTCACTGGGCAATGAATAAAAATCAGGAGACATTATGCTTCCTGCCGATTTATCCGGATAGGAAAGCAGTTTTTTAAACTCTTCTGATTCATCCTGTTCTAACAGTTTTAAAACTTTGGATTGCCTGTCCGGTTGCAGAATTTGAAGAATATCGGTGTAATCATCGGGATCTAAATGATGGGACAGTTCAATAATTTTATCAGAGGACAATTTTTCAATAATCTGGTCAATAATTTCCTGATCCAGTTCAGTCAATATTTTAGAAGAAAACTCTACCGGTAATTTCTGAAAAATAACTAAAGCATCTTCAAAATTAATTTTTTCCAATATCTTGCTTATTACTACCGGATGAAGAGTGAGCAGCATTTCAATGATCTGATCGTAGTCAGAGGTTTTTAAAAAGAATCTGACCCTTTTTAATATGGTGTTGAATTCAAGGTGGTTAATCACTCTTTTAATTGACTTGTAGTTCGGCTTTTTCATGTTTTTAATTTATCATAAAAATGGTTATACCAATTAGATATTTATTTGAAAATATTCTATAAAACGATTGAGTTAAGCTGCAGCGAGCTTATCCGCCGTCAGCTACAGTGATTTGTTAGTATTTTTTTTCTCACACAAAGTCACAAAGTACGCAAAGATTTATTATATATCTTAATTAATTATCTTCTTCAAACAATTTCAATTCTTTTATTTCTTTTTGCTGAATCAAATGTCTATCATAATATTGATGCATCAAAACGGTATACCGGGAGTTGACTGATTGTGAAACCAGATAAGAAAAAATCAAAGAACAAATACCAGAAAAAGATAAAACTTTAAGAAAATGATTTTCAGAAAGTTGTTAAAATTTTTTTGAAAACGAAACCTGAAAAGAAATGGGGTATGAAGAAAAAAAATGGTTGATTAAATAACATAATCAAAGTTTTTATCTCTTGGGTCGTTTTAATCCAGTAATTCCAATACTATTTAGACTCTTATGAATATCTTTTTTTGGCACTACTGTAAATTTAATGGAAAAAGCATAATCGGGGAAGTAAAATAGCAAAAATAACATAGGAGGTTGT
>LKUE01000034.1 GCA_001412365.1 Desulfuromonas sp. SDB | reverse complement strand
CCCCCCTTCAACACATAATGGATTGACAGGATGTCACCCAACACCATTACTACAGGGGATGCAGTACGGGAGTACTGCAAGCTATCTGTATAAGATAGCCAGAGTAAGAATTTACACGAAAAAAAGGGTGGAGATATTATATCCGGGTATAGGGTTCAAATAACCGCTGGTATTCATCCATAGCGTAGCGGTCAGTCATTCCCGCAATATAGTCGCAGACTACTCTTTGTTGGGATTCATTTTCCATCCTATTCCAATGGTCGGGGGATAGTTGTTTAGGCTCATTCATGTAGGCTTCGAATATTCTCTGGATAAACCTCTTTGCCTTATCCTGCATTTTTATGACCCGATAGTGCTGATATAAATTCTGATAGAGAAATTTTTTTAATATACGGTTGTTCTCCTTCATCTCCTCAGAAAAACTGACGATAATTGGCTGATGCCGGACTTCTTCCACTGATTTTAAATTTAACTGCTGAATTTTTTCCCAGGTGGTTTCCAATACATCATTTATCTGTCTGCCAATTAACTCTCTAACTGCATAAGAACGAAGTAAATCTTTGTCCAGTTTATATTCCAAATTAATTTTCTTTATCTCCTGTTCCCACACCGGAATCTGATGAAGTTGATCATAGGTGAGAAGTCCTGATTTTATTCCGTCATCAATATCATGATTGTTGTAGGCTATTTCATCCGCTACATTGACGATTTGAGCTTCCAGAGGAGGGCTTTGATCAGGAAGGAATCGGGCAGTTTCATTTTTTTCCGGTGAATCGTATTCGGTCTTGTGTTTTATAATTCCTTCTCGAACTTCAAAAGTTAAATTTAAACCGTAAAAATCCTGATAGTTCTTTTCCAGTAATTCCACCACCCGTAATCCCTGTCGGTTATGCTCAAATCCTCCGTATCCCTGCATCAGATGATGCAGCATTTCTTCTCCGGCATGCCCAAAGGGTGTGTGACCAATGTCATGGGCTAGGGCAATAGCTTCAGTTAGGTCTTCATTGAGCATTAATATTTTGGCAATTGATTTGGCAATCTGGGCAACTTCAATGGTATGGGTTAAGCGGGTTCGAAAGTAGTCTCCTACATGGTTTACAAAAACCTGAGTTTTATACATCATATGCCTGAATGCCCGGCAGTGGATGATTCGGTCGCGGTCTCTTTGAAAATCAGTGCGGGATTTGCTTTTAGGTTCCGGATAGTCCCGACCCTGGGAATTCAGTGCAAGCACTGCATAAGGAGCTAATATTTGGGCTTCAATTTTTTCCTGTTCAATTCGTTTTCTCATAATAACCTCAATGATAAAAATGTCTTCTATGAGTAAATACCATAGGAAGTCCTACACTATCAACATATTTGATAACTTCATCATCCCGCTTGGAACCACCCGGTTGAATAATCGCGGAAATACCATGTCTTACTGCATGTTCCACCCCATCGCTGAAGGGGAAAAAGGCATCGGAAGCCAGTACCGCATTATTAGTTCTTTCCCCCGCTTTTCTGCAGGCTTGAATTACCGCATCCACTCTGCTCACACATCCCCCTCCGATCCCTACTAATTTAGTATCAGTAGCTAAAACCACGGAATTTGATTTTACATAAATCAATGAATTCTGAGCAAATTTCATGGTTTCAAGCTGTTGGGGAGTTGGAGAGGTTTTAGTAACCACCTCCCATTGTTGGGAATCTTCAAAACAATCCGGTTCCTGAAGCAGATAACCTCCTCTGACTGTCTTAAGCATATATTGAGAAGAGGTGGTAAATAAATCAGGATTTAATATAATTTTACGGGATTTCTTCTTGGTTAAAATCTTTTCAGCTTCCGGCTCTACTCCTGGCGCTAAAATAAGATGAATGAGTTTTTTTGCATGAATTGCCTTTGCTGTCTGTAAATCCACTGGACGGTTTAGTCCAATTATTCCCCCAAATGCGGACATGGGATCAGTATCATAAGCCTGTTGAAAAGCCTGAGCAAGATTGGGGTGGGAAGCCAATCCGCACAAAGTTTGATGTTTTATTACAGAGACAGTGGGATCAATGAAATTTTTAACTGAATTAACTGCTATTTCGCCATCTAATATATTATTGTAGGACAGGTTTGGATGGAGTTTTGCTAAGCTAACCAGATGAAGTGGATCAGCATAAAAGTTAGCCTTTTGGTGGGGATTTTCTCCATACTGCAGTTCACTCAGCTTGTCTAAACCGAGGTTTAAAATTTCAGGGAAAGGATGGGGGCTAAGGGTTCGGGATATGATTGAATCGTAACGGCTGGTCAATGCAAATGCATAACCAGCCATTTTTTTTCGGAACTCTAAATCGGTTGTCCCCTGGTGTCTGTTCATCTGCTGAACGAACTCGGAATAGTAGAGAGGAGAAGGAAGCACAGTAACCGAAAAATAATTTTTTGCAGCAGCTCTAACTAAAGATGGACCACCGATATCAATAAATTCCAGAAGTTCATCTGGGGACAGGTTGTTATTGAGGGCTTGTTCAAAGAAATAAAAGTTTACGATGACTAAATCAATGGGGGCGATGTTTATTTCCCTTAGAGTTTTTTTATCCTGGGGATGCCCATCTCTGGCTAGAATACCACCGAAAATTTTGGGATGGAGGGTTTTAACCCTCCCCTCCAATATTTCCGGAAAATTAGTGTAATCGCTTACCTCCACCAGGGAATAACCTTTTTCAGCAATGTACTTAGCGGTGTTACCGGTAGCCAGAATTTCCACCTGATGTTTTTTTAACTCGGAAAGTATAATTTCCAAATTAGTTTTGTCGCTTACTGAAATCAATGCTCTGCTAACCGGCATAAATGACCTCGCTTAATTTGTTTGTTTTTGTATGGTTATGAATTGATGAATTTGGTCACAGATGTAGTTAACCTGTTCTGCAGTTATTTCAGGATAAATAGGCAGGGACAGAATTTCAGCGGCAGCTTTTTCAGCTACGGGAAAATCACCTGGTTGATAACCTAGATGCTGATATGCTTTCAAGTGGGGAAGAGCTATAGGATAATGAATGCCTGTGGCTATACCCTTTTCCTGCAGAAAAGATTTTAATTGATCTCTTTGAGGATGACGTATAACAAAAAGATGATAAGCGCTTAAATCCTTTTCGCTCATGCTTTGGTACCAGATGCCCATTGGGATGAGTCGTTCCCGGTAAATTTTTGCTGCAGTTCTACGCTGATCATTCCAGGTAGATAGATGGCTTAGCTTTGCCTTTAAAATACTGGCTTGGATTCCATCCAACCTTTCATTATATCCTTCTATGGAATGATTGTACTTATCCTCACGACCGTGATCGGAAAGCTTTCTGATGTGTTTTGCCAGGATCTCATTATCGGTGACCACTATTCCTCCATCTCCATAAGCTCCTAAGTTTTTTCCTGGATAAAAACTATAAACAGCAGCAGTCCCGAAAGAACCCGACTGGGTAAGATTTTCATCAATGTAAACACTAGCGCCATGACTTTGACAACAGTCCCATAGCAACTTCACTTCATATTCAATACACATTTCCAGTAAATCAGTGGGATAGACCATTTTTCCATATAAATCTACGGGGATAATAACTTGAGGATGATCTTCAAAGTCAATTTTATCTACATCTAAAAGCAGATCATCTTCTCTGACATCAACAAACTTTATCTTAGCACCAGCGATGGAAACCGCTTCACTGGTGGCGATAAAACTCAAGGCAGGAACAATAACTTCATCCTGCGGTCTAACTCCCAGTGCTTTTAATGTTAAAAAAAGCCCGGCTGTACCACTGGCTACTCCAATTGCATATTTACGATTAGTGAACTCAGCAAAGCTCTGTTCAAATTGTTTCAGGAATGGCCCCCCCACAAATGCTGCGCTATTAACTACTTGTTGAATAGCTAGGTCAATTTCATCTTTTATATTGGAATACTGAGATTTTAAATCTACAAAAGGAATTTGCTCCAATGTTCCTCCCCGGTTATGAATGCTGGTTTGTAATATAAATCAATAACATACTATAGGATAGGTTATAAGAAATCAATTTTCAATATTGTATTATCAAAATTAGTATAATATAATTGCTGTCTAATAAACTTATCAGGATTTTTTAGATGATCATAAAACCTAAATACGCATGGTATAAAGTTGTACTGTTTGTGACTGATATTTTAATTATCAATTTCAGCTTTGCCCTATCCATGAGAATCAGATTCGCCCCGGATATTGACATCATTTATTTAACCTGGACCCGTATTCAGCTGATACCTTCGGTTAGTTTTTTCATAATCTTCTCATTTTTGACCACAATAATATTTCATTACATGGGTCTTTACCGCATCAATATCATTACCCGAAGAGCTCCTCATTTTACCGGTATAATTAAATCGTTATCTATAACTTTTGTAATTTACATATTAGCACAGTTCTTGTTGAAACAGAGTCACTTGTTTACTACCAGCAGAGCTGTGATTATAATGTGGATTTTAATTTCCACCCTGTTGTTTTTATTGATCCGTATCATCATTTATCCTACCCTGCATAATTTTTTGATTAAATCCGGAACCACCATGAAAAACTTAATGATAATCGGAGATAAGGAGTTATGTCTGTACACTCTGGACATAATAAAAAATCATCCTGAATACGGATTGAATCCTGTTTCCCTTTTATTTATTGATTCTGATTTAGTTGTACCAAAAATAAATTTAATTCAGAGTGTATACAATGTTGAAACTGCGGAAAGAATAGTAAAAGAAAATAATATTACCCACATCATTATTGCCACTGAATCATTGGAAACTGCCAAGATTATAAAATTAGTTGGAGAAGCCTCTCAACTGGTTCCTTTTGTAGAGTTAACCTCTTTGATTTACACCCGTCTTTCCAGACTGCTGAACATTGAGTGGTATTCTGATCTGCCAGTGTTTCCTTTTAATAAATCTCCATACTACCGCTGGTACAAATATTTTAAAAGGTTTTTTGATGTAATATTTTCTTGTCTGATCTTGATGGTTTTATCACCAGTATTATTTTTCTGCTATGGGGCGGTTAAAATATCATCGCCGGGACCATTCATTATCCGGCAAACCAGAGTTGGTAAAAATGGAAGAAAATTTTCTTTTTACAAAATAAGATCAATGAAAGGTACAACTGTTAAAAAAGATAATCAGCGGCATAAAATATATCAGGAATTTATCAACAATGAAGATCATATCCTGAAGAAAGTAGTGGATTCCAGCAGATTAACCTGGATTGGAAAAATAATGAGAAAATCTGCTCTGGATGAAATTCCCCAGCTGTTTAATGTAGTCAAGGGAGATATGAGTTTGGTAGGTCCCCGACCCTGTTTGCCCCAGGAATATGAAGTATATGATAAATGGCACCGAAAGAGATATGAAATTACCCCGGGCTGTACTGGAATTTGGCAGGTGGTGAAACATAAAGGAACTAGTTTTTCAGATACGGTTTTATTGGACATTTACTACATAAATAAAGTATCTCCCTGGTTGGATATTCAGTTAGTAGTCCAAACTATCTGGATCATCTTGATGGGGAAGGTTGATGCTTGATGATGGGGACTCCGGTCCAGCTATATATTTAACCAAAGATGAACACGATAAGAAAGTATGGGAGGGTAATGCAGTACGAAAGTACTGCCAAGCTGTTCGATAGAACAGC
>LKUE01000033.1 GCA_001412365.1 Desulfuromonas sp. SDB | reverse complement strand
AAAAAGGTTCTTCCAAATTTCAGTTTTTTGGGGGACCACTGAAGATATGTAAATTACATCAAATCCCTCAGGGATGGGAGGGATTTTATCAGGGACGGAATTGAATTCTTTTACAACTTTTACCCGGGGCGGGGTTCCTACCAGCAAGGCTAGTTTATCTGCAGTGTTCCCAATATCTAGAGCAATAGTTTTCAACTTATTCCGGTTCTTCTTCTTCTCTTACCACCCATACTGGTAAATCCAGTTCAATTTCAGAGTGGAGACGGATTTTCACACTGTGGTTTCCTAACATCTTAATATGTTCTTCCATTACAATATTGTGGAAATCCAGATTTATTCCATGTTGTTCCTCTAACATTTTGGTAATATCTCTTTCTGAAACCGAGCCGTACAATTTACCTTGATCTGAAGCTTTTACTTTGGCAGTTATACTTTTTCCATCTATGAGTTCTTTTAGCTTCAATGCTTCTTCCTGAGTTTTCATCGCTTTTTTTACTCTTTGGGTTTTAAGCATCTCAACCATTTTCACAGTTCCTTTAGTTGCAGGTATGGCAAGTTTTTGCGGTATTAAGTAATTACGGGCGAAGCCCTTTTTCACCTCTACCACATCTCCCGTTTTTCCAAGTTTATCTACCATTTCTATTAAAACAATTTTCACAATTCCTCCCTAATGAAAATAATAGATCAGCTATTTATAATATTCAATAACGTAGGGTAAAAGTCCAGAATGACGGGTCATTTTAATGGCTTTACTAACCTGTCTCTGATGATAAGCACAAAGTCCAGTAATTCTACGGGGCAGAATTTTTCCGCTATCCATCATAAAATCTTTAAGTTTATTTACATCCTTGTAATCAATATTGTCTACTTTATCCCTACATAATCTGCAAAATTTTGACATTATTAGAACCTCCTAAAATGGAATATCATCATCAATATCATTTTCCACTTCCTCATCCTTTACTTCATCACTACTGGTATCAAATTGAGCTGAACCCAGCCAAACCAAGGGATGGACCCGATCAGCATTTATTTCAAAGTACACTTTTCTCTCTCCGTCACTGGGAGTAAATTCATTCATGCGCAATCTTCCCTCTACAATCAGGGGAGTTCCTTTTTTTACCTGTCCTTGAACTTTTTCCGCCAGGTAACCAAAAGTAACCACTTTAATAAAAAGAGTTTCTCGATCCCACTCTCCATCTTTATTTTTCCGGGGAGTGTCTGATGCAATTCTAAATGTTGTTATTTGGGTTCCGGATTGGGTAAATTTAGTTTCCGGTTCATTGGTCAATCTACCGGAAATAATTATTTTATTGATAAAAGGAACCCTAATTTTCTGATCCGACATCTACCTTTTCCTCCTCATTCAATATTTCTTTATTTATAGTTGTATAAAATCTAATCACTTCAGATTTTAATTTTAAAAAATTTTGAAAACTCTTGATCATGGAAGGATCAGCTTTCAACAAAGCTAAATAGAAAAATCCCTGCTTATCTCTTTTAGCTTTAAATTTTATCTGTTTTTTTCCTAAATTCTCTATTTTCTTTATTTTACCATTATTTTGTTCAATATATTCGGAAATTTCCTTCAATGTTTCATTTACTTTCTGATCATCTAAATCAGGATCCAGTACCAGTAAAGACTCATATCCTCTCATCGAAATCATGCCTCCTGTAAGATATTTATACCATTAAATTTATTCATAGCCTGCTTCGTATTATTTTCCAACCAGTAGATTACTGCCTGAGCGGTAAATTCAATAATTTTAACCACCTGGGACCATTGTTGTTCAGGAAATTTTTTTAAAACATATTCCACCGCTGAAATATTTTCGGGGACTGCACCAATCCCTACTCTAAGCCTGGGATAACCTGTCCCCAAAAAACCTTCTATTGATTTTAAGCCGTTATGTCCCCCGCTTCCCCCTTCATTCCTAAATCTTATCATCCCTAAATCAAGGTTATAATCATCAACCACTACCAGAATATCCTGAACTTGTTCTGTTTTTCCAGCTAACCTGGACAACACCCATCCGCAATTATTCATGAAAGTCTTCGGTTTAATCATTACTCCTGAAACATCCTCAAATTTAAGTTTAACCTGATCGTAATAATCTGAAACATTTTTCCACTTCATTTTTTTCCTGCGTACAATTTCTTCCACCACCATGATTCCAATATTATGCCTGGTATATTTGTACTCCTCTCCAGGATTTCCGAGACCCACCACATATTTCATCAAGTTTCATCAGAGGCAGATTCGGTTTCTCCTTCAACTTCTTCTCCCAGGAGCCCTTCTTCTTCCAATCCAGCTTCTTCACCAATATGAGCGGCTTTAGGAGAAATAACTGAAACCACCAGTTGATTTGGATCGTTGTGACAAGTAACCCCTTCAAAATCAATTTCCTTAATATGAATGCCTTGGCCAATTTCCAGCTTACTGACGTCAATTTCAATATGTTCGGGAAGTTTAGAAGGAATGGCTTCGACATCAATTTCCTTAAGGTGATGATCAATCATCCCCCCTGCCTTTACTCCTTCAGGAGTTCCAATGGTTACCACAGGAACAGATATTTTCAGTGGTTCTCCAGGATGAATAATCTGCAAATCTACATGAAGTAAAGCATTGGACATAATATCTTTTTGGAAGTGCTTTATAATGGTTAAAGCTGTATTTTTATCTTCAAATTCCAATTCCAATATTGCCGGTTCACCATGGAGTTTTTTTAACAAATTTACCATAGACTCTTTTTCCAAACTAACCGAAACAGTATTTTCTCCATGACCATACACCACTGCAGGGACCAATCCATTTGTTCTTAGATGCTTTACTTTATTTTTTCCTAACACCTCCCGGTGTTTACATTTCATAGTAAATTTCTGCATATAAATCTCCTTTGTACATCTTAACTGACATTGGTAATTTGATCAGTTCTAACTACTAAAAACATTGCCCATAAAGGCAATTGTCCAGTTAATTTTTCTACTATTATACTATTCTGGGGCGGGTGGATTCGAACCACCGAATGCGGGATCCAAAATCCCGAGGCTTGCCACTTGCCGACGCCCCAAAATTACTTATCTGTCAAATCCTCCCAGCTCTTCCAGGCTTTTCTGGTAGTGGTTAGGACAGTTAAAACATGTTCATGTTCAAAGCTTCTTTTTGCCTGTTCAGCGGTCAGTCGGTCGCTGAAAACACCGAACAGGGCAGAACCTGAACCACTTAACAAAGCAACTTCCGCACCCTTCTCCACTAATTTATCTCGATAATACTTTAGTTGGAAATGACGTTCAAATACTACCGGTTCGAAATCATTCCCATAATTTCTATTATCTAATTTGAAGACATTTTTTGTATCTTGTATTGAGTTATCTGTCAAGTCAAAAGATTGGTAAGCTTGTTTAGTAGAAACACTTATGTGGTGAGGTATTATCAGTAAAAATATTTTATTGCTGAAATAACTAAATTCGTGGCGAACATCATCAACCGTTTGGTCAAATTCATCTCCCCTCCCCCTAAGAGCTGAAATTCCTCCCTCTATGAAAAAAGGAACATCACTTCCTAACTCAGCAGAAAGCAACCGGAGCTGATTTAAAGGCAAGGGCTTTGAAGAGAGATTATTTAAAACCAGCAAAGAAACTGCAGCATTTGATGAACCTGCACCCAAACCGGTTCCCGGAGGAATCCTTTTTTCAATGAAAACATTTACCCGGGGAATATCTATTAATTTAGTTCTGATTAACTTTACCGCTGAAAATACCAGATTGTGTTTGCCCCCGGGAACATCCTGGCGGGAAGCAGTTACTCGATCCTCAGCTGAATTTATTTTAAAATACAAATAATCCCCGGTATCTAAAGAAATCATGGTGGTATTTACTTGATGATACCCGTCCGGTCTTTTTTTCCCGATGGATAATCTAAGATTTACTTTTACCGGAGATAAAACAGTTAAAGGCATAGTATATTATTTAATCCCTGCAGCTGAAATTAACTCCGGAAGTACTTCAATATTTCTTTCCACTGCAGTTCCCACCACGATAATATCCGCACCTGCTTTTACTTTTGACTCAACCTCACCGGGGGAGGTAATTCCCCCACCCACTATTACCTTCCCCTGGGCGTGGAGGGCGGCAACTTCAATCATCTGTTCAGGGACGGTAAGCTTTGCCCCGCTACCCCCTTCCAGATATACATTTACCATGCCCATGGAATTGGCGGCAAGTACATGGGCTGCTAAAACCTCTGGTTTATTTCTTGGAATAGGACGGGTATTGCTTATAAATTCAACCGTAGTGGTCGAACCTGACTCCACCAGCAGATAGGCAACAGGAATACTGGGCAGATTATACTGGTTTATCTTTACTGCCATTTCCAACTGTTCTTCAATCAGCCACCGGGGATTCCTTCCTGAAAGTAAAGATAAAAATAAGACCAAATCAGCTTGAGGAACGATAAATTTTGAATTTCCCGGAAATATTATCACCGGCAAATCAGCGGTATCTTTTAGCCAGTCAATCAACTGGGGCAGGTTATCTTTAAATAGGGTCGAACCGCCTACCAGGATTGCATCCCCCCGGAGAGATTTAACTCTTTGCACCGTGGTTTTAAGTTTAGAGTGATCCATATTGTCCGGATCAATTAAGGTAAAAAATAATGCCCTTTCTCTTTTTCTGATTCGTTTAATTAAATTATTCCAAAGTTCCATTTAGCTCATCATCGGTTAATTTGTTAATTACCCTGTTCACTGTATCTATATCAAAACCCTTGCGGATTAAATAATTGTACAAACTGTATTCCGCTCTGGGTTTGGACTGTTTTAATAATTTAGCATACTTTTTTTTTCCGATTTTCCAGGCTAAGCTGAATTCATTTCTCTGTTTTGCCTGATCAACAATTTCAGCAACTATATCTTTATTTATGCCCTTGATATTTAATCTTGCCTTAATCCTGCGCCATCCTTCAGGTTTATGAGCTGTATATTTATCAAGAAGACCCTCCGCAATATTCCTTTCATCTATCAATCCCTGTGATTTAATTATATGCAAGCTTTCGGTGATCACCGCAGGATCAAAAGATTTCTGCTTCAGTTTTGTTTGCAATTCCTCCAGGGTATAATCTTTCAATGAAAGCAGATAATATATACGTCTCAGCGCTTTTCCTATCTGGTCCAATCTCTGTAATTGAATTAATTCCGTTGAATTTAAATTAAACCCGGGCTGCCAATGTTGTTCAACTGTGTTTACCCTTAATGTTTGTCCGTCCTCTAAAACAATCTTGTAACCATCTTTAATTCTGATCATCTTGTTTATCTTCATCTTCACTAACCGAGGGCACCGGGGCACCAATTAAACCAAGAGATTCTCTTATTGCCAGTTCAAGTTGTTCTGCTATGTGGGGATTCTCTTTTAAGTACAATCTAGTGTTTTCCTTGCCCTGACCAATATTTTCATCTTGATAAGAATACCAGGTGCCGCTTTTTTTAATTAGTTTTAAATCCAGTCCATGATCAATAATTTCGCTGTATTTAGAAATTCCCTCATTGAATAAAATATCAAAAGTTGCTTCTCTAAACGGAGGGGCAACTTTATTTTTTACCACCTTAACTTTAACCTCATTTCCAATTACTTTGTCCCCTACTTTAATTGAGCCCACTCTCCTTATTTCCAGGCGGCAGGACGAATGAAATTTAAGAGCTAATCCTCCAGGAGTGGTGGTAGGATTTCCAAACATTATTCCTATTTTATATCTGACTTGATTTATAAATACCGCAGAAGTTCCGCTGCGGGATACTGCCCCGGTTAATTTTCTCATCGCCTTTGACATCAGCCTGGCTTGAAGTCCTATCTGGGCATCTCCCATTTCTCCATTTAACTCATCAGAAGGGACCAATGCCGCCACTGAATCAATTATGATAACCCTCAATCCTCCCGATCTTATTAAAATATCAGTTATTTCCAATGCTTGCTCTCCGGTATCAGGCTGGGACACAATTAAATCGTCCACATTAACGCCAAGTTTTTCGGCGTACACTGGATCCAGAGCGTGTTCAACATCAATATAAGCCGCTTTGCCTCCTTTTTGTTGGGCATTGGCGACAATATGCAAAGCCAGGGTTGTTTTTCCCGATGCTTCCGGTCCAAAAACTTCTGTAATTCTCCCTACGGGTATACCTCCAACTCCTAAGGCAGCATCTAAACCCAGGGAGCCAGTAGAAATCGAGGGGACATTTAATCTCACATCATCGCCTAACCTCATAATTGAACCTTTCCCATATTGCTTTTCAATTAAATTCATAGCACTGGACAACGCTTTATCTTTATCCTGATCCGGAATTGGTTTTCGAGAACTTTTAGCCATATTATTCTCCTTTCAATTCAAAGGTCTTTACATTGGTATAAACTGGTCCATCCGAAGTTAATTCACTTCTAATCAGAGAAATTTGATCAACCCGGAAAGTGGGATTGTACTTTTCAATCTTCAGTGCCTTTACATAAGTTTTCAACCTTGCAGTGGTCACATGTGGAAAGTATTTTCGAAATTCCCGCTCAATTCCAAATTGATTAAGACTTTCATCTAATTCCTGGAAAATAGTATCTAAATGATATCTCCCCCTCCAAATCTCAAAGCAGGCAACTCTTGACTTAATCAGCTTAGGATTACCGATTTTTACCACAAAGGGTTTAAAATTCTTCAGTATTTTCTGGGTGCTGTGAATAATATCATTTACCAGCAACAGGTGAACATCTCCTAAAAACTTAATGGTTATATGAATATTCTGAGGTTCAACAAATTTAACTTTTTCTACATTTTGAAGCCAATACTTTGATAAACTGTACAGCCTAATCCTAATAGATTCAGGAATCTCTGCAGCAAAAAACAACCGATGGGCTTCGGGTGCAGATGAATCATTAAAAACCATTTTAAAACAAATTAAGTATTACTTCTAAAATTCTTCCCAGGTTCGGTCAGAAGTACTTTGGATTCCCCTTAACCGCAGTTTAAATTCATCAGGATTGCTGACATTTTCTATTGCATCCTCATAGGATATCAAATTCTTCTCATATAAATGCATAATGGATTGATCAAAACTTTGCATCTGATACTGCGCTCCCTCAGAGATGGCTTGGGGAATTTTCAAAGTTTCCAGGGGGTCTAAAATATACTCTCTGATGGTAGGAGTATTAATCATCACTTCAACTGCAGGGATTCTTCCTCTCCCGTCAGCACGGGGGATTAGTCTTAATGACAATACCGCAATTAAGGTGGAGGAAAGCAAAACCCTTATATGCTGCTGCTGGTGGGGAGGATAAAATGAAATTATCCGGTTAATAGTTTCAGCAGCATTTAAAGTATGTAAAGTAGACATAACCAAATGACCGGTGTCTGCAGCTTTTAGAGCAGTGTCAATGGTTTCTTTATCTCTGATCTCACCAACCAGTATTGCATCAGGGTCTTGACGCATAGCATGGCGAAGGGCAATGGCAAAAGTGTTGGTATCCGAACCAATTTCTCTTTGGCTGATTATAGATTTTTTATCGGTGAACAAGAACTCGATGGGATCTTCAATGGTTATTATATTTCGGGGAACATGTTCATTTATATGATCAATAATTGCAGCTAAGGTTGTAGACTTACCGCTACCGGTAGTTCCTGTACACAGCATAAATCCCCGGGGTTTCATTGCCAAATCCTTAAGCACGGGAGGAAGGTTGAGATCAGTAAGGGGCTTAACATTCATGGGAATTGTTCTCATGGCAATAGCAATACTGGATCTTTGTAAATAAGCATTTACTCTGAATCTAGCCAAACCAGGAACCCCTACCCCAAAGTCAAGTTCTTTTTCCTTGGCAAACTTTCTCTGCTGTTCAGGAGTCATTAAATTCACTGCAGCCTGCTTAAGGTCTTCAGGGGAAAGAGAAGGATGCTTCATTATAATCAACCGTCCATTAATTCTTAATACAGGAGGGCTGCCTGCTTTAATATGGAGGTCGGAAGCATCTCGTTCAACCATATCCTTTAAAACTGCTTTTAAATTCATATTTTCACCTCATTTAAAAACTTCTGGATTAAATATAATTATAATCATTACAAATGTAACATAAACGGTTAAATTAATCAAAAAAGGAATATCAGAAAATATTATTTT
>LKUE01000032.1 GCA_001412365.1 Desulfuromonas sp. SDB | reverse complement strand
ACCCATTTTTATACCTTTTTTGACCCACTTTGACCCATTTTTATCTTTAATCAACCCACCCAATTATGTCAAGCTTTATTTTACGAAATTTAGACCATTTTTATTAAATATTTATAATTACAATATAAACATAAAAATATACAAGTAATACAATATATTGTGCCCTGAAATATAAAAAAATATAAGTAAAATTATGAAAGTTATTTAAAAAACTTCAAATTTAAATAATTATTATTTATCATTGTTCTATAACAATATAAATGACGGAGGTAATTTGAAACCGCTTGCCGATGCATTACGTCCGGTTGACTTAAAAGAATTTTTCGGGCAGGAAAAAATCCTTGCTCCCGGAACAGAACTACACAGTTATTTCAATCACAAAAATTTTCCAAGTTTACTATTGTGGGGACCTCCTGGATCAGGGAAAACAACCCTGGCTAATTTAATTTTTCAGTACAGCCCAAGCATTCCTCATTTTAAGGAAAGCGCAGTTAAAATAGGGGTAAACAGAATTAGAGAAATCGGAGATGGGCATAATTTAATATCCTCACCTGGTTCCTATTTGTTTTTAGATGAAATTCACCGCTTTTCAAAATCACAGCAGGACGTTCTTCTTCCCTACGTTGAACAGGGAAAAATTATTTTAATTGGAGCTACTACTGAAAACCCGTCCTTTTATCTTAATTCTCCCCTGATGTCCAGGCTGAGGCTTTTTGTCCTAGAACCCTTACCGGATAAGGCAATTGAAAAAATTCTTCACCAGGGGTTACATTATTGCCAGTCAGCACAGTATTTTAAACATCTTGATAAAAATCAGATTAAACAGATTACCAGTATATTTCCTCATATAATCTCCTATTCAGAAGGAGATGCCCGGAGAGCATTGAATTTCTTTGAAGCAATAATACAAAATATTGAAAATATAGATAAAATTGATTTTTCAAAAAAAATATTCAGCTACGATAAACAAGGTGATTATTTTTATGATTTAATCAGCGCTTTTCATAAAAGTGTCCGAGCCAGCGATCCCCAGGGGGCACTGTACTATCTCGCCAGGATGATAATGGGAGGTGCTGATCCTGCCTATATATTCAGAAGGATGATTCGAATAGCCAGTGAGGACATTGGCTTAGCTGATCCTCTGGCTTTAGTACAGGTAACTCAGGCTCGCAGTGCTTTTGATGTGGTAGGCATGCCCGAAGCCGAGTTATTACTGGTACAAGCGGCAATTTATCTGGCAGTTTCACCTAAATCAAACAGTATTTATCAAGCCTGGGACAGGGTTCAGCAAGAGGTGAAAAAAACAGGATCAATTCCTGTTCCCCTTCATCTGCGGAATGCACCGACCAAATTAGCCCAACAGTTAAAACATGGACGCGGGTACAAATACGATCATGATTATCCTCATGCATTTTCAGGACAGACAACTTTACCCCCGCAATTATCTGAGTTTACTTTCTACCATCCCCAAACCAGGGGATTTGAACGAGAGATAAATAAAAGATTGAAATGGTGGGAGCAAAAAAAAAGAAATATCAAAAATTAACTATTTAAATTTTTTTACTTTTTCCTTTATATCCGCAAAATCAGGATAACTCTGATATACCTTTATGTATTGATTTTTTGCTTCCGATGAATTTCCTCTGCTTTCATAAATTGTTCCCAGCAAATATCTTATACCCACTAATTCAGATTCCTGGTAATCGTGATTGTTAATTACTTCCTCCAGCTGGGAAACTGCGGCATCTTTTTTACCCAAATCAAAAAGGCAATTAGCTATCATCTCCATGGATTTTAAAAATGATTTCTTGGATTTAGTGGCTATGGTGAATTCTTCAATAGCTTCATCGTATAAACCCATCTCCTTGAAAGTTATTCCCAGGTCATAATGAGCATCATAATTTTCTCGTTCACTGGAACTGATACTTTGATACACCTCTTCTTTAAATTCATCAACTAATGAATTCATACTTCTATTTCCGATTTTTTCCTGAAGAGTTTCCATTTCCAGCAGTGTGGAAAGATCTACAGCCTGCCCTTCCGGAGTGGTTTTCTCAGTATGAGGATGATCTCTGGCAATAACCCCGGGATGATTGGGAGCAATATTCCTTAATTTGCCAAGGGTCTCTTCGGCATCAATAAATGCACCTCTTCTCTTCTGGCAATCATAGAGACTTAGGTAGGCAGTAGTTGCTTTTTCAGTATCTTCGAGTTTAAGAGCAATTTGAACCATTTTCTGCCGGGGTCGTATTTCAAATGGTCTTAGATCCACTATCTGATTGTACAACTGCCAGGACTTGTCTAAAACATTCTCATCATAATATCCATCTGCAGCCTGGTAAAGATAATCAATTGCCTCCTCGGTTTCCCCCACCGAAAGCAGCAATTGGGCTTGTTCTTCAAATTCCTCCCAGGTTGTACTTTCAGTTAAAATCTTATCCTGGGTGGCTTTAAATTCATCAACCCCTTTATCATCTAGTAATTCCTTAGCTAACTCCGAAGCGACATCGCTCCAGCTATCTACATCCCCCTTTAGCAATCCTTCCAGAGAGATAGTTTCATCAATATTGGACATGGACACGGTGTGGGATTTGCGGCTTTTAATCTTTTTATCCACCTGCTTTTTCTTATCTTCCGTAATTGAAAAATCTGGTTGTTCAGATTCTTCAGATTTCTGTTCAGATACTCCGGAAAGAAGATCCTGCAAATCCAATCCTTCAAAAAATCCAGTAGATTCCTCTGCTTTTGGGGAGACCTTTTCCGGTTTAGCTCCAGGAGTGGCTTCAGCCATTTCTTCAGCTACCTCGTCAATTATTTCTCCCAGGGGGAATTCATCTTGCTGAGGAACCTGATCAACTGGTTCGGACACTTCTGGTTCAGCTTGTTCCGCGGATATTTCAGGGGTTGGTTCTTCCTTGCTTTCCAGAATTTCTTCATCACCTTCGGTGCCCAGCTTATTCAACGCAGGCAACTCCTTCAATTCTTCTGTTTTCAAGTCAACTTCGACATAGGAACTTGTCTGTTCAGATTCAGGAGGTGGTTCAGGGGTTATAGATTCAGGGGGGGCAGTCTTCTGTTCCACATAATTATCTTCACTGGCGGAAGCAGTTTCTTTTTGTCCGGTTTCTTCAACAAATTCACCAAGCATGAAACCAAAATCAGGTTTACCTTTCTTGGTTTCTTTGGTTTTAACCTGAGGAGTGATTTCCTTTATCTTTGATTTTAAAATATCAATTCTAGCTTGGAATTCTTCAATTTTTGTCTGGTCCCCTTTTTTCTCAAAGGCATTTTTGACAATTTGATAATTATCCATAGCTTTATTAAATTGTCCCTTTTGTTCCAACAAATCCGCATACTTAATTCTTATGAAAACATTTTCAGGTTCTAACTCCATTACCTTATCAAAAGCCTTAAATGCTTCCTGAAGATCGTTTTCATTCATTTTCTTGTCGCCAAAATTGGTTAACTCTCTGATCGCCTCAACTTCCATGTTCATTTTTAAATACAAATTGGCAAGATCCCAGCCCAAATCAGCACTGTCTTCCTTCATTATTCTGGACAATCTCCGGTAAACTCCCAACGCCTCTCTCCACATCTCCTCATCCATATACAAATTTGCTGAATGGCGGAAAGCTTCTATGGAATTATCACGGTCATTAATTCTTTCGTAAACATCACCTAATTGCTGGTATACCTCCGGCTCCTGTCCACTTTCCAATATCTGGCGGTAAATACGGATAGCATCCTGGTAATCCTTGGATCTGATATAATCCCGGGCTTGATTAATTAATCTTCTTTTTTCTCCGCTGGAAAGTGGCATTTGTTAATTATACCTCTTTTTCAAAACCTAACATCATGGCGACTTCTTCAACTAAACTTGGGGTTATCACCTGGTAATTAGCCAATGCCCCTTCAAAAAGCACATTATCGCAAAGTGCATTGGTTACCCTTGGATTGCCTTTAGTATAACGATAAATCAAATTATATGAATCCTTGGCAAAAACATCTCTTCTTGCACCAGCAACACTTAGTCTGTGTCTAATGTACTTGATTGTCGATTCAAAGTCCATTAATTTAAGAGTTAGTCTCATTATTACCCGCTGGGATAGTGATTGATTACTTTTTACATTATCCAATAATTCGCTGGTTCCAAATAAAATGAAAGTTACCAGTCTCCGGTCTCCCTTTTCCAGATTTAAAAAACCTCTTACTTCTTCCAGCTGATCGGGATTAACCATTTTATTAGCTTCATCTATTAAAATAACTGTATGCTTATTCTCCTGATCATATTTTAGCAATTTCTTGGTAACCACCGCCAATGCATCAGTCTTTTCATTGGGGATTTCATTTATTCCAATTAGTCCCGCAATTCTTTTAACCAGCCATCCCGGTTCAAACTCACTGTGCATTAATACCAATAACCCGGTTTGCAGGGTTCTATTCCCCCTGAGCAGGTATAAAAGCTGTCTGGCCATAGTGGTTTTTCCTGTGCCCACCTTCCCGGTAAGGACAGCCAATCCTCTCCCCTCCTGAGCAACCCTCATCAACCGGGTATATATTCGAGAATAAAGATTTCCCGGATAATAAAATCTAAGATCAGGGACATTATTGAAAGGATCCATATTTAAACCATAGAACTCTCTATAATGCATATAACACCTCGATTAATTATAAAAAATCAATATTCATTTCATCTAGTTGGTTTTCTTGTTCACCTTCAGACTGATCACCTGAGTACGCAGATTGATCTGTCTGTTCTTCTGAAGGAATGATTTCATTTTCTTTTTGTGATTCCATTATTTTTGAAACTTCAGCACTGGCAATATCATCTTCTTCCATGAAATCCTTTTGATCAGTTAAATTCTCATACTGGCTTACTTTATCAGTTTCCAAGGGGATTTTTAAATCTTCCATTATATGTTTATCTTCTTCTGAATAATCGCTGGTAATTCCATCACTATTAAACTGCTCCCCGGTGTTATCAGCTGTAATTGAACTGAAATCAGATGGTGTTTGGGAAGATTCTAAGTCCAGGGGAAAATGATCTGTTGATTCAGTTTCTGTTTTAAAATCAGGAGAAAGGTTTTCCGCTGGTTTTAAATCAAATTCATTCTCTGACCTTATGATATCTTCCTCTCCGGTTTCAAGTGGTGTATTTATGGGGGCTGATTCTGTTGATGTGGCTTTGGCATCCAAGGGAATATTGGATGTTGATTGAAATTCACTATCCGAATTAGACGGAAAAACCTCCTGTTCTATATCTATCTTGAATTCTTCAGAAAATAATTTTTGCTCCTCAGTAGTTTTCCCGGTTTCATCAATTTTAGATTCCGGCAAATTAAAAGGCGGTTGAGCCTCCTGATTCAACAATGAATCAAGATCATATACATCCTGACCATCAGAATTCTGATTTGGAGAAACACTGACCGTCTGATCTCCAGACTCAGATTTTACAAACCTATCCAAACCTTGGGTGGGGTGGCTTAAACTCTTTATGGTTTCCTGCAGTTCATAGGAAAATTGTCCGGTAGAAGCGATGTAATTCATAACCTCCTGAGTTAAATCTGCATCAATCATCTTTAATTTAGCATAAAGCTTTTCCACATATTCCTGCTGGTCTAAAATGGGTGTAGCTAAAACAGAATTCAAAAATTCAGTTTTAGTTTGATCAGCTAATCCTCTAATATTTAAAAGTAAAGCTAATTTCAAGTGATTGTCAGCTAATTCCATGGGGATATCGTCAGTTTTTTCAGGTAATCCTTTAATGATTTCATGCGGATCAAAAACCGGACCTGCTTTGTCCAAGCTTTCTTTTAAATCAATATATTCTAAATTATCCTGATAACCCAGCCGTTCCAATGCTTCCAATGATTTTCTTATTAGATTGGGTTTATTTACCTTGACCGCCCACTTGCCAATTTTTATATAAGCATTAACCGCGTTTTCATAGGACCCAATACTTTCAAAAAACTCAGGCAGTGAAAATTCAGATTGAGCAGAATCATCTTTAAGCATTTGTTCATTGGAACCCATGCTGGCATCGTATCTAGAAACAAGGTTATCAATTAAATCAATAATGTAATCTCCAACTTTTGCTTGTTTTTTAATTGATTTTAGAAAATCTACAACTTTACCCGGATCATCTAAATTTTCATTAATGCATTGTTTTATCATATCTATTACTTGATTCCAAACCTTGTTTCTTACCGCAATCTCAGTGTAGGTAAGCAGAAAGGGACTGGTTAATTCAGGGCAGTACTCAAAATGTACAAGATACATGGCTATAGTTTCAACATCCTTATCGGACAATCGGTAATTTTCAATTAATTCAGAAGTAAGTTTAGTGGCTTTGGAAAATTGATCAGTTTTGGCATAGCATACCGCCAGTTTCTCCAGTTGAACCGGATTTAACTTGTTGCCTTCATATTGGGCAACTGCTTCATAGTAGCGTTTTTGATCAAATAATTTATCTGCTAAAATTATATTTTTATCCATAATTCCTCTGATATACTATTTGACCTTTCTTCATCACTGCTTTTACCGGATTAGCTCCTATCCAGTAAGGTATTTCCAGAGGATTATCTATATCCAGGAAAATAATATCAGCTTGATAACCTGGTTTTATCTGTCCAACTTTATCTGCTATTCCCAAAGAATAAGCGGCATTAACCGTAATCGCATTTAAAATTTCAGCTATGGTAAGATTCAGTTTCAGCACAGCAAAACTGGCAATCAACCACATTGACTGAATGGGACAGCTGCCCGGATTAAAATCTGTAGCCAGGGCAATAATACATCCCTGCTCAATCATTTCCCGGGCAGGGGCAAAGGTGGTTTGATTTAAAACTATCTCCGTGCCTGGAAGCAGTATCACTGTGGTAGAAGACTTTGCCAGAAGCTGGATGTCCTGAGGAGAAACCATAACTCCATGATCTAAGCTAACTGGACTGTATTTCATCGCCACCGGCACAATTTCATTATGAGAAAGCTGTTCAGCATGCATTCTGATCTTCAATTTGTTCAGTTTTGCCGAGTTTAATATTTTCTCAGTTTGTTCAATGCTAAAAGCTCCCTTTTCACAGAATACATCTAAATAGTCAGCTAACCGGGAAGAGGCAATTTCAGGAATCATCCTATCGCAGAGTAATTTAACATAATCTTGTGGATTAGACTTATATTCCCGGGGAACAGAATGTGCACCTAGAAAGGTGGGAAAGATATCCATTTTTGTGTTCTTATTTAAATCCCGGATAACTGATAGTATTTTAACCTCATCCTCTAAACTCAATCCATATCCTGACTTTGCCTCAATAGTAGTGGTCCCTAATTCCAAAAATTTATTAATTATCCTGACTCCCTTTTCATATAATATTTCCGGATTACTGCAGCGGGTTTGCTCAACCGTGGAGAGAATACCCCCCCCCTGCTCAGCAATTTCAAGATAGGACTTTCCCTGAGCCCGTAAATAGAATTCATTATAACGCTGACCGCCAAAAATGGGATGAGTGTGGGCATCTACTATCCCCGGCATTATCCACATTCCTTTTGCATCCACTAAAAAATCAGATTTATCCGGCTTACTTCTACCCACAATATCTAAAATTTTTTCATCTTCCACAATTACATCTTTATGATTAATTACGCCGGTTAAATTCAGTTCCTTTTTTCTTCGGGGTATTTCTCCCTGCTGAAGAGAAATAATCCCTCCGCTGTTGATAATTCGTTTTCTCATAATATAAATTATCTATTTCTATTCTATATTGATTTTCCCTGATTAATTTACAAAATTACATTGCCATATTAAATAATTCTCATTTAATATAATATCACGTAATAAAGCAATATCACTATTTATTTTCTCTGTCAAGAAAAGGGTTCAGGTTGATTTCTGTTAAATTTACATATATTCTTAACTTAACAGATTTAAATACTTTCAACTAATCAAATGATTATACTACTTTTACTGATAAGCCAGTTTGTTCATCCTGAAATTAACAAAGCTGGCAATCAGTTTCACCTTCCCCAGGATAGTGTCATAACTCATAGTTATGATGTCCTAAAATACAATCTAACCGTGGAATTCTTTACCCCTTACGACACTTTGGCGGGAATGGTGGTGATAACATTTAGCCCCAATCAGAATATGGATACTCTGCCAGTGCATTTGGGACAGGCAATGACAGTAGATAGCATCACCATGAATAATATCCTTCAGAGCTACCACCGTATTGAAGATACAATTTATGTAAGTCTAACCTCTGCTCTCCCCCCCCACCTTGTTTCTGAAATCAGTATTTATTATCAGGGAAAACCTATAGATGGATTGTTCCAGGCATTTTCAGGTTTTCTAACCGATGTGGAGATAAATCAAGCGGCTAAGCAGTGGTGGCCCTGCTTTGACTACTGCTGGGATAAAGCTGATCTGGGCATAGAGCTGCATATTACTGTACCTGAAAATCTTTACCCGGTGAGTAATGGAGTTTTAACCGGAATTGACAGCATATCCGGCAACCGGCTTACTTTTCACTGGGTTCATCAGCATCCTATTGCAACTTATCTGGTGGCAATACTTGCTTCAAATTATCTGGTACTCCAGAGAAATTACCACGGCTATCCTTTAATTTACTATGCAATTCCCGGATATGAATACATGGCGGAAATGATGCTGGACAGCACTGAAGTTATTATGAGTTTATTTGATACCTTAATTGACACCTTCCCTTTTGCGGATGAAAAACTTGGACAAATCCAATCAGGGGGAAGGGGAGCTATGGAAAATCAGACCTGTATCCGCTATGCTCCGAATTCATGGCTGTCTCCTATAACCCACGCCCACGAAATTGCCCATTCTTGGTGGGGAGATGCTTTAACTTGTATTAACTACCAGCAGATGTTTATCAACGAAGGGACCACTTCATATTATGAATGCTTAGCCACCAGGGTACTTCAAGGAGATGAAGGATTCAACCAGAGATTAGAGCATATGAGGCAGGGGGGATTAGATTGTGATGATCAGCATCACTGGCCCATTATCAACAGCCCTGATCCCTTCGGGCTTAATGTATACTGGAAGGGAGCATGGTTTCATCACATGCTTAGAAATCTAATTGGAGATACCCTTTACTATCCTGCCATGCGAGCATTTTATCATCAGTACAAAGGAGGAAACGCCTCAATAACAGATCTCCAGAATACCATTGAACAGTACTACAAACTAGAACCCTTAGATTGGTTTTTTCAACAATGGCTTTACCGCCCTGATTATCCCCAATTGAATTTATGGTGGTACCACCACCAACAGTACCTGCACATAAACATTACTCAGGTGCAACCAGATTCTTTCATCTACAAGATTCCCCTGGAATTGGGCTTGTGGTACGGAAATTCCTGCTCAGTCAGCCGGGAATACCTGATGGAACAGAGAGAGCTGATTATCCAAGAACTAATTTCCTGCCCTGATTCAATAACCATGGATCCTCAGATGAAACTATATTTCCGTCCCCGGAGGATTACCCCCCTAGCTCAGTCAGTATTGATTATTGATGACGGACAAAGTCAGAATTTAGGAATAAATTATCAAAATATCTGTGATCAAATAAATATTCCCAATCTTTTATGGGCAGTTGAAAGCCTGGGAAGCCCACCCTTCTCTTTAATTCAACAAGTCTCCTCAATTTTCTGGATCACCGGCAGGATTCAAAATCCCCTGGACAGTATTGACCGGGAAAGACTGAACTTCATCATAACCAACCATTATCCCTTGGCAATTTTTTCTACCCATGCCGCAAGCCAGCTTTCACAAACCTCTTTTCTGGAGGATACCTTGGGAGTGATTTTCTCCGGGGACAGCGGGTACTCAAATCAACTAGTGGGTAATCAGCAAGATCCCATTGGCAATGGTTTCAGCTGGTATATCAATCCAGTTCAGCGCTATGAATTTATCTATCCTTCTGTTCAGGGAGAAGGATGTGCCTATTTTCAAAATTCTGATTACGGCATAATAAGAAGTAAAAGCAATTTTCAAATTGTCTTTTCAACCGTAGATATTACCGACATCCTCCCCCAACCTGAATCCGCCACCCCCTTGAATTTAATCCGACGTATTTTGCAGTATTTCGGCTATCCGGTGAACTGCCCCCTTCCACCTCCTCATTCTCCCCCTTGTAATTTAGTTATAGAATACCAGGACAATGGATCAATTATGTTTAAATTGACCGCTCCCATTAGTGCCCAACTGACTATATGGGATTTAACCGGCAGAAAATTAATCAACTGGGATCTGCAAAAAGACAATTTTATCCTCTGGGACGGAACTGACCATCAGGGACATATACTGCCCTCGGGAAGATATATTGTAAAGCTCAATCTAAACAATCAAGGTGCTAGTGAAAATTTACCTGACTTGAATTCAGTAGTTGAGAGTTACCAGGTTTTTTTGATAAAATAAATACAATACAAATTTTAGGAGGAATCATGAACGATCATAACCTCAGCCCTTTAATCGGAAAATTCCGTCAAACCCTGTTAAAAATTAAAGATGCCCAAGCTACTGATATTCATCTCTGTGCCGGATCTCCCTGGTATTTCAGGGTAGGGAATAACTTCATGTCTCTGGGGGCGGAAAGTAAGATTACTGTTCCGGAGATGGAAGAGATCATCAAACATTTAATAGTGAATTCACACAAAATTGAAAAACACAAAATTGACAATTTCATTGATTTTCTAACTGACTTTGATTGCTCTTATTCTCTGGAAGGAGTGGGGAGATTTAGGGTAAATATAACCTCCCAGCGGGGAACTTTTGCTCTGGTGTTAAGACCCATACCCATGGAAAACCCAACCTTTCAGTCCTTGAAATTACCTCCGGTACTGGAAAAAATCACTCTTTCCGGTAAGGGTTTAATTCTGGTCTCGGGTACTGGCTCTTCAGGGAAAACCTCTACTATTGCCGCTATGATTAATTTTCTGAACAATCAAACCGGCAAAAAAATTCTGACCATTGAAAACCCCATTGAATACCTGCATGTCAACAATAAATCAATAATAATTCAGCGTGAAGTGGGTACGGATGTCTATGACTTCAAGACTGCCTTAAATGCTTCCCTTCACCAAAATGTAGATTTAATTTATATTTCGGAAATTCATGATGCTGAAGTAGTAAAATTGATGTTCAATGTATTAACCAACGGAATAACTGTCATTGCCGAATTACAGGCTCAAAATGTACACAACACCATCCAGTATCTGATTAGTCTGGTTCCCGAATCAGAACAGGAATACGCCCGGATAATCTTGGCGGATAATCTCAATGCAGTAATATGCCAAAAATTAATTCCTCCTGCCGAAGGGACTCAAAGGGTAATGGCACTGGAGATATTGAGAAATAACCAGGAAGTCAGAGATTTAATTTTAAATGAGAAAAACTATGAACACTACAAAGAGATTATGGATCAAAATGAACAAAAATACGGGATGATATCATTCAGCAACACTGCCGAAAAGTTGAATAAACATAATCTTATCGAATCCCATTGGTATGAAATCCTTAAAGGAGAGAATAAGAACAAAGAAAAACAAGATTAACTGATTGGAATATTCTTATCAATTGTTTAATTCTCAAATAAAATCAATTTATCTGGCGGGAATTGCCGGAAGCGGCATCTATCCCCTGGCTTGGTTTCTGAAATCCCTGGGATTCATCATTCACGGATCAGACCGTTTTTTCGACCAGAACAATCAGCAAAATTT
>LKUE01000031.1 GCA_001412365.1 Desulfuromonas sp. SDB | reverse complement strand
TCATCAAGCTGATAGTCCTGATCATGAAACATTTTCTTATTGGTGTAAATTCGTGGTGAAATATTTCAGGATGAAGGGTGGTATCCTGTGTTCTTCTGTGTTCTTCTGTGGTTAAAATATCTTAAGCCCGGGATAATCCCGGGCGAACCCAACAATAGGACCTCTCACCAGAAATCCCAGGGCTAACCCGCTACCTCTTACCACCAGCAATTTATCTCCAGGTTTAACTCCATAACAATTTAAAACATCCAGACCAGGAGTAAAATAATGATCGGTAATAACCGTCCAGGCATAATACTTAGTGCCTATTTTCACCGGAGTTTTATCATCCATGGTGAAGTTGATAAGTTGAGGATTATTTTTTAATACTTGAAAAAGAGCAGTTCCTTCTAATTTCTTTTTATAAGTAAGACCAAATCCTCCTGATTTATTACTTCCCGAGATCAATATGACCTTCTGCTCATGTTTAAATTTATATTCAACAAAAGCTTCCGGAGGGATAACCATTGATCCGTCATCACCTACTTTGGACCAACCAAAAGTATACTTTCCCCCTTTAACCATCTGAGGCATATTTCACTCCATTTCAAGTAATTACATAGAAAATTCCAGATAGTAAACATGACCTCTGGTTTGATCATACCAGAGGTACCGGTAATAATCATCTGTTCTTCTACTCCAACCGGGTAAATTCAGTACATTGTGGTTGTCCCACCAGGACAGATCACCTCTAGGAGTAATACCGCAATATGTTTGGGTAAAAGAATTCAGATTTAACTGATCAATAATGTTCTGTACAGTCTGTTCTCTGCATTTAAAATTCAGCATGTAAATTACATCAGATCCCATTTCATCAGCATAGTAATATACACTATCCACATCTGAAGTTACTTCCATTTTCAAATGCCTGGTAAATCCATCTAAATTAGCCGGAGTATCCGGAGTGTCGTAGTCATAATCAGTACATCCTGAGATAAAGATCAAGCAAAATATTACTATTATAGATATGCTATTGAATGCATTTGGTTTCAACATATTATTAAATTATAAATGGGCAGAAACAGATGTTTCTGCCCCAAGATATATTAAGCTTTATTCATAAGCCTGGTCAATTTTCCAGACTTCCCACACTTTGCCCACTAGATTAGGTCCGGGCTTCAAGGTTTCCTTCCCCGGCTTCCAGCCGGAAGGAGTAGCCTCTGAACCTTTACTCTTTCTTACTAATTGATATGCTTGAATCTGGCGGAAGGTTTCATTGACATTCCTTCCCACCGGAGGGGTTAGTACTTCATAGCCCTGCACAACTCCATCCGGGTCAATGATAAATCTTCCTCTGGTCTCCACTCCCCCCTTGTCATCATAAACTCCGTAAATTGTGCCTACTTTTCCTCCTGCATCGGATAACATGGGGAAGGGGATTCCCCCTTCAACCATTTTGGAGAGTTCATTGTCATTCCACATCTTGTGCACAAATACGCTGTCTACACTCATGGAAAGGACCTCTGCCCCTAATTTCTGGAATTCAGGATACTTTCCGGCAACTGCCGAAACTTCAGTAGCTCACACAAAGGTGAAATCACCTGGGTAAAAGCAAAGGACCACCCATTTTCCCAGGTATTCCGATAATTTAACACTTACAAATTTGCCCTGATAGTAAGCAGGGGCAGTGAAATCGGGTGCTTTTTGCCCCACTTTAATCATGTTGACTACCTCCTTATCTTCTGGTGGTGGCTGACTTTTTTCCTGGTTTTCCTGGGACTCGCCGACCGGTCCGCCGGTAGGTCTGGCACATCCCACAACTTCTTCTTTCATAAACTCTCCTTGCCAAATTATTCAATCTCGATATTGTAGTATAACCGACCTTGAATATTATTTCAATTTAACTTATTTATATTAAGTTCTATTTTTTTTAACCTGCCACCTGGCAGGTAAATCTGCATTCTAATCTCTAGGATGGGTGGTGTGGATTAGTGTCCATTAGTGTCTTTGAAGGGAAGGGTAGCAGGGATTCGTGTAAATTAGTGGGTAAAT
>LKUE01000030.1 GCA_001412365.1 Desulfuromonas sp. SDB | reverse complement strand
GATAGCATGACTTCGTCATAGGTGAGATTTACACAGGATGAAACAATAACCCAGATGGTGAAGAATAATTTATGAATTACAGATATTCCTATTGGTTAAGTACCTCATTTAGCCAGCTGAATATCTTCTCATTGGATACCAGGACTGCTCCCATCTGGCAGTGTTCATCCGCTCCTTCCAGTTCAGTAAACAGAACATATTCCTTGGGACATTTCAGGGAATCGTAAAGGACCTTTGCCTGTCCCATATTCTGATCGTCGTTTTCTGAGTCCAAAATGAGCATGGGGCAGGAGATATTCCCCACACAACCTTCCAGGGTGTAGGATCTCAGCATTCTCATTAATTCACTGGGAGAGTCTGCGTGGAATGCCCACATCCCGTTGGTGAAGAACCATTCCAGAAAGAGATCATTTTCCATCATACTGTAGATGGTTTGGTCGTACTGTTGGGAAGCTTCTGGATCATCCAGGATCTGGTCAATGTTATCCTCGTTATCGCTGGTAGCCACCGCGTACATGCTGTACAGTCCTCCGTTGGCCACACAGGCGGCGATGCGGTGTTCATAAGCCACTGCCCGGGGAGCAAAATATCCTCCCATGCTGTAACCAATCAGCACTATCTTATCCCGGTCCACATAGGGACGATCAATTATGTAATCTACTACCGGAGTGACAACTGTTTCCCAGTCGGGACGGAAGTGGATGTTCTGTTCCCGGATCACCTCTCCTTGCCCGGGGCCTTCAAACAGAAGACAGTTGTATCCCCGGTTTACTGCATAATTACCAATGCTGAAGTAGAGTTCCTCCTTAGTTCCGTCAAATCCGCTGTGGGCAATTATCATCGGTCTCTTAGCCGCTGATTCATCCACCAGGCAGAGATAACCGGGCAGATAGGAGTCTTCAAAAGGAATCTTCATCGGAATGATGGGATGACCGGGTAATGATGCTGCTAGAAGAAAAGCATCTTTACTCTCGAACCAGGTTTCCATGATCCGGGGATCCTGGGGATTGGAATGGAGGTAGAACTCGGCAGTCCTGAAATATTGAGATGCCCGGAAATAGCACTCCCGGGCATTTTCTACATTCATAGTTTCCATATAGTGGTCACCCATAGCTAAAACCCGGTTTGCAGTACTGTACCACTGATCATACCAGCTTTCGGTATCTCCGTCCTTTATCTGGTAACAGGTGTATAAACATTCTCCCACATCCGCACCTCCGCTGAAGCAGTAGCCGATAGCTCTCAGTGCCTGGAAGGAGAACGGTTGGCTTTCAAATATGAAATTTAGTGTCCAAACATTTGTGGGGATTAAATAAAATAGGCAGCTAATTAAAATCAAAACAGTTTTAAAGTATTTCACTTTATGTAACTCCTTTTTAATTTAATCAATTCTAATCTTTTTGTTCGATGTTTAGAATAAATATTTGTTAAATTTTTATACAAAATCATTTTTGTATTGATTGTATCTATTTATCCATTCTTCAAACTCAAGTTAATTGATTTATAAGAATCCAATAAATTTACTTATTTCTTCATAATATTAGGGTACTTTTATTGAATATTCATATTATTTTTATCAAATATTAATATAATTAACAAATAAATTAAAAATATTAATATTTTTTACTTGACAAAGTTAATTTTTTTATTATACTTGATTGTAAATATAAAGGAGGTTGAGTTGATTAAAAATTGTCCAGTCTGCAAATCGAAGATGAAAATAAAAGAAATAGAGTGTACTCAATGTCATACCAGGATCATTGGTGATTTCAGTTTAGATGATCTTCAGGATATTCAGCCGGAGATAATGGATTTTATAAAAGTATTCATCTTCACCGAGGGAAATATAAAGAAAGTGGAGAAAATCATGAACTGCTCCTATCCCAAGGTGAAAAATTATCTGAAGAAAGCCAAGGAATATCTGGGAGTGGATTACCCGGAAGAAGTTGATCAGGACAGCCAGGAGACCTCGGAAGTGCTGGATCAGTTAAGTCAGGGCGAGATAGATCTGGAGGAAGCAATCAAACTATTAAATAAAGGGGAAGAATAATGTACCGCAGAATAATAAAAAAAGGGAAAGTATCCCGGATCAGGGATATCCAGGAGAGAAATAATAAAAACAGTATAAGCGGATTCAGTTGGTCTAAAGCAGTATTTAATTAAAGGAGAATAAAATGTATTTCAGAAATATCAATTCTAAAAGAGCAAAGAATTCCCGGATCAGAGCTATCCAGGAAAGGAATAACCGGCGCAGTAATAGCGTTTTCAGTTGGTATCTAACCGTAATATAACTAAAAGAAAGGGGTGTGTAATGAGAGTAAGTACAAAGAGATTCAAGAGGGTGAGAAGAGCGATGAAAAGAAAGGGGTTGATTCAACCCACCGTAGAACAAGGGGGAGAAAATGAAAAGTAGCAGGCATTACCAGAGTGTGACCAAGAGTAAGGATACTCGGTTACAAAAAGAGAACAAGAAGATGGCAGAGAGAAATAAAATCTATTCAGATTTCATCTACTGGTGGATATAGGAGGTAAAGATGTACAACTACAGCATAACTGAAGATAAATTGGACTTGGACCTGTTAACCAGGAGATTTGATTTAAACATCATTCAGCAGAGCCGGGACGATATTGAGGTGGAATTTCAGGGATTGACCAAAAGCGGAGTGGAGGAAAGATTTGATATTGACTTCACCGATAACAAACTGACCATTAGAGAGAAGAAGCATGCGGACTGGAACAAGATGTTCAATGTGAAAGACGCGGAAGGACTGGTGAGTATACTTCTTCCGGAGAATGTCGAAAATCAGGGCAAAATAGTAACCTACAGTTCCAGTCTGGCCACCGAGAACTTCAATTATACTGGAACCATAAAGTCCTACAGCGGAGATATAGATTCCCGGGGAACTTTCAAAGGAGAAGTGAAAATAAAAAGCTACAGCGGAGATATGCAGTTTGAAAACCTGCAGGGAAGCTTGAAGACCAGCATCTACAGCGGGGATCTGAGGATATTAAACGGCGATATTCAGGGACTTAAGCTGAAGAGCTTTTCCGGAGACGTGCAAATAGACGCCAGTTTCAACTTAGAGGAAAGCGCTTTGATCAAATCACTATCCGGTGATGTAAGCATTAATTTCCACAGTTATCAGGGAGAGGAAGTTATGGTGATAAGAAGTCTGGGAGGAGATATAAAATTAACCGGGGAGTATCCTGAAGATAAGGTGGAGACCAAGAAGACTACTGATTTTTCCGGTAAGTTTGACTTTGCCAAGCTGACCAAGCTGGCGGAAGTGTTCGGGGGTAATGATCGGGAAGTGAAGGTGGATGAGACCGGGCAGAATGTAAATAAAATACTGAACATGCTGTCCGAAGGAAAGATCACTTCTGAACAGGCGGAAAAATTAATTAAATCACTAAAAGGATAAATTATGTTGAAAGTAATCTTGTTGATCATCCTCTGGTTGTTGTACTGGGCTATAAAAGGTCTGGTGATAAAGACCAGAGG
>LKUE01000029.1 GCA_001412365.1 Desulfuromonas sp. SDB | reverse complement strand
AACAATGACCAATTATCAATACCCCCTCCATCCCCTTTTTTTAAACCATAGGGCACACCGCTCATCCCCAGGGGGAATGGAACACGGAAGGACACAGGATGGTGGCAGTATGGGGGAGTTTACAAATCAGATTTATTTTATTGGATGAAGGTGTTTAATATGGAGATAATTAGAAATTGTACTGGATATCAGTTGAGATTAAAAATTCATCAATTTTTTTTAATTCCGGATTTGCGGATATATCGGCATTAATTGTAAATTTATCATTTCCTGAAGAAAATCCAATACCGTATCCAAAGTTAGTTAATACCGGATCAGTTTTCCGATAAGTTATCATATCCACAAAAGGATAAAGGTAGTTAAATCTAGTTATCATATACCGGCATTCCATAGTTATCAGCAAGGCGTTCTTGGCGTTAAAGCTTTCTGGCAAATAACCTCTGGGGCGACTGGTTCCACCGTATTTATATAATATTTCATCAGGATAGCGGGAGGAAAACAAATTGTCTGAATGTTCCCAGAGGTAATAGGTAAACCATCCCCAGGGGATGTACTGTTCTCCATTTAAATGCACTGAGCTGATGTAATTTTGCAAATTGAAATAGCTGATCTTTCCGGTGGTGACTTCGGTTGAGAACAGCCAGCCCTTAGTGGGACTGTAGAAATGATCCAGGTAATCGAAGGCGAATCCGGATACATTTGAGAGTTGTGTGATTTCAAATGTATCGTAGACTATATTATGATATTCAAGCCCTGAATAAATTTCCAGATTTTTAAATATCAGGGAAAAGGTCAATTTAGCTAAGATTCTCTGATATTCTTCCTGTTCCCGGTATAATAATTTTAAATCGGCATTTAATGGTTTTGAAAAAAGGTAAACCAGTTTAAGATCAGATTGCCAGACAGAGCTGTTTCTGTTTAATTTGTTCCAGTAAATTTTAATTTGGTGCCCTAAACCCAAAATATTTTTTATGTGTAAGATGATGTTGCCGTTTAATTCTTCTTCCTGGGGAGAATAGGTTATACCACCAAAAATATTGTTTGCCGCCCGGGGTGAGCAGGGAATATTTAATATTCCCTGCTCAATGCGGTTACTGTAAAACAACTCGGGAGGGTTTAAAATTTCAATAAAATCCAGCCGGTTTATATTTTCCACCGCTTGTTCAATTAAATCCTGACTGTAGGTAAAACTGTCTGGCAATCTGGACACTGCCTGGAGAAGAGATGGGGAAGTATGGTGATTGCCGGAGAAAGTAATCCGGCTGACTTCAACTCGGGGTCCTTCTGCTATGAGGAAATCAAAAACAAGTTCGGAATCCTGGTAAAGGATATTATCTACATTTATCTGAGCATAGGGAAAACCATGGTTAACATAATAATCTAAAATTAAATAACCGATTTCCTGTTGATGCGGATAAAATTCTAGTTTTTCTCTTAACGTATCCGGGAAATGATACGCTCCCTGCAGATTAATTTGTTGAAAAGAGCAGATTATAAATAGCAGCAGCAAAATTAATTACGCAGGGGAGAGTCATGAAGAATATTCTTTAGCTTAATTTCAAAATCAAAAACAAAAACCTTGTTCCAGTCAGCAGTAATCATGCTCCCTAAGAGGCGGGTGCTGTCCCGGTAAGTAAAATTGATCATCACACTGTCTCCAACTTCATTTCCCTGCCGGGCTATTTTTATTTCTCCCTCCGTTACCGTAATGCCTTTCATATCCAGATATTTAATCAGTTCTGTTCTGATTACATCATTATCTTTTTCGTATTTAACTTTCTCATCTACCTTTTTTCTTATCTCGTAACGCCGGTAGTAAACTGAAACAAATTGCAGGGCAATCCAGATAATAACTACTACTAAAAATATAATTAATATAGTTATAATAGGAGAAATTCCCTTGGGGGAATTTCTCCGGTAAAAAATTGAGTTTAACATTAATTTCCTCAGTAGATCTTCTTAAGCCTGGCTGCTTCTCTCAGTTGTTGGGCGGAGTTTAATTTTTCCTGGGCTTGACCGACATAAGAACCGGAACTGGCATTGGAATAGTAACCTATAGCCATATCACAGTAATTAATTGCTCCGTCCCAGTCGCTGTTATTGTAGGCATCAACAGCCATGGCGTAGTATTTATTTCCCACTACCAGATTCAGGTAGCTGTCGCTGGAATAGGAAGCTAAAGCTTCTTCAGCAAATTGCATAGCCAGGGAAGTTTGTCCTGAACGCTGCAGAAGTCCGATGACTTGTTTATAAGCGGAAAGTCCACCTCCCATGCTGATTGCTTTGCGGAAAGTGGAAATGGCTTCAGATGATCTCCCCGCCTGAGCTAACAATGCGCCATATTTCATGGTGTTTTCAAGAGTGGGATCTTCAGTGGCAACAATATCCATATGTTCCAAGGCTTTAGTCCAGTCATTCATGCTCTTGTAAGCTTCAACCAGCCATTCATGAATTTCCAGGCGGTCTGGATATCTAATTAATATATCTTCCAATAAGGTGGCTGCATAGCTGGGATCACCCATGCCTACAGCACATTTAGCCAACCTCTGCTTGATGGCGATGATTTTGTCTTCATCTTCAGTAAACGCAAGTGCCTGTTCAAGATAGGGACGGGCTTGGTCAAATTTTTCCTGCTGAGTTAATACATCAGCTAAACCTAAAATTGGGGTGGGATTATCCGGGCAGATTTCATGGGCTTTAAGGAATGCCTGTTCAGATTCATCATATCTGCCCTGCTCAGCAAGAAAAGCTCCATAATGGGTATAGGATTCTATGGCTTCAGGATTATTAGTCTGCATATCTATCCATACCTGTTCAGCAGCACTGGTTGAATCCAGTTCTTCATACATTTTCCCAAAAGCAATATAGGCATCAATGTAGTCAGTTGAACAGGAAATAGCTTTTTGATAAAATTCAGCAGCCTCTGCCCATAAACGGCTTCGCTGGTAATTCATTGCTAAATTGTAAAATTTTTTGCATCCATCTTCGCTGCCGTTGACCACTTGGTTATCGGTGGAGTGGTCCACCACCTGTTCGGTAGATTCGCAGCCGATGAATAAAGCAATGGCTACAATCACCAGGGTGATAGTAATTATTTTAGTATTCATTATTCCTCCTAAGAAAATGGAATGTTTACTGAGTGTCTTCCATCATCTCTTCATTATTAGCAATAGCTTCAGGATTCATAGATATAAAATTATCTGGAGATATATCATTTGATCCTCTAATTATTCTTCTTGCGGTGACAACAGTATGGTTACGGTCAGTGGCGCTGGCAGATACGAAATATTTCCGGTAAGGGTCAATGGTTATATACCGGAGACTGTCCACTATTATCGCTTCCTTAATTGATCTAAGTTCAGCAGTATCACCGAATTGGCTTAGGGTATCAAATAACCATGCTGCGTTTCGATTTTCCTGCTTTTCAATATCTGCAATTAACTCCTTGAAACTTAACTGGTAAGTTCCGGGAATAAAACTGATAAGTGCAGAGTCAGATACGGTGAGGAAGTAAGGATTATCGGCTTTGTAGATATTGTAGGGAGTAGTTTCATCGCCGATCCGTATAGCAATAGCCGCTGAAGTATCTTTTAATCTTATTATTGCTGATAAATTCTCATTGGCATCAAATTCCAATATGGAATCAATGGTGTCCTGAAAAGTCACATTGGAATTAGCTCTTACATATTCAGCCCACCTTCTGATTACAAAACTCTCATCTAATTCCATTACTTTGCCTAATCCTTCATAAAATTGCTCTGAATCAACAGTAGGCATGTAAACTTCGAATTCTTCTACAATTAATTTTATACCTTCTTCGTTTACCACTAATTCGGCGGTTTTTGTAACAGTTTCAACATCCTCCTGAAGCACAGGGAAATGTCCGTAAACAGTATTGTACTTATCCAGTATTTGTCTGAGAGTTTTCAATGCTAATTCTGCTTCTTTAATTTTACCGGATGCATCAGCTTCTGATTCATTAACACAGGAAATTACCAGAAATAAAACGGCGACAATCAGTAAGATACTTTTTTTCATGCTCCCTCCAAGATCTATTGAGCCCAAATAAATATTTTTACAGAAAACATAAATAATTTTTGGTGGAGCTGACGGGATTCGAACCCGTGACCTATTGACTGCCAGTCAATCGCGCTAGCCAACTGCGCCACAGCCCCACGTATGTTAGTAATTTTAAGAACAAATTAAACTCTGTCAAGATGTTTTAAGAATATAGGTTTAAAATATTTCTCCAGGTAGAATACAATTAATCCGGTTAAACTTCCTGAAAAAATGCTGAAAAGTATAAAATAAGGCCAAAGCATTGAAAAAATGTTGTTTATCCAGATATTGGCAAATCCCAGAATAACCAGATTATGGCTGCAACTGCCGGCAATACTTATTGCCACTGGTCCTAATTTAGGGATTCGATTGAACATAAACATAACAATAAAGCTGCTGGCAGAAGCAAATAGTATTGCTATAAAAATGGGAGAAAATAATGTCCCGGTTACTCCGGAACCAAAAAATACTTTTAATCCCAAGGTAGCTGCAGCTAATTTAAAATTTTTCAGTCTGATTAAAAAAAGGATTACCGCATTTCCTAAACCAATCCTGAAAAAAGTCGGATTCACATAAGATTCAATGATGTGAAAACCAGCAGCTATAGTGGCGAAAATGGTTAATTCCACCAAGAAATTTATCCGGGCAGGGAAGTTAGTAGGATACTGCATCAATATCTTCCTGTCCCGATATCTTGATTAGTATTCCATTAGGTATACAGACGATGCTTTTTCCCGGCGAGGATATCCAGCCTTGATTAATGCAAATTTTTCGGGGGCAGGGAGAAGAAATGATCCTTGCTCTTCCCGAATTAACTTCAACCGTGCTTATTCCCATTCTCCCCTGTACAAGAATTACAGTGTCCTGATTTAAGTTAATTGTATTGGTTTGCCCCCTGTAAGTCTGAATTAACAGTTGCTGACCTGAGGAGGGGACGGTAAAAATCCTTGAAATAATAACTGAACCGCTTAACAGTACCAGCAGCAGAATTATTAGATAATCAAGCTTATATGGATACCAATTCAAGCCGGGGGGGAGCTTATATCGGAAATCCCACCTCTCTTTTGCATTTAAGGCACAAACCGTTTTCAATACCCACTACCTCGGAATGAAAACCGCTTCTTTTTATCCAAAGATGTTTGCAGTCAGGACAATAGGAATTTTCTTTATCCGAGTGGAAGAAATTGCCAATAAAGGTATGGGGCAATTTTTGCTTGGCTAATTCGTAATAAGATAAAATTAAATTAGTATCGGTGGGTCTCTGCTGATATTTGTAGTGGGGAAAGTACCTGGATAGGTGGTAGGGTATTTCCGGATTCAGTTCTGCCAGAAAATTGATGATATCTTCAATTTCAGATTCAGAATCATTTAGACCGGTGACAATTAAGGTAGTTATTTCGACATGAATATTGTTTTCTACCAGTGTGGTTATGGTGTTTAGAACAGAATCTAAATCACCTTTTAAAATTTCTTTATAAGTTTTAGACGAAAAAGATTTTAGATCAATATTGGCTGCATCAATTACAGGCAGAAGCTCTTTCAAAGGCTCCGGGTTGATGGTGCCGTTGGATACCAGCACATTGTATCCTCCTCTTTCTCGCACCTTCTCTCCCGCCTCTAAAAGATATTCAAACCATATCAGCGGTTCGGTATAGGTGTAAGCTAAACCGATGGAGTTGTTCTGGGCGGACAACTCTCCTGCCTGCTCCGGGGAAAGAAAATAAGTTGGTGATTTTTGTTGGGAAATCTCTGAATTTTGACAGAAAGGACAATCTAAATTACATCCATTGGGACCGATAGATGTTATCACCGAATCAGGAAAGAAATGGAAAAGAGGTTTTTTTTCAATGGGATCTACAGATATACTTATGGTTTCTCCAAACTCCATATTGTACAGTTTCCCCTGTTCATTTCCCCTTACATTACATAAACCTCGTTGTCCCGGTTTAATTTTGCAATGATGAAAACAAAGGTTGCAGGTTACCAATTGATTTTCATTTTGTTCCCAATATTTTGCAATTTTTTTCAATTTTTTCTCCTTATGGATTTTACACAATTAATCTGCTAAACGGCAGTCTACCAGTATTGTATCACAGTATTCCAGGAATTTTGCATTACATTGAAAAACCACAGTATGATCTTTTTCTATAACTAATAGATAACCTATCTGAAGATCATTTGCCAGTTCATTGGACTGATCCGGCTCCATTATCATAAAAGCAGTAGCCAACGCATCTGCCTGACCTGCATGATCAGAGATTACCGTAGCGCTGATGATGCCCCGGGAAGGTTCTAAGGTTTGAGGATCGAGAATATGATGATATCTAATCCCGTCAATCACTGAATATCTATGATAATCTCCGGAGGTGCATACAGATTTATCCTGTATGGATAAGATTGCAATCAGCTGGTTTATATCCCGGGGGTGTTGAATGCCTATCTTCCAAGATTCATTATTTTCCTTGCTGCCGCAAGCGTAAATATCTCCTCCTGCTTCGATTAAAACCCCAGTCAATCCCAAACTGCTGATTTTATCAAGTGAAGACTGCACTGCCATGCCTTTAGCAATTCCTCCCAGATCAGGTTCTCTCCCCGGAGTTAATATTAGTTGATCATGGTGGATATAAGGAAATCCCTGAGATCTCTGCTGGATGAGAAAATCAAGGGTATAAGAATCGGGGGGAGTGATATTCCCACTGGAAAAATCCCCCCATAAAGCTAAAGCGGGTTTTAAGGTGGGGTCATAGGCATGCCCGGTTAATCTGTAGTATTTTTCAGCTTCAGTCCAGACTTCAATTGAAATTGAATCCAGGAAAGAGGATTGTAAAAATTTATTTTCAGGACCGAACAGGGAATCATAAACCATAAGTTCTGTGGTGATGATCTTAAATGCAGAATCCTGCATGGAATTCTCTCCAACTGCAATAATTGTTACTTTGGTATCGAATAAAAAAATCAAGGTATCCCTTCGTCCTGCAGTTGATCTAATTCTACTGCAGGAGGCTGCACATAATATGATCAACAATATATATAGTTTAATTTTCATTAATGCTTTCCAAGCTTAACTGGCTTAAAAAGTTCCGATGGAGCACATAGTAAGTTTTAATTAAATTGATATCCACCGGTTCTCCTTTCCCAATTCCCGGACAGGGTTCTCTGTAGAATGTCTTGCAATCTTTTAAAATTGTAGACCAGAAAGGATAAAGACGGCATTGTAACGGTCTTACCGGATAAATTGAACATTGATGATCCACCAGAAAACGGCACCGGGAGGGGTGTTCATCCCTGATTTCCCAGATTCCTTCGCCATTTCTTTTCATGAATTTGTTTTGGAAATTTTTTAAACTCATTGTT
>LKUE01000028.1 GCA_001412365.1 Desulfuromonas sp. SDB | reverse complement strand
TCAATTAATTTGTTATAAGGGGGAATAATGAAAAAATTTCTTCTAATTGGAAAAATGTTCTTTCTCTGTTTTAATTTGTATGCGGGGATAATGGTTTTTGATCTGAATCATGACTCCCGGGAAATCACTGTTGAAAACATCGGTGAATTTCAGTTAGTGTTATGGGGTGATGCTTCAAATCAAAATGCCCCTGGCTCTCCTGCTTTGCCCATTGTAACCAAGGGATATTTAATTCCACCGACTTCCCGGGTGATAGGAGTGGAGATACAAAATCCGGTTTGGGTTGATCTTGGCAAATTTAATATCATGCCTTCTCAGCAGCCAACGCCGGTTGGACAGATTGTAAATTTTACTCCGCCAGACCCTGTGATTTATCAGAATAATAATTATTATCCTGAACAGCAGGTTTGTAATTTCACCACCGGAAACAAATCCGGGTTTATGATTGGTCTGGTAAGTTATAGTCCTTTTCGCTACCATCCGGTTTCCCGGCAGCTGCAGCTTTTAACCTCCGCCCAAATGGTTATTCATTATGTGGAGGGGCTGGAAGAGATGGTGTATTTGACCCCTCGACAACATCAGGTGTTCTCTGAGGACATAAAATCCTTAGTGGTAAATGACCAGGATGTTAATTCTTTTTCTCCCCTGATTAAAGAAAAATCAACTTCCAACAGTGAGTACATCATAGTTGCTCCTGCCGGTTTAATTTCCAGTCTGGACCCTTTGATCCGGTGGAAAATTATAAAAGGGGTAGGAGCCCAGGTGGTTTCCCTGACCTGGGTTACTTCGAATTTCAGCGGGTATGATAACATGGAGAAAATCAGAGAATTTGCTAAAACTTACCATCAGCAGCACGGATTAATTTATCTGGTGCTGGCTGGAGATTTCGATAATCTGGGGGCGAGGATGGTTCCGGTGGACTGCGGAAGCAGTTATTCAGACAACACTCCCTCTGATTTATATTTTTCCGATGTGGTCCCTTATACCAGTGATTGGGATGCCAACAACAATCATATCTACGGTGAATATCAAGTGGACAGCTGTGATTATTTCAGTGATGTTTATGTAGGCAGGTTTCCCCTTAATACTATTTCAGAGGCGCAGTTATGGGTTAATAAAGTTTTAGCCTATGAACAAAATCCTCCTGCTAATTTTATTGAAAAGTCAATTATGGGTGGTGCGGGACTATGGTTCTCCGTTTCACCCCCTTATCAGTACTGGGGAAATTACAGCGGTGACTCCATTGCAGACACCTACCTGCCCAGCAGCTGGACAGATTTAAAGATGTATCAAAGCGATACGATTTCTTGTCCATCCGGTTTCGCCGACTCTTTGAGCCAGGGTTATCACTGGTGTTACATCGCCGCCCATGGTGCTCCCAGTTCAATTTCTTGGTATGTCTATCAAAATTGGCCTAATATTATTAGCAACTCCTTGATGGATAATCTTACCAATGGTAATCGCTTATTTGTAATCCATTCCATGGCTTGTCAACCGGGTTGGTTTGACAACCAGGAATGTGTGGGTGAACATGCCTTCAATGCATCTAATGGCGGAGCTATTGCGGTGATGTTCAATGCTCGATACGGATGGGGTTATCCTCCTTACCTGGGACCTTCCGAGTACATGTGCATAAGAACTGCTGAAGAACTGTTTCAAAGTCATCGCTGGAATATAGGCAGGGCTCATGGGATCGGCAAGGATAGATTGATTAACTGGTCCTGGGGGTTTAATGACTGTGAGCATTGGTGCGTAAATGAATTGAACTTATTTGGCGATCCTGAAACTCAAATCTATTCCCGGGATCCGGTAAGTTTATCGGTAATTAATGAAGATACTGTTTATGCCCCTTCAGGAATGTTGAAGGTGGATGTTTCTTCCTCCGGTTCTCCGGTGGAGGGAGCCTGTTGCTGCCTCTGTGATCCTTATGATACCCTGAAATGGTTCCGGGATTATACAAATTCTTCGGGGATTGCCAACATCCACTACATAATTTCTTCTCCGGACACACTGTTGTTAACTGTTTATGCCCATGACTACTTATACTACCAGGACACGGTGGTAGTGGACACTTCACAGGGAAGTAATGTTTTAACCTATTGGTCAGATCAGCATGATTCGACAACATCTTTTTCCTGGGGTGCAACAGGAGGATTTTTTGGCATGGGATACCGCTTTACTCCGGTTGAACTGACCCCGGTTAACGGCTGGTATATGAAAAAAGTGGTTGTTTATCTGACCGGGGGAAGTAATTCAGCTAACGATGCCAATGTGGCTATTTACGGACCGGGAACTCCAGTTTCTCCGGGGACTATGTTAACTTCTGTTCCCTTTACGGTCTCTGGGGATACCGGATGGCAGGAAGTTGAATTAGGTGCTGAAAGAACTGAAGTTCAGATTAACGGCGCGGCAGATATGTGGGTAGAAGTCGGGTTTACTCATGCTCCCAATGATTGGCCCTTCTACTGTTGTTATGGAAATTGCCATGTCCCCCTGCAAAGTGATTTGTACACCAATGGGAGCTCATGGGGATATATGAGTCAATATGGATACAACATCAGCTGGGCAATTAGAGTTCTGGTGGAGGATGCTTCCGGAGTGGTGCAGGAAATTGGCATAGATCTGCCCCATCAACTTATTTTAACCTCAGATAAATATGTTGTTGATCAGCAAGCCATCCTCTACTTCAGCGTTCCCCTGGAAAGCTGGGTTTCCCTGAAATTATATGATGCTTCAGGAAGAGCGGTGGCAACTTTGCTGGATCAGCAGTTAACTTGTGGAAGGTATCAACTGGATTTCAGATCAGGGGAAATAGTTGAACAAGAGGTTGGCGCCGGGATATACTTTGTCAGGCTGAATACAGATTACGGAAGCCGTGTTATAAAGTTAAATATGGTTAAGTGATGATTTCAAGGAGCTGAAAAAATGAATAAGACCTGTTTATGGATAATTATACTATTGCTGCCGTTGTTGATCATTTCCTGCAGAGACAAACCGGATAAGCTGGATTTCTGGTTGGAAGAAAGAAACTTCACTTCTGCAAATGAACAAAATGACCAGGGAGAAATTCCTGTAGTGGTTGCAGTTGATGAAGAAAATCTGGAGATAGTTACCTTAATGGTTGAGCAAGGAGTGGATGTTGATGTTAGATCCGCCACTGGAGAAACTCCGCTAGGACTAGCTTGCGCCCGGGGAAATCTGGAAATTTCAGAAGTTTTGCTGAAGGGAGGGGCGGATGTTGAATTTGATATTCAACGGGGGGAAGATACAGAAAAACCATTACACCTGGCGGTAGCTGGCGGAAAACTGGAATTAGTTGCCCTTTTATTATCTAACGGCTCTGACCCCAATGTGTCCGGAATTGACGGAATGACCCCACTGCATATTGCGGTGCTGCATAAAAATATGGAGATGGTAAAAAAGTTAATTGATGCCGGTGCGGATATAGATAATCTTCCTGACCACTATGGGCAAACTCCGTTACAGATGGCGCTACAGCAGGAAAATTTAGATATTGCTTCCTTGCTGATTAATGCGGGGGCAAATACTGATTGTTTATTTAAAATTGAACCTCAACAAGCAGGCTGGTTTGAAATAGGAATGACTCCTCAGGAAATTGAATCGGCAGAAAAAATTTATCCCCAGGCAAAAATTCAAAACGCTGAAATGATGTCGGAAGGGGAATCGGTCCCCATCATAGAAGTGTATTATGGCGATGACCCGGAAGTAAAACTGATGATGCTGTTAAATGAAATGACCTCGGAAATATGTAGAATTGAAATTTATTCTCCCGATTTTAAAACTGCTGATAATTTAGTAATCGGCTCCACCTACGGGGATATAAGAAAAATTTACGATCAGCCAGAGATATTTTGGGGGGAGGGAGGCTTGCCGGTGGTGGTAATTGAACCGGACTATATAACTTTTGTCCTGGACCCGGGGGATTGGTGGGGAACCGGAGACGGACAAGAGGTTCCTCCGGAGGATACAGAAATTATCAAGATATATCTTTGGTAGGTTCAGTCTCGAGAGTACAGTTTTTTTAATATAAAATAAGTCAATAGCCCCATAGTGCCTGCACCCAAAGATAAAAATACAATAAAGGCAATTTTTTTTCTGTCCACAGTGATTTTTTTATTAAGAACGGGCATGTTTATAAAATTAAGTTTTCTTTCAACTGACTGGATATAATTTAGAAGATCATTATTTTTATTTAAATTAATTACACTCCTAATTGGACCGTTCAAACCGTTTTTTGTTAATCTTTCAAATGATAATTCAGTTGAATCTAAGGGAAAGACTTCCTGGGTTTTCAGAAGCAGGGTTCTTCTGGACAAATTTTTTCTGACTACCGTTGTCCTGCATAAAATTTTTTTCACCGGAGAAGTTAAGTAAAGATATATAATATCATCAATTAATATATTATGCTTGAAGGGTAACTCGTAAATATCAGTTTTTTTAATTTTATTTATCAGATCAAGCTTCTTAGGATCAATTGAGGCAATCCAAATAGATTTTTCATTTTTCATAATACCTATTATAGCTAAAAAAGTTAAGTAATCAAATTATTATTT
>LKUE01000027.1 GCA_001412365.1 Desulfuromonas sp. SDB | reverse complement strand
TCTTAGCATAAGGGGTATCAGCGCAGATGAATTGTGCTTGCACATATACATCAAGCTGATATTCCTGATCATGAAACAATCCTGTCATCCTTTTAACCTGCCACTATGGCAGGTGAATCTGCGTTCTATTCCCCGATGAGGGGTGGTGTACTCTGTGTTGGGTTGGGTTGGGTTGGGCTGGGCTCTGTGTTCATCTGTGGTTTATATTTAGGGTGTTGGGTGGTTTCATTGTCTATTGCTAATTGAAAATTGTTCATTGTAAATCTCTTCCACCACATCCTCCAGAACACTCTCCAGTTTAATTCCCATCACCTCATTAGTATGCTTCAGCAGACCGGGGCTGGTTATATTGATCTCCGAAAGATGTCCGTCAATAACATCCAGTGCTGCCAGAATTATCCCGTTCTCTACTAGAAACCTTCCCAACTTTCCCACGATTTCTTCATCTCTGCTGCTCAGATCACATGCAGAGACCTTTGCCTTAAAATCCAGGCTGGCTAAGAAATTTCCCGGGGCGGGAGTTTTCAGCATATATCCGGCTGCTTTGCCGCCGATCATGGTAATGCGGGTTTCTCCGTTGACCACCTGAGGTAAAAACTTCTGGACCATAATTGGTTTTGACCAACTTTGTTCAATATTTGTTAATTTAACTTTTAAATCATGATCATCCAGGGATATTTTAACGATACCTTTACTGGAGCATTCCTGAATATGTTTCACCACTCCCCTCCCCCCCACTTTTTCCAGCCAACAGGGTATCTCTTCAATCTGATAAGTAACCAGGGTGTCAGTAATGAATTCAGGGAAATTTAAAATTGCCAGCTTCTCATTAAAACTTCTCACCGATGCAGGATTATTAACTACCAATGTTTTACGGTCAACTTTATCTAAAATCAAAGTGGTGTAGTAATAGCCCAGGTCAAAAGGGGGGTCAGTGCGTAAGTGAATAACCTGAAAACTGTTAAGTTTTCTATTAATTAATCCACTGATTCTGTAAAACGGTTCTTTTTCATTCATCTCAATTTCACTGCATCTTGCCCAGTAGCAGTCTGCCTGATAATAAAGGTCACTGGGAGTGGAGAAAAAAGTT
>LKUE01000026.1 GCA_001412365.1 Desulfuromonas sp. SDB | reverse complement strand
TGACCGCACCCCAATTTTTGTACAGTTTTAAAAGTTAGTTTTTTCATTAATCTTATTGGAACTCTGAGCTTGATTGAGCGTAGCGAATGAAAGATCAGAGTTCTTCGAAAATTCCATTGGTGTCAAATAACCTAATGAACTATGTGGTCTTATCTCATTATATTCTCTACGCCAATCTTCGATTATTACTCTAGCTTCTGTCATACTACTGAACAACTCCATATTTAAGCATTCATCTCTAAATTTACCATTGAAACTTTCTATGTAGGCATTCTCCCAGGGACTTCCCGGTTTGATGTAAATTGTATCAACCTGATAGAATTTCAACCAACGTTCTATTGCTTTAGCAATAAATTCAGGTCCATTATCACTACGTATATAAGAGGGAACTCCTCGTTCTTTGATCAAACTTCTTAATACATCTATTACATCTAAGGATTTAATATTTCTATTCGCGTATATTGAAAGACTTTCTCTGGTGTATTCATCTACTATGACCAGCATCTTAAGTGACCTGCCGTCTTCCAGACGATCAAAAATGAAATCCCAAGTCCAAACATGATTACGATACTCCGCTTTCTTTCTCTCAGAGGTAGATATCCCAAGTCTACGACGTTTCTTGCCTTTAATTAATACCCTGAGACCTTCCTGACGCATTAATCGCTGTATCCTCTTATTATTAACCTGCCAGCCTTCACGGCGTAATAAAGCATGTAAGCGGCGATAACCATAGCGAGGATATTGAGTGCTTAGATAATGAAGTCGCTTGAGTAATCGTTTCTCAAAATTGCCAGTTTTACTCTTATAATAAAAACTGGATCTGGATAATTTCAATACTCTGCATAACATCTGAATCTTATAACCTCTCTTCTTTTGTAGAAATAACACTGCCCGTCGCTTTTGCGACGGTGTTACCACTTTTTTGAGTTAAACTCGCGTAAAATGTCATTCTCTAATAATAACTCCGCTACTTTACGTTTTAAACGGCTATTCTCTTCCTCTATAACTTTCAAGCGTTTGGCTTCTGATATATTCATATTGCCGTACTTATTTCGCCAGCGATAAAAAGTCTGTTCCGATATGCCGTGTTTCTTGACTAGATCTATGATCTTGATCCCGCTCTCTCCTTCACGTAATATAATAAACTTCTGAGACAATGTAAAACGTTTCCTGCGCATCTTTTTACCCCCTGGACAGTTTTATAGACTAACATTATAAACTGTCCAGTTTTTGGGGGTCAGGTCA
>LKUE01000025.1 GCA_001412365.1 Desulfuromonas sp. SDB | reverse complement strand
TTTTCATTGTTGCTTTGTGCTGCTTTAGCCATTGGTGAAAAATCCGACCACCTAACCACCCGGCAATTACAATTTTATGATCCTCTCAACCGCAGCTTAACCGATCACCGCCAATTTCATCAATTCCATTCACCCCAGTCTTTTATCCACCAATCCGCAGAAACAGCAGAGGGGAATGGTGAACTTTCCGGAGAAGTGGTAATTTTAGTCAATAGATTTCTCTATCCTCATCTAAGTTTAGATACATTTATTTCAGATATCACCTCCATGGGTTACAGTGTTTACCTGGACACTGTTTCCGGTGGAACCTGTGTGGACATTAGAAATTTGCTTTATACCCGGTGGAACAGCCAGGGAGCGGTGGGAGTGATAATAATTGGGGAATTACCTGTTCCCTGGTATGCCCTTGATGACGAGGTTTTTCCTATTGATTATTACTATATGGATTTAGACGGTTACTGGGGAGATGCCAATAATGATGATATTTTTGATTCTCATTCCGATGGATCCGGTGATGAAGAAGCAGATATCTGGTTGGGACGGTTAACCGCTACCTACTGCACCAACGGGGATGAAGCGAGTCTGGTCCAAAACTATTTAAATAAAAATCATCAATACCGAATTGGCAATTTATCTGTTCCCTTCCAAGCCCTGGCGTTTAATGATGATGACTGGAGTTACACCGGAGACCCTGGTTTGAACGCCATCTACGGTAGCAATGTGGAAGTTGTGGAAAATTCCACTTCCACCACTGAAACCCAGTACGTCAGTAAACTTCAAAACGGATATGAATATGTTCATATCATGGCACATTCCTCTCCCTGGAGTCATACCTTCAGACCTATGAATGTGGGGGGTACATTTTACAATTTTGAACTTTATTTTCTAACCGCTCCCGTTCACTTTTTAAATTTATTTTCCTGTTCCGGAGCCAGATATGTGGAAAGAGACAATCTGGGCAATGCCTACATTTTCCGATCTGATTACGGCTTGGGGGTGGTGGGATCAGCTAAAACTGGAGCCATGCTCTACTTTTCCGAATTTTACACTCCCCTGGGGAATGACTCCACCTTCGGAGGGGCATTCAAGGAATGGATGGTCATCAACGCAGAATGGAGTCCATCCTGGTTTTACGGATTAACCTATTTGGGCGATCCAACCCTTAAACCAGGGATGAGTAAAGACAATCTCCCGAATCAAATTCCTCCAGATCCGGTGAATGTTCTTACCGTTTATGTTGATTCAGCTAAAATAACTAATTATGCCTTCACTGATGGAATGCCTTTTATAACTTTAATGTCCAACGGGTATCCCCTGGTTGTTTGGTCACGCTGTCAGGATATCCGCAATGATATTTTCGCCAGTTATTACAATGGATCCTCCTGGTCAACTCCTGCTGAAATATCCGGTTCCGGAGATGAATATTGGGATCTTTATCCCCAGGTAATTAAAGATCAAAACGGCATGATCTACTGTTTCTGGCAGGGATATCGCTGGGGCAATGGTTATGACATTGGAATGGTCAGCTCATCAAATAACGGGATTAGCTGGTCCTCCCCACTTGCTTTAACCTCTCTGCTGCCCTACGAAGTATATCCTAAACCGGTACTGGATTCTCAGGGAACAATGTGGTGTTTCTTCCGGGGAGTAGAGGGGGGACAGGAAAGAATTTACCAGGTCAACAAGCCTCTTTACGGCACTTGGTCTTCTCCGTCTGCGGTAACCTGGGCGGACAGTTCAATTAGCGATTTTACAGTTCAAGTAAGTCCGGACAGTCTGGTTTATCTTATTTTCATAACCGATAATAATATTTATTCCATGGCTTATAATGGCTCTTACTGGACTTCTCCTGTGCTTATTGAAGATCAAGGTTTTAATTATCATCTCTCCGCCGGAACTTCTGAAGACTATTTGTTCTGTTCATATCATTGCCAGCAGGGGATTAAGACAATATTCAATTCTGCAGGCTCCTGGCAATCTCCCCAAATTATACCTTCAACTTCCTCTATGCTCGATCTGGAGCCATCTGCAGTCAGTAACCCTAATCCTGTGGTAATTTGGAGGAGGAAGGAAAGTGGAAATTGGATTGTGGCAGGATCAATGTACTACAATTCCAGTTGGTCCTCTCCATTTTTAGTCGCTGGTAATCAAGGTAATTCCGCCATGCCCCGGTCAATATCTAATGGCTCATTAATTCACTCTGCATATTGTTCAGATGCAAGCGGTAATTGGGAGATTTATTATGAAAGTACTAATTTGCCCTCTTCTATTGAAGAACCTGTTATCAGTATATCTCTAGGTGATGTAAACTTTTCAGCCAGATTGACAGGTAATTTATGTTTTGAGCTGGAATATAATATCCACACTCCCACTGAAATAAGAATCTTCAATATATCAGGTCAGGAAATTGAAAAAATTCAACTACAAGGATACGGTGCAGTTAGCTTAAGTGTACCTTCCTCCGGCATTTACTACATCACCTCCCCTTCCTACTCCCTCAAACTCCCCATATTTTAGGAATTGGGGACGGTGCAATACTTTGTGACATTTTTTACTAAATTATTACTATATATTATATACATTTTATTTAATTAATGATAAAATTATTTACATGAGAAGAGCTAGATTTACCTATACCGGCGCATATCACCATGTAATCAGCAGAGGAATCGATGGAAAAATCATTTTTCCTAATGATATGTACAAATTTACTTTTTTAAAACTACTCGAAGAAAAATCTACAAAATTAAAAATTCGTATTTTTGCATTCTGTCTTATGAACAATCACTATCATTTAGTATTGGAAAACTCTTCTGGTAAGTTATCTGATTTTATGAAGCAACTTAATTCACATTATGCTCAGTATTTCCGTCATTTCGAGAAAAGTAAAGGATACTTATTTCAAGGTAGATTTAAATCCTTGTTGATTCAAGATGATTCCTATCTTAAAACCGTAATTGCTTATGTTATGTTAAATCCGGTAAGAGCTAATATTGTTAAGAATCCTTATGACTATAGATGGTCAAGTATCAACTTTTATTTCAATAAAGATTCAAACTTATTAGATAATAGTTTGATTGAAGATATGTTTGAAAATAAAGAAATGTTTCAACATTATATATATAGCATGGTCGGAACAAATCTACCCGAGATTTCCACCAGAATGGGTAAATTTATAGGAGATATCAGTTATAAAGAGGTAAATCAACTTTTATTTGAAAGAAGAAAATATAACTCTGAAAGTAAAAGAAGAAGACTGATTGATTATTCATTTAAAACCCCTGATAAAGTAATTGAAGAATTTGAAAAGGAATTCGACATAAAAATTTCTGAATTGAGTTCTCATTCTAGGATAGGAAAAAAACTTAGAAATGAATTATTAGTCAGATTGAAAGATCAAAGTGGCTTGAAATATAGTGAAATTCTAAAATTTAATATATTTAAAAATTTAAAGTTGTCTTCTTTGTCAACTATCTACAAACGGCACAAAAATAATAAATAGTATTGAAATTAAAATAGCCTTAATAGGCATATAGTAAAAAATGTCACAAAGTATTGCACCGTCCCCAATTCTTATCTTGGTTGGGAGGTGAAGAAGGTGCCGGTGGTGAAGTACTTTCGAGCGGTTTCTCTTATATCTTCAGGGGTTAAGTTATTTAACTGCTCAATTAAATCCTGCTGATAGTAATCCAGGGGCATACCCGCCAGGTATAACTCGGAAACTCTCCTCAATCTGTACTCGGGATCCTGTTCATATCTAGCCCAACGGGAAAGCAGGGTATTTTTTGCCGCCTGTAGCTCTTCTTGATCAAGAAAATTATTCTTAAGTTTTTCCACTTCTTCCAAGAAAATTTCTTTAACTCTCTGCTTGTTTTCCAAACTGGTTTGAGCCGTAAACATAAATATTCCTAAACCACTGTAACTACGTTGATTGCCATACCCCCAATAAACCAAGTCATCAACTCCCCTCAGGGCAGTATGCAGCTGAAAACCAGAAGAAGCCATCAATCTGGAAATTATCTGAAGAGCCGCATAATCACTATGACCAAATGGACAGGTTAAATAAACCAGAGAAATCAAAGTCTGGGGATAACTGTAATACTGGCTGTCATCAGAAGAACTGGTTAGTTCCACTGGTTGAGTTAAATAATAATTATTACCGGTATCAAGTTCAAATGCATATTGATCAATTATGTCTATAATTTCAACTGAATCAAGATCTCCGGAAAAGGAAAATACTATATTATTTGAGTTAAAAACTTCAGTTAAGTAATTTTCCACATCCATTGATTTAATGTTATTTACGGAAGCAGGAGTTGAAAAACGGCTGTAAGTCCCCGGAGGGAAATATTTCTCAGCTAAAAATTTATAATGTAAAAAATTTGGATCCGTAAAAGACCTGTTTATGTCATTTACAATTAAATTTTTAATCTCATATATTGAAGAATCTGAAAACCCCCTATTTCTATATCCCGATAAGATCAACTGCATTGCAGATCGAAAATTTTCCCGGGGAAATTTATAGGTTATTATTTGTAAATTCTCATTATTATGTATATTATGAGAAATTCCAAGAGCGTCCAAACTATCTTTGAAATCAATTTCATTTAAATAAAAGCTTCTGGTGGTTACAAGATTTAATAAAACTTCTCCCAATCCTTCTTTATCTTCAGGATCAATTCCTTTTCCTCCTCCCATGGCAATACAAAAAGTAATAAATTCATCTCCGAGATTTTGCTCAAAAATAACAGGAATGTATTTATCGTTTTTAAGCAGTTTAAATTGGCTTAGTTGATTAGATGCATTAATCTGCACATCTGAAATTTTGAATTCTGAAGGTATAGCATATAAAATATGGTAATTTTCATAGTCCATTGAATTTTCAACCAAATCAATTAAATCTTCTGCCTGGACTGATTTAACTAAATTTAAAAATACTGATGGAAAATAATTAGGATCATTCACAGTTAAAACCGACCTGCCTAAATTTTCAGCTTTTTCAGCAATGGTTACATTATTTCTCCATTCATAGTCAATTAATTGTTTAGCTTTTTCCAACCTTTCCTCATCAATTCTGCCCCGGAAAATATTTTCTATTTCAGCTAACACCACCTGTTCTATTGTTCTGAGGGTGGAAGGATTTTCAGCAGAACAGGTAATTAGAAAAATTCCTTCTGTTTTATACAATGAATAATTTGCAGCGGACACTGAGATTGCCAGATTCTGCTGATCCTTTAAAATTGATTCCAGCAAACCTGAATTGCCTCCCACCAGATAATATTTCAACACTTCCATGACTGCATCTTCAGAGGAAGGCACACTTACTCCGTTGAAAAACAGATAAATTTTTGACTGAGCTGTGGTGACATAAATACTATCCCTCCGTGGATAAAAGTATTTCACCAAAGGTTTAACTTCTGAGGGAATAAAAGGTCTTTCCGGAAATTTTTCATTTTGATCAACAATGAACGCCAACAAACTATCTTCATTAAAATCACCAACTGCAACTAATACTGCATTTGCAGTGGAATAATGATTGAGGTAAAAATCGTACAACTGATCCCGGGTGATACTTTCCATGGCATTTTGCATACCTAAAATGGGAATACCCAAAGGATGGTGTACGCAACCATATCTCATCGCCTCCTCCCATACCATTCTCTCCGGTGTTTTCTTGGTTAAGATTTCATGAGATATTACTCCATGTTCACGGTGTACTTCAAAACTGTCAAAACGACAGGAAAAGACCTGCTCCATCAGCATTAGCACCATGGAATCAGTGAACTGAGATGGACCAGTCTGATAATAGCGGGTTCTCTCCCAGGAAGTAGATGCATTGGTTAATAATCCCAGATTTCTTTTTATCCGGCTGTATTCCTGCTCAGTTCGGTAATCAGTGCTGCCACCGCTGACCACATGTTCACAGAAATGACTCAATCCGCAGACAGTGTACTCACCTTCATAAATGGAACCTATATCAACAAAGATTCTGACTGTAGCCAATTGGGTGGAATGATCTTCATTTAACACCACTCTCAGCCCGTTGGGCAGAGTGGTATAGATAAAACCAGCTACTAACAATAATATATTAAACACGTTATCCTCCGATTATTTAGAACAGCTTATTTGCTAAGCTGATCAATTATTTGCCGATACTCAAATTTTTCAGCTTTACTAAATAGATCATTATAAATAGTCAACGCTTTTTGACGATAGACATCTTCTCCGGATATTTTGAAAATTTCATAATTTAATAACCCGAAATATTCCGATTCATCTAATTCATTTGAATAGTCAATTAAACTTTTAATTGCAATTTCCTTCTGCTGTTTAGAATCAGCTGTAAAATAATTTATTTTTAATCTTTCAATCATTGCCATTTTTATTACCGATTCCCGGTTAACCTCTTCAGCAATTTCAGCTGATTTAGAAATATATTCAGAAGCATCTGAATATTTTCCCATTGATGAAAGTAATTGAGCTTTTTCCAGGTATAAATTGCATAAATTGTACTTAACCCCCAAACTTTTACATATATCTATGGCTTGATTGTAATACTTCATAGAGGTATTAAACTCTTCCTTACATTTATAAACCGCTCCGATATTACTTAAATTTATGGATTCACTTCGCTGATCATTTAATTTACGGGAAATCTTCAAACTTTGATCATAACAATTATAAGCCTGGTCAAAATCACCTAAATCCTGATGTATTGATCCGATATTAGTTAAGATTATAGACAATCCCTGCTGATCGCCAATCACCTCTTTTATTCTTCTGGACTTTTGGTACTTTTCAGCTGCTTCCCGGTATTGATTATTAAGATGATGAATTATGCCGATACCCATCATAACATTGGCAATATTTTTTTGATCATTAATTTCCCGGGAAATATTTAAACTCTGTTCATAGATTTCCAGTGCCTCGGAATAATTACCCTGCTCAGAGTGAATATGAGCAAGATTTACCAGTATATTGGAAACCTTTCGGGGAAAATTTGCTTGTTTACATAAATTCAGACCTTTTTGATAATTTTTTTCAGCTAACCGGTAATTTCCCATTCTATAGAAGATATGAGCGGAAACCACTGCAGTTTCAGCAGAAAGAACATCATCGTGGTTATTCTCCAACAATTTATCAGAGTGCTTTAGCAATTCTAATCCTTGTTCATATTTTCCCTGCAACCTGTACAAAGAACCCAGTAAATTGCAACTTCTCACATCATATTCAACTGAATTTATCTGTTGGGCTAATTCCCTCACTCTTCTGCAGAAGTGTTCTGCCTTGGACCAGGAACCAGTTAATATGTAAATATCACAAAGATCAAGCAATACTTCCATTTGCATAGGATTATCCTGATCAGTAATGCAAAGATATTTCTGGTAAAGATCTATGGCAACATCATTTTGATAATTATCTTTAGCAAACTTTGCTGCTTTATACAGATAATCCTTTTCTTTTTCAACATTTTCTGCTTTGCTGAAATGATCAGCTATATCCATAAAATAATTACCCTGCTGTGAATAGTATTGTTCCATTAATTCAGCGATGATTTGGTGAATTTTTCTGATTCTGGATTTAAGCTGCATCTGATATACCGCATCTCTGATTAAAGAATGACTGAAGCTATATCTCAATTTAGTCATTTTTTTCCAAATATTATTTTCAACTCCCCGTTCAATTTCACTTTTAAAATTGTAATTTAAGCCAAGTCTTACCGCAGCCTGCTCTAAAATTTCCATATCAAATTCTCTGCCCATAATTGAGGCGATTTCAGCAATCTCTCTTAATGACCAGGGCAATAGATCAATTCTTATCTGAATCAAACTCAATATGCTGTCAGGAACTAAATTAACTGAATCAGGGGATTCTACTTCCAGCTCTTTCCTTTCTGATAAATATTCCATCAGCTGAAAAATAAAAAATGGATTTCCCTCTGATTTGTTCAGTATCAGTTTCTTTAACCTGCTGTAATCACCTACCCGAATTCTTTTACCGTAGTGATGATTTAATATACTTTCGATCATCTGTTCACTGTACTCAGGGGTCAGATTTTTCATAAATAATTCAATTTTCTGCTGATGGGGAAATATTTTGTCATTTCTAAAATTTTTATCAGTTCTCATTTCTAAAAGGAATAACAACGGTAAATCCTGATAATTCATTAATAACTGTTCAAAATAAGTCAGGGTACTGTGGTCAATCCAGTTGAAATCTTCTATATAGATCAACAGCGGCTTGATTCTGGAAATAGCGGTGAAAAGTAAATTAAGTGCATTAACTTTTGCCTGCTGTTTATCCCGGGGCTCTAAATTATTGAAGGTTGAATTTTCCCAATTAATATTAATCAATGAACCCAAAAAACTCCGGGTATCATACAACTGAACTGAAAAGTCTTGATCAATAGCTGAGATGTCCTCCTGAAGGGAGTGAAGAATTTCTTCAAATTTAACTTTATTGAGATGTTCAGACTTTTCAGGCGACTGCTGGAAATAATTTTTCAAGAAGTAAATTACTGAATTATAAGGTTTAGCCAGTATTTGATCACAGATCAGATGTGCCCAAATTAAATTCTTATTATTAGTTTTATTTTTCAGTTTCCGGATTAAAAAAGATTTACCTGCACCGGCATCCCCCTTAATCATGACTACTTTTTGCTGCTTGGAATTTATGAATTCATTTACTATTTGCTCAAGCTTAGTAAATTCTCTGTGGCGATCAATCAAGCTGATTTTTTCATGCTTAGGTTCTTCTGCTAATTCAGAAATTCTTTTTTTAAGAAGATAAATTTTCTGAGGTTTACTGAATCCTCTGAATACAATTTCATCTTGAAATAATACATTGTAATCCATTTTAATATTGATATATACCTGTTCATCAACCAGTATCTCATTCCAATCAGACTCACCAATTAATCGGGAAGATATATTAACTACTTGTCCGATGGCAGTATATTCAGACCTTATTGCATTACCCATAAAACCACAAAAAGTTTTACCGTAGGACAGAGCAATTTTTAACTGTGAAGAAAAGGCAGTCCGCAATGCCAAGGAAAAATCAACAGCCCGATAAATAAACTTCTCCGACTGCAGAGGAGCTCCAAAAATTACCAGGACCATCCCCCCTTGACTGCTAAAACTTAATTTATTTAGATAACCTCCATACTGATAAACCAATTCAATAAATTTATTTAAATTTTCTGAATTTATAAAACTTTCCTGAAACACAATAAAACAGGAAACAATGACTCTAAATTCCCCCGGGGTCTTTTTCTCCTGAACAGCTGAATCCACCCATCCTTGGTCTGGTATGGAAAAGTCTTGAATTTCTTTTGATTGGGGTTTAAGTTCTTTTAAAATTTCAGGAATTTTCAACAAATATTTATTATCCATCTTTACCATAAAAGACGAAACTTCTTGAAAATTGTTAATCAAGCTGAAATCAACTACAATTTCTCCAGGATCGGCAATATTCTGAAAGTAATTTGCTCTGACCATTGCTTCTCCTTTAAAAAGATAAACATTTTGAAATCTATTGGTAAATATTTCCCAGCTTATACTGCCAAATGAAATGCCAATTTTTGCTTTGATTGTAAATTTTCCAAATTTTGTTTCGATTTTTTGAAAATTTAAGAAATCATTCATAATCAAGGCAGCAGCGTATAAAATATTACTAATTTCAACTTTCTCCAAGGGAAAAATTGCGTTAAATCCATCACCAGAAAAATCAGAAATAAATCCTCCCTGGGCATACACAGTTTCAATAGCTTTAGAAAATATCTGGTTAATTAAACCGGATAGAATTTCAACTCCCTCTACTTCATTTTCAATGAGTTTGTTGGTCATCTTGGTAAAACCAGAAACGTCTAAAATTAAAGTAAACGCTTTTGATGAACCTGAATGCTGTTGCAGAGAGTATTTCTGCTTGATGAAATTCGGAATTAAATTTCTCAAAATAACCTCAATATTTATATTACAAAATTTAATATAAAAAAAACAGGCATTTGTCTTTTAATACAAAAGACAAATGCCTATTGAGGGGGGTAGATAATATTATTTAAAAATCACTGGTTTCCGGACGAGAAATAAGCCAGGATCCCTGATCGAATAATTCCACCGCAGCATTTTGAATATCTTGAGCAGTTAAAGCATTTATCTGTTCACTCAGCTGCCCTTCCAAATAATCCAAGGGCAAATTGTAAAGATACATCTTTGCCGCCTGTCTCACTCTTGCTGAAGGTTGCTGTAAATGCATGGAAAAACCAGATAATATTGAAGTTTTCGCATTAGCTAATTCTTCTTCGGTCATAAGCTCAGTTACCAGTTTATCAATTTCTTCCTGATAAATCTGTTTAATTCTATCTTCGTTTTTCAAACTGGTTTGGGAGTTAAAAATAAAAACTCCGGTAGCTCCATAAGCCATTTGATATCCCCATCCCCAATAAACCAGATCTTCTCTGCCCCGGAGAGCCTGATGAAGCCTAAATGCGCTGCCGGATAAAAGCTGATCAATAATATAAAGTGAGGCAATACCGTCATCTCCGTATTCTTTACCAGTAGGAAACATAACCGACACATAAGTCTGGGGATAATCATAAATTTGACTGTCAGTGACCGGATTGTAGTTCAAGTAATCTGAAAACAATGAAGAAGACCGGGATAAATTCTCCCCATCGGGAAATTTAGGAAATTCATTTTCCAAAATAAGCTGAATTTCATCAGGATCAATATCACCTGAGACTGCTATAACTATATTACTATTATTCATTACTATACGGTAAAGATCGTTTAAGTCTTCCGGTTGAATATTATCCAGAGTTTGGTTACTCATAAAGTCTCCATAAGTATTTTCTGGAAAAAATTTAGAATAAATGAATTTTATATGTATGTAATTGGGATTTTTGTCACGAGAACTAACTTCTTCAGTTAATTCTCTTCGGATATCTTCCACAGTGTATTCAGAAAATTCAATTTTCTGTAGAGAGTTACCCAATAATTTCAAAGCTTGGTGAAAATTTTCTAAAGGAACTCCAATGTTGAAGTATAAAATATCCGGAGTTGAAGAAATCCTGGTTTCAATTCCATAGTCATCCTTTAACTCGGAAATTTGATCTTCCGACATCAGGGTGGTTTTTCTCATAATATGCTCCAAAAACATCCGGGATAAACCTTCCAACCGGGAGGCATCAAGTTTATCTCCACCTCCTATGGCCAAGGTAATATTCACATACTGGGATTCCGGAATTTTCTGACAGATAATTGCGGGATAACCAGGCTTTTGATATTTTTCAAACGGAATAAGGCCAGGATTAACTTCGGTTAGGGACAGTTGATCCTCAATCATAATTTCAGGGATATTGTAAAAAACCTGCACCTTTTCCGGATCCAGGTATTTCCGGGCAACTTCAATCATCTCCTGCGGGGTCACCTCATTTATCTGTTCCAAGTAGCGGTCGGGGTAATAATAAGGATCATTGGCATAAAGCAGTCCGCTTCCAATATACTCCGCCTGATGATCTACAGTCCGGTCTTTAATCATCTCATATCTGATCAAGCGTTTAACCCGCTGTAATCTCTGCTCATCAATTTTACCCTGCAGTACTAATTCCAGCTGGGCTAGCAATTCCTGCTTGGCTTGATTAAGTTTAGCCGGATCATCAGCAGTGGCTCCCATGGTGAATATTCCCGGCGATCTCCTCAAACCCCAATTCCAGCACCATACACTAACTGCTAATTCCTTCTCTCTGACCAGTACTCTTTCCAGTATAGAGGAATGTCCCAGGGAAAGATAATCGGAAAGCAAGTTCAAAGCACAATCATCTTCAGTATTGCCCTGAGCGGCAATCCATATCAAATTTATTTCCGGTTCAGCAATGTCACCGATAAAACTGTCCGCCCGGGAGTAAAGATAACTGGGCAGGGGATCCATGGTTGCGGGTGAATAGGGCTGGGCGGGAAATTTTTCCGCTTCTTTTGTAATATATTCTAAAATCTGTTCAGTATTGAAATCTCCCACTACCACCATAACTGCATTGGCAGGAGTATAATGCTGACGGTAAAAAGTGTACACAATATCCCTGGTTATCCCTGCCATGGCATCCTTGTAACCCAGAATGGGAACACTTAAGGGATGATTGCCGGCAATGAAATTCAGCATTTCTCTCCAGGATTTACTCTCTGGAGTTTCCGAAGTAAGAATTTCGTGGCTGATAACCCCGTGCTCCCGGTTTACTTCAAAAGAGTCAAATACACAACTGAAAACCTGCTCCATATCCATGCTGATCATCTGCTCAGTGTACTCGGAGGGACCGGTTTTATGATAACAGGTTCTCTCATGGGCAGTATAGGCATTGGAATAAATCCCATACATCTGAGTCATCTGGTTGTATTCATCTTCAGAATGATACTGGGTGGTTCCCCCTGCTACCACATGTTCGCAAAAATGACTTAATCCTCTACCGGTGTATTCCCCCTCATAAGCCCCCCCCACGTCCACAAAAATGTATACCGCAGTTACCGGGGAAGCGTGATTTTCTTCCAGGGCAACCCTCAGCCCATTGGGCAAAGTGATCTGGTAAATAGAAATAATTGCTAAGATTATATTAAGCATGACATCCTCCTGAAAAATATATATTATTAAAATATATATAATTTATATAAGAGGGGCAATGACAATTATCAAACATCGTTTATTTTTCTTAAAGGTGATTGATATTTCAGTGTTTTTATGAGGAGGATTACATGAAATCAATAACAATTTTGGCATTGATTTTAACTACAGTTCAATTATCCGCACAGATTCAAATAGATTCAGCAGATATTTTGACTGATATCGGCACCTCCTGGATAACCCTAAGCTATAATGACTCCATAAATGTATCTTTAGGAGACAGCGGAGGACCGCACACCTGGGATTTTACCAGTTTAGCCTCTCAATTAAATGACACCTCTTTTTATAATCTAATTGATCCACTAACCTCCCCTCTATACGATTCCTTTCCTGATGCTAACTTAGTAAGATTTCGAACCAATCAAAATATTTCAGACTCCGTATTTGAATACATAAACATAACCAGTACCTTTTACAGGTTGCTAGGTATTCAGCAAAACAGCAATGCTTTGATGGGAATGGTAAGGATAGACAGTTCTACCATATATTTCCCTTTCAGTTATGGTCATTCTTCCAGCATATATACCTTTGACACCATAATTGACAATCCGGATACTTTTATTACCGTAGAGATGACCCGAGATATGCTGGTTGACGGTTACGGAAATGTTATAATTTCTCAGGGAAGTTATCCCTGTTTAAGGGTTTTCTCCCATAGCACTATTCATTTGAGCGGGTACATTGTAGTGGTAGTCCCCATTCCGATAAATATCACCTTTTCCGAATATGAATACAACTGGATAACTGAAAGTCAGCCTGATCTGATAACCATTACTTCATTGGAAAATGAAACTAATCCCAATTTCACCGTAGCGGGAAAGGTGGAGATGTTCCAGGAATATTCATCTGAGATTAATGAATTTCCAATTGAACTGACTTCTGAACAAATCAATATTGTTCAAGAAGACAATTTATATTTCCTAGATTTATACAATCTTTCTCCCAGTATTTTAAAAATATACGACTTAACCGGAAGGGAAATTGACCAAAATTCCATAGAGGGAACCGGTAGAATTTACTTAGAGTTGGATCAATCAGGTATTTACTTTGTTTCAATTGAAAACTATAATATGAACATAATAGAAAAAATAAACTTTTTAAAATAACTTTAGGGAGGTGTCTATGAAGTATTTATTGATCGGTGTTTTAATGGTGTTTTTTGTTTTCTTAAATGCCCAGGTTGTTATGGATTCAGCAGATATCTTAACAACTGTTGGCACTTGCTGGGAATACGGTGAGGTGGAAAACGTTACGGTAAATATTGGAACTGCGGGAGGACCACAGAACTGGGATTTTTCTTCGTTTACTTCATTTCCTGACACCGACTACACTGTAATCATCAATCCAAATACTGCTCCTGCCCACGACACCTTCCCCACCGCTAATCTGGTTCACCAGGACTTTGGCGACAATGACACATCTATAACCTATTATAGATTAACTCAGAATTACTGGCAGTTTTTAGGCAATGAGTATTTTTCAAATGGTGAACATTTCATAATGGAAATTGATAACGGTCAAATACCCCTTCCTTTTACTTATGGGGATTCAGTGAGAATTTCCACTCTGGATACATTTTATTTCCCCCCGGCTATGTGGATATTTAATTCCTATATGGATTTTGTAGTAGATGGATATGGTAATATGACAATAGCCGCAGGAACTTTTCCTGCGTTAAGGCTCAAGACACGTTCCTACACCATAATAACTGCTTATGCGGTGGTGGACACTTTTTATGACACTTCCTATACCATTGGATATAACTGGCTAGCTGAAAATCATCCAGATTTGGTGTGCATAGAAAACGAATCAGACACAAATCCCAATATAACCAATGCCGAATATCTAAGCATATTCCTCAACTTCACCACTTCAGTGGAGGAAAATCCCCTTCACCAGATATCCGATAACATTGAAATCTACAAACAGCACGGAATTTACTTCCTCAATTATCAGAATATCCCCCGTTCCCGGCTGAATATCTACGATCTCTCCGGAAGAAATATCTATACCAAGACTATTACCGGTTCAGGAATCACTCCCATTAATATAACTCAATCCGGTATTTACTTTATTTCAGTGAACAACCGGGAATTTAATTTCACCGATAAGATCTATTTCCTGAAATAATAAAACAAAATGATTACTGCCTGGGTACAAACCCAGGCAGTTAAGTTTAATCATCAAGCTATTACTAATTTAAATCATCTGAAGTTATTAATAATGCTCTTTTGCCTTTCATCTCCTCCAGGGCTTTTTCCCCGTCATGGGGATTTACATTTACCGCTTTAATACAGTCAGTTAATACAAAAGTTTCAAAACCATTTTCCAGGGCAGCCAGCACTGATTCTTTTACGCAATAGTCAGTAGCCAAACCGCAAACATACAGTTTTTTCACTCCTTGGCTTTTTAAATAATTACTCAAATCAACTTCAGTGGATTCAAAAGCGCTGTAGCCATGATCTTCAGGGGTAGTGCCAGTCCTCACCACTAAAGCTACTTGATTCCGGAGGAAGTCCGGATGAAATTCAGCACCGGCAGTCCCTTTAACACAATGGACCGGCCATTGATTGAAATGAATGGTTTCGGAAGGATGATAATCCTGGGAAGCAACTACCAGTTTAAATTTATTCATCACTTTATTTATCCGGGGAACTATTTGATCTGCTTGTTGAACTTCCAGTGCTCCCCCGGAACAGAAGTCGTTTTGCAGATCTACAACTAATAATGCTTGTTCAGTGATAGTTGTCCTCCCTTCTTTCGATTAATCTTTTTCTTAAATTAAATAATTCATCACTTAATCCCACCCTGTATAAATGGGGATTGACAAACCTCTTATGCTCATCCGGAAGCAGGGAAAATCTTTTTTTAGAAAAATCCCTGATTTCCTCCAGGTTGGGAAAACTGTACATCATTTTACCTTTATCTATAATTTTAGTCATAAGCTTTTCCGTTTTCATCTTGTTTAAATCAATTTTAGTGTGCTTGTGGCTTATAGAAGGATGCCTCAGATTATCAATTTGATCCTCAACCTGTTCATCTAAAATTATCCCATCCATAAAGAAATATCCCTGTTCATCTTTATATCTAACCACCTGCTTTTTCCCGGGATTATTTATTTTTTCTTCATTCTCAGAGAATTTCAGGCTGGGCTGCTGGTCAAATTCAGCCATCTTGTAGACACCATCCAATGCCGGCTGATCATAGGAGCAGATCAGCTTGGTTCCCACTCCGAAAAAATCAATAGGAGAATCCTGTTCTAGTAAGCTTTTAATCAAATATTCATCAAGTTGGTTGGAAGCGGTAATTTTAACATAATCCAATCCGGCATCATTCAGCATTTTTCTGGCTTTTTTGCTGAAATAAGCCAGATCTCCTGAGTCCAAGCGGATTGCTTTTAATTTGTGCCCATTTTTCTCCATCTGTTTAGCAACTTCAATAGCATTAGGAACTCCGCTGTCCAAGGTATCATAGGTATCCACCAATAAAGTGGAGTTATCCGGATATATATCACTGTACTTGGTAAAAGCTTCTAATTCATTACTAAAACACTGCACCCAACTGTGAGCATGAGTTCCCATAGCAGGGATATTGAACTTTTTAGCGGCATAGGTGTTGGAGGTTCCCGCGATTCCTCCAATAAAAGCTGCTTTAGCTCCGGCAATAGAAGCCTTATCCTGTGCCCTCCGCAATCCAAAATCCACTACCGGTCTTCCCTGGGCAGCCCATACAATTCTGTTTGTTTTAGTGGCAATTAAAGTTTGAAAATTAATTATATTCAGCAATATGGATTCCAATAGCTGTGCTTCTATGATGTTGGAATCAACTCTCAACAAAGTCTGGTTGGGGAAAACTACGTCTCCTTCCCTAAAACTCCACAGGTCACCGCTAAATTTAAAATTTTTCAAATAATCTAAAAATTTTTCATCAAATCCATAAGATTTTAAAAATTCAATATCCTGGGAAGAATAGGAAAAATCAAAAAGTGCCTTAACTGCATCTTCCAGACCGGCAAAAATTGCATATCCTCCCTGGAAGGGATTACTACGGTAGAAAAGATCAAATACCGCTGATTTATCCTTCATCCCCGATAAAAAATATCCCTGAGCCATGGTAAGTTCGTAGAAATCTGTGTATAATCCTGAGTTGTACCTATTCATCTAGTTGGTTCAGCTTATTCGGTTAATTTTGGTTTCCATACTCGCTGGCTTATCAACTCTTTCATCCACAGTTAAACTAAGGTAAATTCTTTTACAGCCGGATTTACTTAACTCATCTCTTGCCGCTTGAACAATACTGAAAACTTCTTCTAATGTTTCAGTTTCAAAAGTTGTGGACATTGCTCCGGGGATCACTTTAACCCCGGATTCTCTGATTCGGTCCACTGCTTTTTTAACATAACTTCCCACACTGATTCCCTGATCAGTGGGGAACATGGTCAATTGGGCAATTACCATTTTAACTTTTAATGTTTATGGAATTAAGTTCACTGAAAAAGTAATCCCGGTCTTCTTTTTTATCTATACTCTCACCAGCTTTTTTAGCTAATTCCAGGTACTTATTCATTTGAATTTTGTTTTTATCCAAGGCATGAGCCCTGGCCATCGCTTCATAGGCAAAGGCAATATCAAAATCCCCAATCCCATTATCCAGACAAATATCCACACATCTCTGGGCATGATAAAGAGCGGATTCAGACATATTGAGCTCGGAGTAAACCCGGGAAATCTGCCATTCCCCTCTTTCCCAATGAATAGGCTGTCCCACCCTGCTCCAGTGAAACCTGGAAGCATGCGCGGCATGAATCATTTCATCAATTTGATCTCGGTTTCGATTCTTATTGTCCAGATAATCCCAGGTTAAATTAAATAAATCCACCGCAAATTTTTTATGACAATTAATTTCATCTAACTTTTTATCATCTTCCATCTTTCCTCCTGCTATTATTATACCTCTAAGGTTCTACCTCATTTACAATTTCCAGACCATCTTCAATCCAGGCAGATAAATTGCCTTTTAACCGGTAAACCTGGGTAAATCCCACTTCCACCATCAGAGATGCCGCCGGCAGGGACACACTGTCATGATCGGCATAAATTAAATAATGGTTACTTTTGTTAAGCTCATCCAGTCTGTAAATAACATTACTGTCGCTTAAAGGATAGTTAATTGCCCCGAGAAGATGACCCAGACCATACTGGTCGGAAAAATCAAGAATGCTTAAATTTATCACATGTTCTTGTAACTCCAATACTTGTCGAGGTTCAAGATCATAGTAGATAATCTGTTCCTGATCAGAACCTCCGGCAATTTTCAATCCGGTTACGATCCACTGGTTCAAATCTCCGGATATCCGGTAAACCTCATTAAATCCGCTGTCCACCATTATTTGAGCGGCAATTACTGATGAGCTGTCATCATCATGACCGTAGATAATATATGGTTTGGTTTTGTCAAGCTCACTCAGGGAAGAGATGAAATAATTACCGGATAACGGATAACTTTTAGCGTTCCAGATATGAGCTTGTTCAAATTTATCTGAAATATCAATAACTATTACATCCGGACTTCCCGCGATTAAATCATCAGCTTGCCGGGCACTAATTTCCACAAAGGTGCGTTTAACCTGAGGAGAATTTTGATCAGAATCAGATAAATCCGATTGGTAATCGTTTTGTACATCTCTGTCCTGACAGGAAAAAGAAAAAAAGATTAACAATACTCCAAAAATTACATTTATTTTCTTCATATTATCCTCCCCATATAATTCATTCATATTAACCTATATTTTTCACTTTATCTATCACCTTAACTAATTTTTTTATGCTAATAAATAAATGAAAAACTAAAAATTATTATTTCTTTTGAGTTAACTTCAAATTGCCCAGGATAAATCCCAGAATCAAACCAACTAACAGAGAAAGAACCATGAGCACTATCCGGGACATCACCACTGTCCACAATAGTATTCTAAATTGGCATGCTTCAGTATTTTGGGCAAATATTATGAAGATTAAGACTAATAACACTAGAGCAATTATTAGTTTTAGATATTTCATTTTTCCCTCCTCGATATTTGTTTATAAATTTTATCACAGGAAAAAAAATAATTTAACCGGTTATTGTCAATAAGAGGAGTTGTGAATGCACTTTTTCCCGTTGTATCTGAAGTATAATTTTTTATATTATTGGCTATATCGTTGTTTAGAAAATATATAGGACAGTAATTTATAAATTAATTTAGCTGCAGTAAAATCTGAAGCAGGATGTTCAGGATGAGGGCACAATTCAACCACATCAAAACCAACCAGATTTTTTTTCTCGACCACCTTTTTCAACAGCTTAACTATCTGAAACCAATCTAATCCTCCTGGTTCGGGAGTTCCGGTTGAAGGGATTACCGAAGGATCAAATACATCTATATCCAAACTGAGATAGACATTTTCATCTAATCTAGTGATAACCTGATCATGCCAGTTGGGATGTTCACTGATGTAGTGGGCACTGAACAGATTTTCAGGGATTATCTTGCTCATCTCCGATTTGTCCATAGACCTTATGCCTACAGAAATCACTTTATCGGTATATTCCCTAACTCTAGCCATTACACAAGCATGGCTGTAACCATTTCCTTCATAGCTGTTTCTGAGGTCAGTATGAGCATCTAAATGGAGAATGGATAATTGAGAATAGTGCTTTAGATGAGCTTCAATTACGCCTAATGAAACAGTATGCTCTCCTCCCAGGGTAACCACAAACTTGTTATCCCGGAGTAGGGATTGAATTTTTTGTTTCACTTTATCAATCATCTGCCTGGAATTCCGGGCTTGAATAGACTCTAAAGTGTGAATCCCGTGCTGATAAACTTCAAAATCAGTTTCAATATCGTATAATTCAACATAATGAGAAGAATTAATAATAGCTTGAGGACCCTTATCAGAACCTTTCCTCCATGAACTGGTTAAATCAAAAGGTACCGGCAGGATGCATATTTCAGAACGGGAATAGCTGCTGTATTCAGATTCCAATCCTCCAAAATTATCAGGAATATTATGATCCATCATCATCCATAACAAATACTGCCGCGGCAATAACCGTAGTCCACAAGCCATCTTTGTCTCCAGTAGCTGATTGAACTACATTTCTAGTTACAAAAATGTGACCGGAGGCTTTATAAACCTGTTTTCTCTCATCCCAAGCCAGATTAGGGTTAAAGGGAACTCCCAAGGTGGTAGCCAGCATGGTGGCGGCTAAATCCTCAGCATACTCACCGGCAACTTTTGCAGTTTGCCCGAAGGCATGATGTTCAGAAAGATAACCATGATGGTCCTGATATTTTGGGGTAGCTAAGCCAATTGAAGCGGCAATTAGGCGGTTGGGTTCCTTGGTTTGATTTTTTGCCACAACACAATAAGTTATTTGACCGGGTTGAAGAAGATCCAAACCTTTGGAAGCAGGGATGATTTTACACTCCGGGGGAAAAATGCTGGACACATATACAATATTACATTTTTCAATTCCAGCATTCCTCAATGACAGCTCAAATGATGCCAACTGATCTTTGTGCTTGCCCACCCCTTTAGTCAAAAATACTTTTTTGGGAACCATATTATTCATTTCAGTTGCCTCTCTTCCTATCTTTAAAAATTAAACTACACTGCCTGGGCTTCCGGTTTTTCCAGCTCTGTTTATGGTAGGCATAGCTGGCTAGGAGGGGAAAAGCAATGGTTGCTTCGGAGTACACCATTTGTTCATAGTCCATATCTACCTTTCCCCAGGAATGAGCTTCTTTTAAGGTTGACCCGGATAAAGCTCCATCTCTCTCATCCGCAACTGTAATCTGCACTGCATATTTATGCATATCCGTTTCAGTACCAATTATATCTGCAGCTACAGTTATATCCTGAGCAAAATTTTTGGGGACTCCTCCTCCAATCATAAGCAATCCGGTTTGAGCTGAGTTGATTTTTATCTGGGTAAGTTCCAGAAAATCTTTTGCCGAATCAATGGTAACCATAGGATTTGATTTCTTTTCCCACTGATGATGGATCAACCCGAAACCAGCACTGCAATCTGAAAAAGCGGGAACGAATATGGGAACTTCTTTTTCATAGCAAATGCCAATTACTGATTGTTCGGTTTTTTTACGGGATTGAAGGTACTGACCCATAATTTCAATAAATTCCCTTGATGAATAAGGTCCGGGGATCATGGAATCGGCAATTTCCTTGATGGTGTTATCACAAATCCTCAATTGATCTTCATCAATGTAGGTATCGTAGATTCGGTCAATGGAATGCTCCATCAACACATGGTCATCTGCTTGAGGTGAACCTTGATAATGCTTGAATCCCAATGCCTCAAAAAAGTCCTGATCAACAATGATTGCTCCGGTGGAAACAATAGCATCCACCATGTTGTTTTCCACCAAATCATAGACCACTCTTTTTAAACCAGCGCTGAACAATGAACCAGCCAGGCAAAGTATTATGGTGCAGTCAGGATCAGCAATCATTGCATCATAAATATAGGCAGCATTGCTCAAATTTTTAGCTTGAAAAGCCATCTTGCCATATTGTTCCAAGACGGGTACTGAATTAAAATTTTTTATATCTACATGTTCTAAAACATTATTCAAGTATTCCTGCTTGTTCATACTCACCTCATTTTTAATTTATTTTTTTTTACTAATTTTAAGGTAAATTTGCAACAATTAAATTAGATAACTTTTAATAACATTTACTGAAAAAATACTAACTACAAAATATGGATTAAAGATTCAGTAACTACAGTTCCCCCGTGAATTTAACGATTTTCAGGGGAGAGATTGAATTTTTTCTTGAAATATTCATAGATGTTGACAGTTAAAGTCAACATAAACAACATGTAAATACTATCTTCTATGGGTATACCAATAATTCGGATCTTTAAATTTTCAAAATTATTATACCACACTACCGGTTGATCACTGATCAGGGGGATTCCATTGGTTAAAATACCGTTTACCACCAAGAAAGGAATTAAGGATATTAAAAAACAAATGAAAAAATTGCCCAGATATTTCGGTTTGAGTATCAAGCCATTGAACATCATCAATCCACCGGTTAGCAGACAAACTGTTGAAGTATAAATTAATTTGAAGTAGATTGATAAAATACCCACGGTTAAAAGAATAATCCCCAATATCCAGGAAATTTTCCAGGCTAACTGATTGAATACAAATTTTTTCAAACCGTAATTAACTGCTTCATAGATGAACATACAGGAATAAGGAATAAGTAAAAAAAACATCACTTCTTCTAAAGGTAAAGACATGATGTAAATTTTCACAAGATAAACATGATTAAAACCCCAGATCCCCAGATAAGTAAATATTTCATCCCAAACCAGCATTACTGCCGCCATAATTGTTATAGCTGGTAACAGAGCCAGAAATTTCCGGTAAAAGGCAATTCGATGTTCAAAGGAAAATAAAAGAGGAATCAACAGAGATAGGACATTAACTAAAAGATAGGTATACATTTAAAAATATATAAGGTTTTTTAATCCATATTGCAGTATTTTTAACTTATTGGGTTTAATTTTCTCATTGTATACAATCAAAGGATTCACATCTATCTTATCTAAAGTCCATCTGTACATGGAAGAGGCAGTTCTAATGGGAACCAGGAAACGGTGAGGAATGTAGCGAAAGCCGTATTCCCCCTGATCTAACCACTGTCTGGACCGGTTAATTTGATAACGGATAAAATTGATCATCTGTTCAGAATTATTTTGGGATTCATCTAAACTTTTAGAAACAATATTAAATTTCTGATAATCCTGCCGGGGAAAGTAATTACGGTTTAAATGAATGTCTTCCTGGATATCCCGGATAAAATTAATGTATTGAAAAGCCCTGCCCACCAGACATGCATAGGGATAAGACTTTTCAGGTAATTTCATAATTTTGCACATAATTAAACCGATAATTTCAGCAGAACCGTACATGTACTGTTTTACTTCATCAATAGAATAATATACTTTTTTATTCAAATCCATTTCCATGGAAGAAAAGAAAGCTTCAATCCAGCTGTCCGGCAGTTTCAACTCCTGTTTAAGCTTAACAAAAGATTTTATTACCAGGTTATCCGCTTTTTGATTTTTTAAGCATAAATTATAATCTTGTTTAAATTTATAATAATCTTCAGTCATTTGGGGTATGGAATCTACAAAATCGTCCACTGATCTTACAAAAGCATAAAGTACAATCACCTGCTTTCGATAAGGTTTAGGAAAAAATTTACTGGAGTTGTAAAAAGTTCTGCTGCCTGATTTAAAAATCAAAGAAAGCTGATTAATTTCCTGTAATTTCACTTCCATATATTTTTTTAATTTTGTCAGAAATCACCTGAGCAGATATTACGGACAAAGGCATTCCTATTCCGGGTATAGTATTAGTTCCTACAAAAAATAAATTTTCTACCTTGTTACTCTGATTTCCAGGCCGGAAACTGCCGGTTTGCCAAAGGGTATTGGCTAAACCAAAAGAATTACCCTGGAAGGCATGGTGCTGTGCTATCTGATCGCGATGGGTAGAGATTTTCATCACTTCAATACAATCAGAAATATTAGTGCCGGTTAATTTTTCCAATTTCACTATTAATTGCTTTCTGTATTTTTCTCTTATCTGTTCACTATCTTCTAATCCTGGAGCAACCGGAATCAAGATCATAAGGTTTTCTCCTCCCTCCGGGGCAACTGACGGATCGGACTTAGACCGGCAGGAAATGTAAAAAGAATAATCTGGAGGCCAGGAAGGTTTGTCAATAATACAGCTGAAATGCTTATCCCATTGGTCAGAAAAATAATAATTATGGTGGAGTAGTTTATTTAACTTACAATTTAAACCTAAAAATAAAAGATAAGTAGCCGGAGACATTTGCCTCTTCGACCAGTACTGGTCAGAATATGATCGGTAATCCTGAGGAATTAAGTTTTTTTCAACATGGTGATAATCAGCATTTGCCAGAATAATATCCGCTTGATGAAATTGACCATCTACCACTACTCCAACCGCTTTACCATTTTGTATGCTAATTTCATCAACTTCTGAATTGAAATTATATTCAACTCCCCATTCCTCACCTAATTTTTTAAAAGCTTTTACTACTTCAAACATCCCCCCCCGGGGATAGTAGGTTCCTAAAATAATATCAACATAAATCATTAATACATACAGAGCAGGAACATTTTTAGGAGTGCCCCCTAGAAATACAGTATGCCACAGTAGAAGCTTTTGGAGAAGGGGATGGTGAATATTACTTTTTATCAATTTATCATAACTTACAAATAATCTTTTGGTGATGAATTCAAAACCAAATTTCAAATCCATAAAATCCCAAATAGAGGTGAAATCCTTGTAAATAAATCTATGCATGGACTGTTTATACAGTAATTCAGCAAGTTTTATCAGCTTGTTTAAATTACGGGAAGAATTTGGCTGCAATTGATCAAATAAATGACTTAGCTTATCATAATCTGCGCTAATATCATGATAGCCATCACTGTGAAAAGCGCGGTAAGTTGGATTTAATCGGGACAGCTGATAAAAATCTGACGGTTTTCGGTCAAACTGGCTAAAATATTTTTCAAATACTTCGGGCATCATATACCATGAAGGCCCCATATCAAATTTATAATCTCCCTCCTGGAAGTACATAGCTCTTCCACCGGGAAGAGAGTTTTTTTCGTATACGGCTACTTTAAAACCTGTTTTAGCAAGCAAAGCTGCACTAGCCAAACCACCAAAACCAGATCCAATTATGACAATTTTCTTCATAACCCTGATATCACGTTATTTTAATATAACTATTTATGATAACTAGTGTATTGGACAGTTATTAATGTGGCAAGTTATAATATCAGGTTAACTTAAAAATCTGTTCAAATTTACTTTAATAACAAATTCACTACCGGAAAATCTCTATCAACCTGAGCCATAGAAGCAGATTAAAACAGGACTTAACCTCTTACAGTGTAATTTAGCATCAAGATTTTATCTATAGGTCCTAGGGAGTTGTCCAGTCAGTAAACTCAATTGCAAATACCCAGTGAAAATCATTTACCAGTGAATACCCCTGTTCTCTATTCAATAACTTTTCAGGATTAATACGATTCCGATTATTGAAATCATTGTAGATCAATTGCTGATTGTCCTGATCGTACCCCACTAAAAGAATAAAATGATCTAGAGGCCATTGTTCAAACTGAGTCGGATAAATTTTAACTCCCAACAATACAGGAATACCCTTACTGACCCGGTCAATTATATCCCGGTATAAAAATTCCCGGTACCGGTTCAAGTTGTCAATTGAATCTGAACTCAGTACAGATTTGGAAAGATCGCGGTAAGCTGCTTGATAATTATCCAATGCCAAGAACAATTCATCAGTATGTAATCCCCGTCCAGGAAAACCTCCCGCATGATTAATTTCTATCTGAGTTACTTCATTACCTAAAGCATGCAATATTGACCAAAGACATGCTTCCCCGCAGCTTCCCTCTTCTATGGCTAACTGGTATCTTGGGGGTAAAAGATTTAAAATAATATGCTGATCAGACATTTCTGAATTTTCCAATTCATAATAAGGTCTTTGCACAGATCTGAATATTTCCACTCCCCGGGGATAATCTTCATCTACTCCCAAACCTTGAGAATAGAAAGTTCCAATTTGAAATATGGAATTGCTGTCTCCCTGTTCAGCTAACTTCTGATACCATTTAAGAGACTCCACATAATCAACTTCTACCCCTTGTCCATAAAAATAGGACCTGGCCATATTAAGCATGGAACGGTTAAAACCTTGCTCTGCGGACATCTCCAACCATTTCCTGGCTTGTTCAAAATCCTGTTCCACCCCCATCCCGTAAAAATATAGAGGGTACAATGCTGCTTGAGCTCGTATATCTCCCTGTTGTGCCAATTCAACTAATCCGGGGAAAGCCTGGGATAAAATTTCCATAGCCTTAACTGCATCTTGATCCACCACTACTCCCTGTAAAGTCATGATCCCAAGATTGTACAGTCCAATGGGATTATTTTGTTCAGCTGATTTCTCGATCCAGTAATAGGCTTTCTCCAGATCTACTTCCACTCCTTCTCCTAATCTTAGTTTTTCTCCCAGCACCCCTTGAAAATAAGCATCTCCACCTTCAGCTTTCTCAATTATGTAATCAATATTATTTAATTGCTGGGCAGGCAGTAAACTGGCTGAAACAATTGATAAAGTAATTAATATGCCTATAAAATTCCCGAAAACCGACATTAATTCCTCCACTTTTCAAATTTTAACAATATATATACTGGTGATATAATATAGTATACTATAAGTTACCTGTCAACAAAAAGCAATTCATCAATCCCCGAATACAGATCTAAATCAATTACTCCTTTTTTATTGAATTTAACTCCTTCTTTTTCCAGTAAAAGCTTTTGCTGATTATGGGAGTATTTTTCCACAAAAGATATTTTTCCCGAGGAATTAATAACCCGGTGCCAGGGCAAATTATATTTCGCCGAACAAGAATGTAAAATCCGGGAAACCTGCCGGGCTGCTCTTGGATTCCCCGCCAGTTCAGCAACCTGTCCATAAGTTAATACTTTTCCCCGGGGGATGCTTCTTATCACCTCAATAACTGCTAATGTAAATTCTTTCATAGCCATATTTTAATTGTTTTTAAATTTATACATCTGATGTTATTATATTTCCACAAAACAATCTTAACAAAGGGGTGTAAGATGTTTCTGTTATTATTGTTATTTTTAACTCAATCCTCGGGAAATGTACTTTACTATCAGGTACCTGCGCCAGATTTCAGTTTTGACCAGCAGAAATTAATTGCTTCCTCCGCTTCCAGGACAATGATTCCCGGAATGCCTGACCTTCCTGTAAAAACAGTGACTTTTGCCCTTCCTCCGGGAGCGGTGGTGGACATGGTTAATTTTTACGGATCAGCAACTGAATTGGGTAAAGTCAATATTAAGCCAAATCCTCCATGGATCAGCGCCAGCGGAGATATCCCCGATTATTCTGAAAACATCTATCAACAGAATTATCAACTTACCTATAACTCCGACCGCTTTTATCCTGCCAGCTACGGAGAAATTTTATGCAGAGGGGGACTGAAAAAATATTCTCTGCTCTCAGTAAATCTTCATCACTTCAGTTTTAAACCACTTTCCGGAATCTTATACTACACTCCATATATTGATGTGGAAATAATTTATTCAATTCCTGATTCAGGATCGGAAAAATGGTTATTTAATCAAAATTTACTTGGGGACATCAGCTTTGATTCCGGCGCCCGGTCTTTATTTTTCAACTGGGATCAGGCAAAAATATGGTACCAAACTGATTCCCCGTACAGTAATAATAATAACTACCTGATAATAATACCCTCTTCTATTCAGAGCAGCGTCAGCCAATTAGTGGCTTACCGGCAAAATCAAGGTTATAACGTTGATTTAGTCCCGGTAGAATCTATTGATGTAAATGGTCAGGGAATAGACCTACCTCAAAAAATAAGAAATTACCTTAGGGAGAATATCGGTGATTTATCTTATGTGTTACTAGTAGGCACTATTCATGATATTCCCATGAGATATGTAGTTCCTTTTAACAATAGCTACTACAGTCCTTATAATAATCCTGATGTGTCCCCAGTACCCACCGATCTCTACTACTCCGACCTGTCTGACCCGGATAGTGTTTCCTGGAACAGCGATGGTGATCAATACTGGGGAGAAGTGTATGATGAAAATATGAACCTTCAGGGAGAGGATAATCCGGATTTCCATGCAGATATCCATTTAGGCAGAATACCCTTCAGCAATCCGGATACTATTGACCGCATTTGTGAAAAAATTATTGATTTCGATTCCAACACTGATTTTATTTACAAAAACACTGCATTGCTGGCAGGAGGTATGATCTACTATCCTAATGAAGATTTCTCCGGTTATCCCCGTTATGACGGATCTACTATGATCGAGAACTTCTTCAATGATTCCATTGTTGACCGGTACTACTCATCCTACTTATATGAAAAGGCGGGTATTGATCCAAGCCCCTATCCCTGCACTGACAGTTTATCTCAGAACAGCATGATTGATAATTGGGATTACCGGGGAATAGTGTTCGAATACAATCATGGATACCCTCAAGGTTATGCAAGAAAATACTGGGCATGGGATGATGGAGACAGTGTGCCCGAATCTCCGGAGATGAATTGGCCTCCCTGCTTTTCCACTGATTACATAAACTACATTGATCAGGATTATCCTGCCACCACTTACCTTCTTTCCTGTCTCTGCGGCAAGCCGGAAGTATCCGGATTGGGTTCACGCTTGCTTTACCGGGGATCATCATCAGTAGTTTGCGGGACCAGAATTGTTTGGGTTCCACCTGATTCGGGCATAGCCTATTTTTACTTAAGAGACTTGTTAAAAGATACATCAATTACCCATGGCTATATTGGTCCTGCCCATGATCAAGCCAAAATAGATTTCATGAACTATACCAGCTTCTGGATGAACACCTATATAATGGTATTATACGGTGACCCCGCAACTAAACATTTTGGTGTAACCACCGCAGTTGAAGAGAGTGGTGATCTTTCACCGGCTCCATATCTGCTTTCGGTTGTCCCCGGCATAAATTCAGGAATGTTTACCATTGACTTACAAGTCCATTCTGGAGAATTATTGGAATTAACAATTTACGATTTATCCGGAAGAATGATTGATGAAATATTCAATGGACCGATTTATACCAATAATCCCAGGTTCAAAGTTAGTTTGGATAGCGGAATTTATTTTATTAATATTAAAACCGGCAATATTTCTCAACTGCAGAAATTTGTAGTGATAAATTGATCTTTATTTACGGATAAAGGAAAAACAACAATTTAAACAGTTTTACCCCATCACTTGCAGCGGTACCAATATTTGTACTGTTCATGGTAATTTAGCTTCTGATACAATCTCAATGCAGGATGATTGTTTGCAAAAACCTGGAGGTAGCTGTATTTGCAACTGTTTGATTTGCCCCAGGATAACAACGAATTCATAATTTTCCAACCCCAGCCGTTGCCCTGAAATTCCGGTTTAACTGCCACTCCAAAAATACCTAAATAATCTCTTTCCCCAACCCCCAAGCCGCAGGCGATAACTTCTTCTTTTACCAATTTATAAGCGTAAATCTTGGGAAAAGAAATAAGTCTATGCATTCTTGCCACTGCCGCCAGTTTTTCAGTGGAAATATGGTTTAACTGGGCATAACTAACCAGAAAATCATCATCAGATTTTTCTTTCCACTTTATATCTTTGAAGAACTGAAGTTTAATTTTGTCAAGATCGCATAATTGCACCGAAGTTAAAGCGTCGGTTGAATATTCTCTTTCTTCCAGAAACTGATCCAGATGGGGAGGGCAAACATGGTTAGTAATTTTAAAAGAAGTTTTTTGTTTTAACTGGCTGAAAATTTTTTCACACCATTCGATTTTTTGCGCAAGGGGTAAACTAGAATAGTATATCGGATTTATTGAATTTGCCCGGCGGGTGTAACCATCCGCAATTCTCAGAATCCATCCGTCATAATGAATAGTGAGAAAACAGGGCTGGGCGTTGAAAGAAAGCTGTTCTACTGACCTTATAAGTCCAGCAGGATTATTTAGATTTATCATATCTTTAACCGGACAAATCCTTATTAATGACTTCTTCCCCTGCTTTTTCAGGGGTCACTTTCCCGCCAGGAGAAACTGTAAATAGTACTCCCACTGCCAAGACAGGAACGGAAATAAATAGAAAGGCAACCCAGTTCCGGTAAGTGTTAAAAAATAGAGTGAAAGCCAAAGATAATAATATAAACAGAAGCCCTCCCATTCTTTCCTTTTTCCAGGCAATTAACAAAACTAATATTAAAACCAGGGATGGAATGAGATGAATAATAAAACCGGCAATCTGCTCTAAAAAGCTCTCTTCCCCGGAAAAGGCATCCAGGGCAAATAAGCTGATAAAGCAAATATATAGAATTGCTAGAATTCTGGGGATCCATTTAAATCTGCCTATAATCTGCTGGTTCATCTTTTCCCCCTTATTTATCTAATCCTCAAAGACATCAGAACATTGTCCTGATACTGACCAAACTTATCTTTAATAAAACCCATCTGCCTTCCATCTTCAGAAAATCCCAACTTCTTGTACAGAGAAATTGCAGGTAAATTGTTGGCAAAAACCTGCAACCAGATAATTTCTAAACTGCTGAATTTTTTAGCCCAGTAGATAGTCTGCTCCAGTAAAATAGTTCCCACTCCCATATTTCTCCACTCTTTTAAAATTCCCATGCCAATTACTCCGGTATGATTCAGCATTCGACGTGAATTTTCAGTTAAATCAATATTTCCGATAATGGCACCATTATAAACTGCAACCAACAGCAAGCTGTTGTTATCTTCCAAATATCTTCTGATCCAATTTTTTTCCTGCTCATCAGTCAGCTTAAATTCTTGTTCATACAGGGGAATATAAGAAGTTGTGCTTATGTATTCTTTCACCACTGACAAAAGTTGTCTGCTGTCATCTGTGCTGGTTTGCCTTACTTCAATTTTACTACCGTTTTTAATTTTAAAAGACCGGGGTTGATACTTCATAATTTAACTTTTGCCTTTAAATATTTTTTCATCATTATTCAATCAATATTAACTCAATCCTCTATTTTTAAAAATTACAAAATTAAATTTACTGAAATAAAAAATGACTTGCTTTTTATAAAAAAATATCAATAATAGTAAATTAAGTAATTTTATGTAATATGATGTAAATTAATGTATTATGTTGACAAATAATGACAAAATACTGACTTTGCCTGAAGTGGCAAGCTACCTCCAGATAGGAGAAAGAACTGTTTTGAAAATGGTTCACCAAAATGAAATACCTTCAGTGAAAATTGCCAACCAATGGCGCTTTATTAAATCATATATTGACACTTGGCTGGTGGCAAAGATTGAAAAACCTCCTCAAAATTTCTTTGCCACCACTGATTATCCCCTGTCCAGGTTAATCAAGCCGGAATTTACCATCTCCCGGATCATTCCCGGGACAAAACCTGAAATACTCCAACAGCTGATCAATTCTTTATCCAAGGCGGGAATAGTTAAACATCCCCAGAACTATTTAAAAAAGCTTTTAGCCAGGGAAGAAATGTTGTCCACCGGCTTGGCAAATGGACTGGCTATTCCCCATATCAGAAATGTTCAGGAAAATGAAAAAACCACTCCTCTAATTGTGCTGGGAATTTGTAGTCAAGGGACTGATTTCAATTCACTGGATAAAAAATTAACTTAT
>LKUE01000024.1 GCA_001412365.1 Desulfuromonas sp. SDB | reverse complement strand
GCCTGCCTGACCCCAACTGCCTTCTATCTCCTCTACCCAGGAGTAAGCTGATGCTGATATAATTAAGCTGATTATCAGCACAAAACTCAGCTTCTTATACATTAGTTACCTCCTGTTGGTAATTAAAACTCAATTCTGATAAATCTTTTGGCTTTGATTAAATTTAGTTTATATCGGACCCCTCATAAAAAAATAGAAATAAAAAATTTCATAAATTTATTCAACTAATTATATAATAGCATAAACTTTTTCTGTTTTACAAAGATAAAATTAAAAATTAGAAAGACAGTATTTATTGAAATTATTTAGGTTATGTGCATAAAAATTGTGCAGAAATTTCCAACTTTTTTTCTGAAAGTAGCAGACAGATAACAAATTTACTCTTCAATCTATCCAATTAACGCAATTTAACTATAACAATAAAATTTTAAGACATATTGGCACATAAAATGCTTCATTACAAATATGTAAAGGAGAAAAATATGAAAAATATAAGTAAAATAATCATTTTAAGCATAGCTCTAACCATGCTGGCAATATCTTCAGGTTGTTATCTATACCGGGAACCATCAATGGTCAGAAATGTGGAGACAGTCAGCGGTGATAACATGGTATATCTTGTATGGGATAGAAATAGTGATTCAAATATTGATTACTATCGAATATACAGATCGCCAACTCCATCCGGAGAGTACAGGTTAATTGCAGAAACACATTATTGTGACTATTATGACTACGGAGTGTATAATGGAGTAACTTACTTTTACGCAATCTCCGCGGTGAATATTCATGGAACAGAAGGGCCGTTAACCGATTATCTGATTTACGATACTCCCCGACCAGAAGGTTATTACGCCACTATGGCAGACATGGATTACTATCCGGAGCATGCAGGATGGGACTTTTCTGCCTTTCACAATTGTGATATGAGCTCTTCCAGCTGTGATATATACTATGATTATTATCAAGGGACTGGCTATTTGGTTTGCGCTGATAATTACACCGACATACAGGACATGGGATATTGCTATAATTTTGATGATGTCACCTATGCCCCCGAATATGGTTGGTCTCCTAGCGGAGAAGAAATTGTAACCTGCGGACATATATATGTAATCTGGACAAGAGACAATCATTTTGCTAAGATTTACATACGTGATTATGACAGTTACGAAATATTATTTGACTGGGCGTATCAACTTGATCCGGGGAACAGAGAGCTGGGAATATCTGCAGGTAAAATTGTAAGCTCTCACCAAAGGTGATTGATATTATGAGATTATTTTTGATAAGTTTAATGATAATTGGAGGGACTGTTGTTTTTTCTGGATTATCCGCAAATTCTTCCAACCGAGATAATATTCAGCCCTCCCCGGTATCAAGACCCACTCAGATAAATTATTCATCTTCACCCTCCCAGACAACCCCCCCCCGGTTTATGGTTCCTCTTTTTTCAAAATTTGACTTTTACTTTGATTTAAACATAAGCGGGAAATCAAATATAATATTTTACCGTCATCACAGCATTTTAATTCGCCCTAAATTACTTAAGAAAAAATAAACAAAATCTGGTTTAAACTTACCCCTTAAGGTAATATACTTCTTTTATTTCAGGAAAAACTAATGTTCAGTGATTTAGACTATTTTTTCATGAGTAAGGTTCTGGGTTTAGCCGAGAGATATAAACACAAAACTTTTCCCAATCCCGCCGTGGCTGCTTTAGTAGTACAAAAAAACCAGATTATTGCCCGGGGATTACATAAAGGTCCCGGTACTATTCATGCAGAAAGAGAAGCATTAAATAAAGCAGGAGCAAAAGCATCCGGCTCTACCCTCTATGTAAATCTTGAGCCTTGCTGCCATTTTGGCAGAACGCCTCCCTGCACCGATATCATAATAAGCAGTAAAGTAAAACGAGTTGTTTATTCCATAGTTGATCCCAATCCATTGGTTAATAAAAAGGCAACTAAAATATTAAAGAAAAGGGGTATAGAAGTTGAAAAAGGATTAATGGACAGACACGCTTATTTGATCAATGAGCCCTTTTTCATAGCCCAATTGCTCAACCGTCCTTTAATTTCTCTTAAATTAGCTACCTCTATGGATGGTTTTATTGCTGATAGAAATGCAAAATCAAAATGGATTACCGGAGAAAATGCGAGAAAACAAGTTCACCGCATCCGTTCTCAGCATCAAGCTATCTTAGTAGGAAACAACACTCTAAGGCAAGACAATCCGTCACTTACAGTTAGGGGGATAAAAGAGTCATCCCCGGTAAAAGTGATCATTGACCCCAAAAACAAATTATCAAAAGAATTAAATGTATTTAAACATCCCCCGGTATTGTTACTTTGCTCGAAGAAACCTGCCTTCCCTGTAAATTACCAAATATGTTCAAATTTCAAACTGGAAAACCTGCTGTTTGTTCTGCTCACAAAATTTCAAATTGGTTCACTATTGGTGGAAGGAGGCAGCCGTTTAATCAGCTCTTTTTTAAAACATAATTTGTTTGATTATTTCTATCATTTCATTGCCCCATTCCCCCTGTCCAAAGGAATTAAAATGTGCCGGGGAAATTATTGTTTAGACACCCATCCGGTTTTAACTCTTGAAAAATCAACAGTTTTTGATAATGATATTATGTTGAAGTATAAAAATAAAAATCACCCCTTAGATATCAAGAAGGGAGTATGTTTACTGGCATCGTTGAAGAAATCGGAAAAATAAAAATTATTAAAAAATACAGCCGGTATCAAAAGATTACCTTTCAGGCAGAGCAAATATTTTCCGATTTAAAAATTGGTGACTCTGTTGCGGTAGATGGTTCCTGCTTAACCGCAGCTGAAATGGGGAAGAACTGGTTTAGTGCCCAGATTAGCGGGGAGACATTAGCGTTGACCAAGGCAAAATTCTACCGACCGGGAAGCCACGTAAATTTAGAGAGGGCAATGAAATTACAGGACCGGATAGGGGGGCACCTGGTCCAAGGTCATGTGGAAGGAACTGCAAAAATAAATCAGTTTAGCAAAGGGAGGGGGCAAACCCGCTTGGTTTTAAAGATTCCCCCTGGCTTAAACAAAAACATCGTCACCAAGGGCTTTTTAGCAGTGGACGGGATAAGTTTAACTGTAGTGGAGATAAAAGGAAATTTAGTTGAATTTTCACTGATAGATCAAACTTTAAATTCCACCACCTTGAAGTATCTACGACCCGGAGAGTTAGTAAACATTGAAAGGGATTTTAGCTTAATATACGGAAGGTAGAAATTATGAGTAAAATTGTTTCGGTTGAAGAGGCGTTGCAGGATTTAAAAGAGGGTAAGATTATTATTGTGATAGATGACGAGGACAGGGAAAATGAAGGGGACATGGTTATAGCGGCAGAAAAAGTAACCCCTCAACAAGTAAATTTTATAACTAAACACGCCAGGGGATTAATGTGCGTCTCTGTTTCTCCACAGAGGATGGATAAATTGAATATTCCCCTGATGACTACCAAAAACACCGCCAAATATCAAACTGCTTTTGGAATATCCGTAGATGCAGCGGAAGGAATAACCACCGGAATTAGCGCCAGGGATAGAGCAATAACCATAAAAATATTAGCCAATCCTGACTCTTCCCCTCAGGATTTGGTTTTACCGGGACATATCTTTCCCCTAAGGGCAAAACCAGGTGGAGTTCTCCGAAGGGCAGGTCATACTGAAGCAGTAGTGGATTTAATGTCCATGGCTGACCTCCAGCCGGCGGGAGTCCTCTGTGAAATACTGTCTGAAAACGGAGAGATGGCTAGGCTTCCGGATTTAGAAAAAATTGCTCAGCGTTTTGATTTAAAAATTATTACCATCAAAGATATAATTTCACACCGCATCAACAAACAAAAAATCATCCACCGCCTGGCTTCAGCAAATCTTCCCACGAAATGGGGGGAGTTCAAACTCATTTTGTTTGGGTCAGACATAAATAATGATGTTCACGCTGCGTTGATAAAAGGAGAGGTTAAGGGAAAGAAAAATATTCTGGTAAGAGTTCATTCCGAATGTTTTACCGGGGATATTTTTGGTTCTCTAAAATGTGACTGTCAAGATCAACTTCACCTGGCGATGAAGATGATTTCACAAAAAGGTCAGGGGGTATTACTGTATATGAGGCAGGAGGGCAGGGGAATTGGCTTGGTAAATAAAATAAAAGCTTATACCCTTCAAGAACAAGGTCTGGACACGGTGGAAGCAAATCAATGCCTGGGATTTAAACCAGATCAGAGGGACTACGGCTTAGGAGCACAGATATTATCAGATTTGGGCTTATCCACCATTCAAGTTATGACTAACAATCCAAAAAAATTAATTGGCTTGAGCAGTTTTGGTTTAACCATAACCAAAAGAATACCCATAGAGATAAAACCCAATGATAAAAATAAAAATTATTTAAAAACAAAGAAAAACAAACTAGGACATATCCTCAAGGAGGTTTAGATGCCCAAACAAATTCAAGGTCAATACCAAGGAGAAAGTAAATCTTTGGCAATTGTTGTTTCCCGCTTTAATTCAACTATTTCCCAGCGATTACTGGAAGGCGCTCTGGATGCCCTGAATCGTCATGGCGTGGCTTCTGAAAATATTAATTTGTATTGGGTTCCGGGAGCATTTGAGATTCCCAGTGTGGTCCAGCAGATATTGAAAGCAACTCCTCCCCATGCAGTTATCTGCTTAGGTGCGGTTATCCGGGGGGAAACCCCTCATTTTGATTATGTAAGCGCTGAAGTCACTAAAGGAATAGCTCAATTGGGTATGCAGGCGAATATTCCGGTAATTTATGGAATTGTAACCGCAGACACCCAGGAACAAGCGTTAGACCGGTCAGGGATAAAAATGGGAAACAAGGGGTTTGAGGCGGCAATGTCAGCGTTGGAAATGATTTCTCTTTATCAGCAGATCAGGTAGCTCTTTTTGCAGTCATTACATAAATTAAGAAAAGCGATAATCAAACTTCTCTACCAGCAAGAATTTGATGTAGAAGAAGCTTCCCTCCATGAAAATTATCTGCTGGGAAACTTAAAACAAGACGATTGTCAGTGGATAAATATAAAAATAAACTGCATTAAACAAAACAAAGACCATATTGACAGTTTAATTGCCAAACATTCAGAGAATTGGAAAATTGAGAGACTAGGACTGGTGGAAAAACAAATATTACGCCTTTCCACCGCTGAACTTCTGTTTTTCCCCGAGGTGCCCATGGCTGTGGCAATTGACGAGGCAGTTAAGCTGGCTAAGCAGTTCTGCGGAGTGAAATCTTCAGGCTTTATCAACGGTATTTTAGAAGCAATTGCGGGGGAATCATCAGATTAGTATTTTTCTCCGACGTGCATGGAAACTTGCAGGGACTAAACCGCTTCTGTGAACATTTAAAAAACAATTCTTATGACCATATAGTTTTTCTGGGGGATGCGGTAGGCTATGGGGCAAAACCCGGTGAGTGCGTGGAAATCATTGATAAAATTGCCACAATAAAATTAATAGGCAATCATGATGCAGCAGTAATGGGGCAACTGGAAATAGATTATTTCAACCCGCAGGCACAACTCGCTTTACAATGGACCAGTCAGAATATTTCTCCCGGTCAAAAGAAAATTATGCAAAATTGGCTTTATTCAACTGTATTAAAGGTAAATGATGTAAATATAGGTTTAGCTCATGCCAGTTTTTACAGTCCCCGGTCATGGACTTACATATTAAATGGAAATGAAGCACGGATGGAGTTTAAACTTACCGGTGAAAATTCACTTTTCATTATCATGGTTGCTCACAGCCACATACCCGGTTTTTTTCAATATGATCCCGCACAAGAAAGCGTTGATCAATATATCCTGGGAACATTCAACCTTGCCCTTCTTTCAAATTATCGTTACATAATAAATTCAGGCAGCATCGGACAGCCCAGAGACAGAGATCCCCGGTCAAGTTTTGCCGTTCTTGATTTAGAGGAACAATTTGTTAAAATAATCAGAGTAGAATATGATATTAAACGAACAGAACAGGAAATCCTGCAGGCAGGACTTCCTAAACAATTAGCGTATAGACTGAACAAGGGATATTAATGAATAAAAATTTAAAAATATGGGTTTGGCTTGCCTTAACATTCTCCGCAATGAGCTGTAGTCAGCAAAATCAGACCAGGGAAAGCATTACTCCGGTAGATTCACTTCTTTCTGAACAGCAATTGCCTCAATCAGATACTTTAATCGGGATTCTTCAGTCCGGTGAAAATATAACCATACTAATAGATAGGATTTGTGGAGACAAAATAAATGCCAACGAAGCAGCCGCTGCCTTTAGCACGGTATTTCAGCCAGAATACTGCCGTCAAGGAGAATCTCTGTTGGTGGTATTAGATCAAGATGAAGTTTTAAGTTTAATTTATATAAAAAAGGCAGATCAAATCTTCCAAGTAACCAGAAAGGACACCACCTGGTTTGCAGACACTCTGTTTCAACCGGTGGATTATGTTCCGGTGGTAATCGCCGGGACTATTTGCAATAACACTCCTTCTTTATGGGAAAGTATTTTATATTCAGGGGGCAGTGACGAACTGGCAGGGACTTTCTGCAATTTATTGGAATGTCAGGTTGACTTCACCTTTAGTTCCAGAGATGGTGACTCCTTTTGCGTAGTTTACTTTAAAAAATATATACAAGGTGAATACATTGGCAGAACCTTGTTGCTTAAAGGAATTTATCAGGGCAGGTTATCCTCAGGAGATGCTTATCTTTATCCTTCAGATGAATTTTCCCATTTTAGTTCTGATGGACAAAGTGCTTTAAGAAAGTTCTTAAGCTCACCAGTCAGCTATACCCGGATCAGTTCCGGTTTTTCCCAGTCCCGGTTTCATCCCATTTTAGGATACAACCGGGCTCACCGGGGGGTAGATTATTCAGCGCCCACCGGAACCCCTGTTTCCGCAATTGCCAATGGAACCGTTATCTTGGCAGGAAGACTAGGGGAGCCTGGAATTGCAGTTAGAATAAAACATTCCGATGGCTTTGAAAGTGAATACTATCACCTCAGCAGGATTGCCGACGGAATTACGGTGGGGAAAAGAGTTGAACAAGGTCAAATCATCGGTTACGTAGGATCAACTGGATTATCTACTGGACCCCATCTTCATTTTGGAATTAAAATAAACGGAAACCACGTTGATCCAGTCCCGGTTTTAGCCAGATCTTCAGGCGAACCGGTGCCTGAAGAGGAGAAACAATTGTTTCAGGGATCCCTTAGATTTTATCAGCTGCTTGAAAAGACCAGTTTAGAGCTTAGTGCCCTTGAACTGCAACGCCAGTCAATAATAAATATCTGGTAAGATGAAAGCAATTGAAGTAAAAAACTTAAACAAAGTGTACCGGAGCGGTTTCATTCCCATTAAAAATTTGGCAGTAAAAGATTTAACCTTTTCGGTGGAAGCTGGGGAAATTTACGGATTACTCGGTCCCAATGGGGCGGGAAAAACCACCACCATGAAAATATTGGTAGGACTGTTAAATCCCTCCCGAGGTTCTGCCTCCATATTATCTCATCCCGCCGGATCAATAAAAGCGCGTTCAATCACCGGATTTCTTCCTGAAAATCCTGTTTTTTACAACTACCTGTCAGGAAAAGAATTTCTGCAATTAATTCAAACCCTGAGTGCTTCTTCCGGAACCGGTCAGGAATTAGATCAAATAATCAAAACCACAAAAATTGAAAAATACGTTAATTCACCAATCCGTTCCTATTCCAAGGGAATGCTACAGCGTTTAGGTTTAGCCCAGGCATTAATTGGCTCCCCCCAAATTTTAATCCTGGATGAACCTCTTTCCGGAGTTGATCCTATGGGAAGAGCGGAGATAAAAGAAATTTTAAGACAGCTGAAAAAGCAAGAGATTACCCTGCTTATATGTTCTCATATTTTGCCGGATATTGAAGAGATTGCCGACCGGGTTGGTTTAATAAACCAGGGACAGCTAATTCTGGAGGATACCCTGCTTTCAATAACCGCCAAGTACCATAAAACTTTCAGCTTAATTGTTCAGGCTGATCCTCAACTGCCCCGTTTTTTGGAACATTCACATAATAAAAATAATTTAGCAGTTTCTCCACAAAAACTCTCCTTGTCCTCTTCTGATAAGAAAATCTGGAAAATCGAAGGAGAAAAACAAGATATTGAACAGGTCTTAACTTTGCTGGTGGAGAAAAAGTATAAAATCAATTACTATGCTCCATCTTTATCCACTTTAGAACAGTGTTTTTTAAAATCCATTGAAAATGAAAAAGATTAATGCCATAGCATTTAACACCTTAAAGGTAATTTTAAGAGAAAA
>LKUE01000023.1 GCA_001412365.1 Desulfuromonas sp. SDB | reverse complement strand
GGATAACCGCTGAAAGCATCTAAGCGGGAAGCCCCCTTCAAGATGAGATCTCCCTTCTATTCTTCGGAATAGAATAAGGCCCCTGGAAGACTACCAGGTTGATAGGCTATAGGTGTAAGTGCAGTGATGTATTAAGCCAAGTAGTACTAATAGGCCGAGTGACTTGACACACTTATTTTCAGCTTCTATATAGGATTATCAAAGAACTTTAGATTAATTCCTCGGTGGTTATGGCGGAAGGGTCACACCCGTTCCCATTCCGAACACGGAAGTTAAGCCTTCCAGCGCCGATGGTACTACACGGGCAACTGTGTGGGAGAGTAGGACACTGCCGGGGTTTTTTTTTATTTAAATAAGATCATATTGTCTAATTTGATCTTTAAATAGAACTTCCAATAACTGTAAAATATATCCATAAAATTAGATTGACATTAAATCTCATTGTTTTATCATTAAATAATATTAAAATGTAGCCAAGGGTAGTTGGTCGCATTTAGTATCAACAGAGGAGGAAGATATGAAAAGGTACCTGATTTTTGCAGTAGTGTTGGTATTTGTAACTTCAGCTTTGTCTGCTCAGATGTTCATTCCCAAATTTGGATTTGGTCCCAAAGCGGGGATTAATTTTTCCAATGTTTGGGGTGAAGATGCCGAAGGAGCGGAGATAAAGTTTGGCTTCTTCGGAGGTGGCTGGGTTGACTACAGCTTTAACCCCATGCTGGCGGTTCAGGGTGAGCTTCTTTACACCATGAAAGGGGCAAAGGATGAACCAAATGATTCTAGCACTTATACGATGAGTTTAGATTATTTGGAGATTCCCATTTTACTGAAGTACAATCTTCCCATTCCCAATCCGATGATGTCATTTTCCCTTTACGGAGGAGCGGGTATTGGTATATTACTTAGAGCAGAAGGAAAAATGGAAGTCGGAGGCAATACTGATACTCAAGATATGAAAGATGACATGAATTCCATGGATGTTGGAGGCATTATCGGTGGTACTTTCGAGTTTAACAAAATTATAGTGGATGCCCGTTACACCATGGGATTGATGAATGTTCCCAAAGAGGTAAATGGAGTTCAGGCAGAATGGAAAAACTACGCAATAAGTCTTGGTGTCGGCTATAGAGTGTTTTAAGTAGAAAATCAATAATAGAAAAGCCGCTTTTTAAAAGCGGCTTTTTTTATTTTCATGTCTAATTCGCTTAATGAAATTTACCGGGAAATTAAACCTCAGCTTAAGATAAGATTAAATCAATTTCGGAGTCTGTACCGAAAAGGTAATCAACAGGAGATATTTCAAGAACTCTGTTTTTGTCTTCTCACTCCCCAATCCAAAGCGAAGTCCTGCTGGGAAGCAGTATTAATACTAAGAGATAGTGGTTTAGTGCATAGAGGAACTCATTGTGAAATTGCCCAGGTACTGAGGACCAAAACCAGATTTCACAATCAGAAAGCGCTTAATTTAGTTTTAGCCAGGGATTTAGTGTACAATGAGTTGGAAGGAGATTTAAGAAAATTGTTAAATTCCACTTCCCGGATTGAAAAATTGAGAGAACAACTGGTAAGAACGTTCAGAGGAATGGGATATAAAGAAGCAAGTCATTTCATCAGAAACGTGGGAAGAAGTTTTGACCTGGCTATTTTAGACCGGCATATTTTAAAAAATCTGGTAAAACATAAAATCATCAGGGAAATTCCAAAATCCATTAATTCAATGAAGTATGCTGAAATTGAAAATAAGATGAAGCGATGGTCAGAAAAAATTGATATACCCCTGGCTGAATTGGATCTGCTTTTGTGGTATCTGGAAACAGGAGAAATTTTCAAATAATATCATAAAGGATGCCACCCATCACCCCGAATAATTACCCACTAATTTACACGAATCCCCGCCAAACATCACCGCCAGGACACTAATTAACACTAATCCCATAACCCATCCCAGGAATACTAGAACGCTGATGCACCTGCCGTAGGAAGGTTAAAAGGATGAAAGGATTGTTTCATGA
>LKUE01000022.1 GCA_001412365.1 Desulfuromonas sp. SDB | reverse complement strand
ATACGGAAACTTTTTTTCAGATTTTAAATAAGAAAGATAAATACAGTGGATCATATGAAGAAATCGGGAAAAAATTATGGTCAATATCTGAAGTACCCGGTTTAGATGTCCAGTTATTTTTTGAGAGAATCGTATTAAATTTCATATTAGGGAATGGAGATGCTCATCAGAAAAATTTTTCCATAATATATAATAACCACAATGAAATAAGACTTTCACCCGGTTATGATATTGTATCTTCAAAAATATTGATCCCGGAAGAAGAGGATACTGCTCTTACTTTAAATGGGAAAAAGAATAATATCCAAAAGCCGGATTTTATTAAATTTGCTAAATATCTGAAAATCCCCGAAAAAGCTATTAACTTATTTATTGATAAGAAAGCTGAAATTCAAAAGATAATTGATAATTCCTATCTTGACCGGCAGGAAAAAGAAAGATTTAAAGAAATAGTTAATGAAAAGTATTCCAGATTGACTTAATACTCAAGTCATATTTTTAAAAGTTAGATTATTGCTATTATCTGAGTTTATATATAAATCTAATAGAAGATTTTAAAAAAGCTTTTATCATCATAATTCTTATCTTGTTTCCCTGATGCTCGGTAGATTGATCAATTGAAATCCTGTCCATCTGTGTTCCAATCCCATCGGTGGTGGGGGGTGTAATCTGTGAATAGTGTTTACCTGTGATTCGTCATCAGAAAGGGGAAGGTATATTATTTTCTCTTTTAATTATCAATTCATCTCGATGAAAGTATATCCTTGTTCCTGAAAATGTTTGTCAAAGCAGAATACTTCAGTAATGCCGGATAAATTCATGATTTCAAAGCTGACACAATCAACTAAACTTATCTTTTTCTTATTCATGATTAGTAAATTTGTCATTGCTCGATTATGAACAGAAACATCTACCCACATAATTTTCAGTATGGGGATCAAATATTTATATAAAGAATTAACTGCTGTTAATCCAATTCTGTTTTGGATTACTGCTATAGTTTCTAAGAGAACATAGTTAGTGGAAATCAATTCCTCCTCTTTTTCAATCAGATTTTTCCAGATTTCATCTGCCTGTTTGTGATTAATATCGTCAGCATTAATCAAAGCGAGAATTCCTGATGTATCCACAAATACACTCATTTGTTATTATCCTCATAAATGTAATAATCATGATGAGTAGAAAGATTTTTACAACCGGTTTTATGTAAACCAGATAATTTCAACGCATTTTTCTTTTTCAATTCATTATTGGAAATTAAGTCCGTTTTTAATAACAAATCCACACCTCTTCTGATTAATTCAGAAATGGATACATCTTTTTCAGAAGACAATTTTTTCAAAGCTTCTGCTTGCTTTTCAGTTAATTGTATTTGAGTTCTAATCATATATTAACTCCGATTAAATGTTATCACTTTATACATTATGATAACACTTTTTTAAGATAGTTCAAAGAAAATTATATTAGTTGTTTCATATCAGTATTTCTTATCCTATTCACCTGCTATTTGCACCAGGTAAATTAAGGGAAGAAAATGAAAGTTTATTTATAAGTTAAAGGATAATTTTCTAGATTTTCAAGAATTTTAACATCCAGATCAATATCTAAATTAGGCCAATAGATATGAGATTCATGGAGTAATTCAACTTTATTAATATCTTTAATTCTTGCTTCTAAAAACCAGGGGAAATCAGAATAAGGTAAAAAATATTCTCTACCTTTTAAAAATAGCCAAAATCCGTGTTTATCTATGTTTAAAACTTCAATTTCCGAAATGTTCTTTCCATGAATTTTTGATTTCATCTAGGTTTTCCTCAATAATTTTCTTTATCTCATTTAATTGTTTTTCAGTTAACTTATAATTTCTTGCTAATTCAATATCTGGTTCCAACCAGAACTTTGCTTCTCCATCCGGATGATAAACATGAATATGTTTTCTCACTTCTTCTCTTGAGAAGAAAAAGAACCTATAACTACCAATTTTAAAAACAGTAGTACTCACAGATATATTCTAAGATAATTCAATTTTGTAAGCAATTATTATTCTTCTTTTTAGCAAGGAAAAAGACTGTTTTCAAACAGTAATCATTAAATTTCTATCTGTGTTCACCCGTGTTTATCTGAGGTTAAATTATTTATTGAAAATACTAATTATAATTGGTATTAGAAAATAGAATAATTAATGCCATTGATTATGGGAAAAGGAAATAAACGAATTTCAATCCCTCTACACAAAGAGTTGAGCAAGGGTTTAGAGTATCATTTGAGAAAAGTATTAAAAGAGGATTAAAAATGAAATATCATTTTAAAATTCACCGAGAAAAAGATGGTTATTGGGCTGAATGTATTGAAATGCCCGGTTGTTTTACCGAAGGTGATAATTTAAGTGAATTAAAAAAGAATATGGAAGAAGTTTTAAATCTGTATTTAGAAGAACCCGATAATTCCAAAGTCATATTTCCTCTACCTGAAAAGAAAATAAACAAAAACAATGTTTATGCAGTATCAGTAAGACCAAATATCGCTTTCTCCATGCTTCTTAGGATGTACAGAATAGAAAATAAAATTACCCAGAGACAAGCAGCCAGTAAATTGGGTATGAAAAATATCTATAGTTATCAGAAACTGGAAAAGGCGAAAACTTCTAATCCAACCCTAAAAACCTTATTCAAGATAAAAGAAGTATTCACTGATTTTAATTACAACTTAATTTTCTGCTAAGAGAAATTATTTACCTGCCACTTGGCAGGTGAATTCTTGGTAAACCTTTCTGGGGTGGGGTGGGTTATTGATCATTGATAATTGTAAAATGATAGGGTCAATTCAAGTCATGGTTTTAGTTTTTAATATACGATTTTAATTCTCGATAGTAATTCTCATGAACTCCAATCATGATCAATTCAAGATTCTCTTGTTTGATCCGGTAAGCAAGCAAGTATTCTACCGATTTAATCTTAAATTTATAAATAAAAATACCTTTTAAATCACCCTTTTTCTCCACTCCTAGTTGGTGATTTTTTAGAATTCTTTTTATGATTTTATCTAGTTCTGATTTTTCAGATTTATTGAATTTTTTTACTTTATGAGAAAACTTCCTGGATTGAAAAACTTTCATATTCTAGCCAAACTGGTATTCACTCATTAATCCTTGATCCAATTCTCTTATCCCCAATAATATCTCTTTTATTAAGCTGTAGGTTAGATCAGGATTTTCTTCAGCAATTTTACCGATTTTAGCCCAGTATTCAATCTGTCCGGTAATGGATCTTTTTTCAATTTTGCTGACCAGCTTTGCTTCATTCAGTAATTCCTCGGATATTCTTACTGCATTTCCCATTATTTTTCTCCTTTATTTGTTTCAATAATACAACAATAAATTGTATTATGCAACATATATTTAATTATTTTGTATTTTAGTATCTTGTTAACCAGACACTTGGCGGGTGAATTCAATTTTAACTAATTAATGCTAGTACCGGTATGTTTTCTTCTGATGAATCTGAAGTTCTGTTATGGATTCCTATTTATGATGGGGATAAACAGAAGAAAATTGATGAACATGTTGAAAGTATATTGTTAAAAAATGTCAATAATAGATGGCAGATACATCATTGTTTTGGTATTGGTTTTTCCCCTGAAGAGCATAAAAAATACTTCAAAAACTTTCTAAGTTATTCCTAATTAAGTCAGGATAAAGTTATTTTTATTTAACTGGTTCAAGATCGAGGTCTTTACAGATCTTATTAGCTAAAATATCTTTTTTTTCTGAATGTCTTGGAATAGATGATATTTTATTTTGAATGGGATTATACCACCAAGAATGTTTACTACCTTATCTTAACAGGTAACATTCTTGATTACGAAGATACTGTAGAAGCTTTTTCCGCTTCATAGTGCAATTTTTTCTTCTTTATATCCACTGACAGCAGAGGTAAGGGCATCCTGTCGGTTAAATTCCAAGGCTTCTTTTAGAGTAATTTCCAGAGTTTCTTTTAATTCTTCATAGGTCTTTTCCTGACAATTCACTCCGGGAACTTCTTCAATCCAGCCAACCCACCAATCATCAATTTCTTTTATTACTGCAGTATATTCTCTATTCATATTTTGCCCAAATATTTATTTTACTCAAGATTAATAATCAATCTTTTTATTATACAATCTTGAAGTTTATATGGAAAGTCAAAGCTTCTCCTCTCACTGAAGTAAGGAAAACCTGCTACTATATTGAATAAATCATCCAAAAGAAATACTATTTATCTTTTTGTTGGGTGGTTTGAATGATAATTTACCACTTATCTTGACTTGAGTAAGATATAAAATTACTCTTATTTTGAAATAAAAGAATATAAAATATTTCAAAATGAAAACAACAAAATATTTTGATTATACTAGAAACAGATCTGACCGTTTGAAAATAAAAGAAGAATGGATAATATATGTTATGGAAAATCCAGAAAAAATTGAAATTCAATCAGACGGACGTATTAGGAAATGGGCTAAAATAGAGGAGACTTTTAAATATTTAAGAGTTATAATACTTGAAGATGGGGAAACTGTACATAATGCATTTTTTGATAGATCCTTCAAGGAGGGATAAAAATGAAAGTTAAATACTTTTCTGATACCGATACATCTCATATTGAGTTTACCGACAGAGAAGTATATGAAACAAAGGAAATTAGTGAAAATATCTATATAGATATTGATTCCAAAGGAAATATTGTCAGCATGACAATAGAACATGCTAAAGCAAATTCGAATCTTTGGGAATTCTCTTACCAGGAAATGTCTAGTCAACCTGTTTGATTCATTTATCCAATAATCAATTATTATTCTTATCCTGTTCACCTGCCACTTTCGGCAGGTAAATCTGTGGTTAATTATTTAAGGGTTGTAGGGTGATATCTGCGAAGCAGCATACCTTAATTCTCTGTGTTCATTGTGGTTAAAAATTGGGATGGGGGATTATTCATTAGGGATCAAAAATCCTAAGGTAAATATCTAAGCAGTTATTGTCTGTATTTTTTCCAGTTCTGTTTTAATTTTATTTCTTTCTTCCTCCAGATCGTAATCATCCTGAAGACCTAACCAAAATTGCGCAGATGTACCAAAGAATTTTGCCAACCGCAAAGCAGTATCCGCAGTGATCTTTCTCTTCCCATGAATAATCTGGGAGATTCGGGTCTGATTTAAATTTGTTTCTTTTGCTAATCTATAAGCAGTTATTTTCATCGGTTTAAGGAATTCCTCTTCTAAAATTTCTCCCGGATGAATATTTTTTAACTTATCCATATTTTATCTCCTTAATGATAATCAATTATTTCAGTATCAAAACAATTGCCATTTACCCACATAAAACAAATCCTCCACTGCCTATTAATTCTTATGCTAAACTGTCCTTTTCTTGTACCCTTCAATGCTTCAAGTTTATTATTAGGAGGTATTTTTAATTCGGTAATATTTTGGGCATTATTCATCATACGCAGTTTCCTTCTGGCAATATTTTGAATCTCCAGAGGTAATTTTTTTGATACTTTACCAAACCAAATCTTCTCAGTTTCCTTGCATTTGAAAGATTTAATCACTCCATATCCTATCGCATGACGATACTATTGTCAAGCAATAGCAATAGCTTTTGAAATTATAATCCTTTCTCTATTTTTATAAAGTGGTGGAAGTATTTTATCCTATCTGTCTGTGTTTTTCAGTGTTCACCTGCCACTTTCGGCAGGTAAATTTGTGTCTAATCACTTTGGTGTTGGGGGCATTGATTATTGATAATTGTTCATTGTTAATTGCTCATTGTT
>LKUE01000021.1 GCA_001412365.1 Desulfuromonas sp. SDB | reverse complement strand
TACGATGACGGACAGACAGATGAAGGGGCAGCTTTTGTCTATTTCGGCAATGAAGGATTGAGTAGAGAAATACTCATAAAGCAGAAAAGAAGTGATTTATCAACTCCAATTATCCCACCGCTGTCATCATATTCAAACAACTCTTTCGGAATGGAAATAAAACTATTTTCCATCTATGGTAGAATGATTGCAAAATACCAGATAGAGATAAAACCATACAATACTCCTTTCACAGGAACAGATCTTATAGAGGGAGCTTGGACTGATTTAGGAACGACTGGTCATACTTTTAACCAGACAATAAGTGGATTGACAGTTAGCACTTTGTATAAATGGAGAGTAAGGATAAAATATCATCCAAAATATGGAGCTTCGCAGTTGTATTCAAGGTGGTATTATATTCAATCAAATGCCCTCAATGAAGCCGATTTCAGGACTGGTTTTCCCTTGGCAGTGGAAGAAGAAACCACCAGAAGTTTAATGAATTTTGTTAGATTGAGTTATATTTGGACTCATTCAGGGAAAATAAAATTTATTTTTAACTTACCTGAAAACGTCGAAGGCAAACTTGTCATATACAATCTACTCGGTGCAGTTGTCTATGAACAAACTGTCCAAGGGCGTGAATTGTTATTTGATCAGAGATATCCGTCTGGGACATATTTCGCGAGAATATATACGTTGGAAGGACAATCGAGTACAATTAAATTTAATATGATTAAGTAGGGGTGAACACTCGTTCACTCCTACTTTTAATCATTTTTTCAAATGAGACTTGTCCTAGAAACTCTTGTGTATGTTGCTAATATAATTCTCAGATAAGTTCAGGAAGAGATGCAATTTATTTGTTTTAAATTCAATACTTTTATATGTAATAATAAATGTCACAAAGTTGTGCACTGTATCCAATTCTAAATTATTATTAAGGTATATTTAAGTAATGATTATCTAGTTTGATTTTCTTTTAAAAAAGATAATACAAATATTTGACATAAATCCGGTTGTCATCAATAATACTGTCACCAATTCTCTCCGTTTATGCCAAATACTGTTTAAAACTCTTTTTATAAGTTTTCAGTTGGACAAAATTTAAAAAATTATTGTAAAATTGAAAAGGTTATTATGGGTTTAATTAATGCCAAAATTATATTAAGCAATCCAAAAGAAAAGGATTTAAAACCAATAGAACAAATTGCCCTGGTAAATTCAGGAGGTGTTCATTTGTCTATTCCTGAGCACATTAAAATTCAGTTAAAGCTGGAAGAGATAGATCAGAAGGAAGTTATTTTTGCTGATGGAACCAAAAAACTGGTTTCCTTTGTAGGACCAGTGGAGATTAGATTTAAGAACAGAGTGGGTTTTGCCGGCGCATTAGTAATGGGTGATCAGGTTCAGTTAGGAACAATTCCTCTGGAAGATATGGATCTGGTAATCATTCCCAGGACCAAAACC
>LKUE01000020.1 GCA_001412365.1 Desulfuromonas sp. SDB | reverse complement strand
CTTACCGGTCCTTCCGCTCCTACACTGTAGGATATCACCGCTCTGCCCCGCACCGGATTGGGATAGGCTGGGGATAATCTGAACTGGTAGCTGTTTACTGATGGAGGTCCTGTTTCTTCCTCTTCCACTCCTATAAAACCCGACGGCACAATTACTGATAAATCATCAAAATAGTATCCTTCTGCAACTCCGGAGGGGCTGGAGAAGAACAGCCAACAAATCTGTACCCAACCTTGGTAATTTAAATTAACATTCTGTTGTTCCCAAATTTTATGGTCTCCTGTGTAAATTGAATCGTAAGGTGAATAAGCCCAAGTACCGGTATAACCTTCCTGGGGATATAACAACAGCCAATTACTTCCCCCATTTGTTGAATACTGAATTTGAATTTTATCTGAATTATCTGCAATTTCATACCAATGCCAAAATTGAAGTTGAGTTCTGGGAGTAGATTGGAATGAATCCAGGATTACCCGAGAATTTATAATTGGAGCTAAATACTGCCAGGTTCCTTCCTGACCGCAGTACATGGAATGGGATGTGCTGTAACTGCGATGTTCAGTTAAATGCCAGGATGAAGATCCATTATAACTCCACATTGAATCTCCCTGTTCAAAATCTTCATTAAATAATATACCTCCGATGCCAACTTCTCCTGAATCTCTGAAAATATAACCTCCATGAGTATTAATGGTTACATAGAACTTAACAAAGTTAGGAACATCAATGCTATCTGAGATATGCACTGAAAATATACTATCCAATCTTGCAGTATCATTGGAATTAAGTAGATTCAGATGTTCAGTTGAATCCATTATGGTGATCATAGGGTCATTGCAAGACAAAACCACATCAATTGAGGAACCATCTCCGCTTCCAATATTAGCAATTGCTAACGAAGTGTAAATATCATCACCAGGACTTATCAATGGAGGCCCCATCGCTGAAATTATTTCAATATCAGGACTATTAACAGTTAAATAAATTTTACTTTCCCAAATACTGTCATTATCATCCCAACATTTAAAATTAAATGGAATGATGTACTGATCAGGGACTGAATCATAGATATGAATTGCATATCCTGAAGAAGCCACTAAGGTATCATTCCCGGAGATATCTCCGAAATTAACTGTATCTGGATCAACTGCAGCAATATTATCATCTGTTGAAAGAACACCTTGAACCTGGTAAGCTGGATTCAAACCATAATTCACCAGCATAGGATAGGCTTCATAAATAAATCCGGCATTAATTTGTTGATTATTCAAACCTCCGGCAATGGAATCAAAATCAATAATTGCAACAAATGGTTCTGTTGAATATGTAGCTAAAGTATCTTGATAATAAAGACAATTATGAGCATAAACAGTTAAACAGATTTCTTTATCTGAACTAATTGAATAATTAATAACTGCATCTCCAGATGAATCTGAATATGCTCTAAATAATACTGTAGAGTCAGTAAAACTGGTCAGACAACAAACTACTCCTCCCACAGAATTACCGTTAACCTTCACATTAACTGGGAATTGACCATTTCCAATTTTTATGCTGTCAGCATGATTTGCATCAATATAATCAGGGCTTCTATAATAAATTTGAGTTTCAGGATCACCAAAAAGATTTAATTCATTAATACTCCAATGATAGGAACTATCCATTATGGGAATGCAATGATCTTTACCCACACCATGACCTCTGCCGATATTGCACAATCCCCCCTGAAACACTTCTCGGGCAGTCCAAATGTCCAGCCACCCAGCGGGTCCTATCCCGTCTCCATCAAAATATCCATTTCCCGGTAGTATTCCATCACCAATCCCGTATCTGGCATTTAGCATCATAGCAATTGATCCACCATTTTGATGATTGAATATATATTCAGCTAAACATTCATAATTATCAAACCAACCTGGCATACAGGCAATTGAATGTAATATAAATAATTTCATTCCGTTATTTAAATTTGGTAACATTGAGCTTACCAACATCTGAGACGGATATTGATCCCAGTAAACGCCATCCTGATTACCATGAGCTGCTACATGGACCCAGTGGAATCCAATATTTAATGAATCCAGAAATCCATCGGGATGACTATTGTGATCTTCATACATTTTAGTATGAACCCAGTAATCAGGAAGACAATTATCGGCAATACTATCACAAATTATATCACCGAAAAGGTTTGAATCAGGCCATAACCCAGCTCCAGCCATTAATGATTTTTCAAGATAATCAAGGGGCGGTGTTTGTTCGTAACTCAGTAGTTTTGAAATCCAGGAATTCACTTCTCCAGATGTATTAACCGGAAATCTGCCTACGTAAATATCACTGTACCAATCACAGCTATCCTGTTGAAATTCACCGTAAATATGATTGCCGTTAGCATCCCAGTTATCTGTATAGGGAACAATGGCTGAAAAATATAAATCAGAAGGCATATCAGTAGCAATATTGAAAAATGCAACTTCTGAATGTATTAACCTTGCTCCAAGATTGTCATAATCACCAGCTAAAACTAGATATATTAATCCATGATTTTGATGATAATCCTTGATAAAATTACGTATTTTTTCCATATCATCATATCCTGAATAATTACTACATATCCATTCTCTGCTAAATAAACCGGCGGGAATACCTTTTTGATTTTTCCACTGGATCAACGGTTTGAAAAATGGAGTCAAGTAATCCGGTGTAATCACGATGTATTCAAATAGATCACTCTTGATTTCCCATTCCATAGGAGAATTGAAATCAACATCCTGCTTATTTTCAACTAAATTGATTACATCTTGCTTAAAAATCTCTACTTGAGTTGGGGTTAAAAATAGTGGAGCTTTAAAACCTTGTTGATAGTTAACCAAAACTTTACCGCTGGATAAAAACTGCAGTTCTCCACTTACCGGGTTATAACGAAACGGGGAGTACACAATACCGGCAATTTGAAATCCTGACTTACACCCCTGACTATATTGCACCAATGGATTTACAGGATAAAATCCATCTTGATTGTAAATTGAATTGTCTTTACCTACCATTACCGGTTCAATGCCTATAGGAACATCTGGCTGTCTGGGAAACAAATGATATTGCCCCAATGAAATCCATCTTTCATCGGTAATCATCACTGAAGTTATAGCTGCTGAGGTAGGAATACTGAAGTTTAAAATAACTCCAGGAAGATCAGGAGCTCCTATCGGGAACACTGAATGTCCAGAACCTTCAATAACTGTATATTTATCTAAATACAATAGCTTGTATTCATTTTGATGATCACCAATGTTCCAAGAAATTTGACCAGAATATAAACTGATCACCCCCCCAAATAATAACAACCAAAAGTTTTTAATTTTCATTTTCTTTTCCCCATTTTACTTTTACTCCTGTCATGCCAACGAATCATGCAAACAAACACTAAAATTTATACTAAAATAATTTTGAGAACTGCCCAACAATTCTTGATTTTCTCCTATATTATACTAAATTTCATAAATGAAATTTAGCTTAGCAGAAAGTAAATCTTCGTTCACTTTCTGCATTCTAAAAATCTCTATTTTTTTCTTTTGTTGTGCAAAA
>LKUE01000019.1 GCA_001412365.1 Desulfuromonas sp. SDB | reverse complement strand
GATTCGTGTAAATTCGTGGTAAAATATTCCGGAGCGGTGTGTGGGGGGGTCGTGTAAATTAGTGGGAAAAAATTCCCGAGTGGTGTCATTGATTATTGTTTAATTGATTTCTGAAAAGTGGTAAAATTAACCTAAATAATTTCACGCCTGGAGGTCTGTATGAAAAAATATATTTTGCTTTTTCTGATTTTAATTATCTCTATTTCACTGACCACCTGCACCAAGAATGACAATCCCAATGAACCGGAAGTAACTGATGAAGATGCCATAAGGAATTTAATCGGTTCTGAATACATGAACCTTTTAGGCAATACTACCCATTATGGTATAGAAGACACTCTTCATCACAAAGGAGGAAAACCGTTTTCCCCCATTTTGACCTATTTTTGGTACAGATGGCCTACCGGAGCTTTTACCAAAGATTTTCAGATTGATATAGACAATGATACTGCCATCATGGTTTTAACTTTCACCGGAGTAGGAGATCTACACCTTTTCTATCTTGACGACAGCTTTCATTTCCAAGATACCACTAAACCATTTACTGATGATTTTACCCGCAGAGCGCTTTTTGTTCGGGAAGATGAAGTTACTTCTCTCTTCAGAGGATGGAAATTAAAAGCTTTGGAACCAGCCTATATCTATACCCCGGGAGGAAATTTACATATAGATAGCGCTGTAGTAACCTCTTCAGACTCCAGTTATCATTTTAGTTATGCCATGTTAAATGGATTCATTTATGTTCAGGGAGACAGCTTAAATGGTTTAATGACCTTGAAACCTCATGATACCCTTGCCGTCACTATGTATACTCATGGAGATTCAGCAGATGCTTATGTGCACATATCCTGGGAAGATCATCACCGCCGGGCTAGATTGTTGCCGGATACCCTCAATCCGGGAGTATTTACCAATCCCGCCATACCTCTTCTGGATACCATGCCTGAATACGTAAATCTTTGTTTTGATATTATAGAGTATTCTACAATTTACACCACTGAAGAACCTTACTACTCCCAGGCTTATATCTTACCGTTCAGGATAGATCATTAAAAAATTTAAAAGAGCCCCCCGGGCTCTTTTAATTCCCTCTTAATCATTTTAACCATCTAATATTCTTATCCTGTCCCCCTGCGAAAGCAGGGGCATCC
>LKUE01000018.1 GCA_001412365.1 Desulfuromonas sp. SDB | reverse complement strand
CCTGGTTGAAACAGAAATGAAAAAACAATTTTACTCACTCCCCCGGGGAATTAAAGAAAAATTAAATTTAACCTCATCTGACTGGATTGCAGAACAATCTCCGGTTCCCTGTTTTTTGACATTGAGAAATGATGGAACCGGCAATTACACTCTCTCCTTATCCTGCAGTGCAGATCAATCGGCAAAGGAGATAATTATACAACCCCGGTTAACTGCCTCTCATTTCAATTATGATATTTTACCGGAAGAAAATTTAATGGCGGTTTCTTTTCAAGGAGGTACTTATCTGGTTGATATTATCTCGGGAAAGGCTGAATTTGTGGCTAATCAGTTTGTTCAAGCCAATGGTATTGGTTTAGTGGATAAGAATTCTATAGTTGTATTAACAAGAATTAACCAGGATAATTCTGAATTAGAGATATATCTGAAAAACTCTGGGAATCAATGGGATTTACATGACATCTTTCCAGTACATTACTTCGATCAGTTATATTATTTCAGAAACCATAAAATTATCTTAATTTCAAATTACTACCTTAAAGATAATGAAGACATCACCGTGATGTTTAAATTGAATGATGGAATGAAAATTGATTATATTTGCCATTTTTCCTTGGGGATTGCAGATGCCTGGGAAAAGGGGAAGGATGTATATGTAAAAAATAAAAAACAAGTAACTTATCATTTACAGGATCTAGAAAAATTACCTGAAACTACCAGTCCGGTAAAGGCAATTAAATATGAATTGCCTCAACATAACTCATCTGCCTGCATAAAACTTTTTGAAAAGAAATCTAAACAGCTCAGCTACAGATACATAGATAAAAACGGCAAATTCATCACTGACAATATTTTTTATTCAGCATGGGGATTTAAAAATAATTATGGAAAATTTACTCAATTTCCCCACCTCCACCATGGTTTAATCAACAAACAGGGTGTGGTAAAGGTTAAACCGGACATACCATGGTTGGATATTGATGATCAGGGATTCATTAGGATAGTTTACGGCATTAATCCCACTACTGAAATACCACAACAGGGTAAATGGGGATTACTTGACAACCACTTGAATTGGCTGCTGAAGCCGGAATTCTCCTATATCGGACCAATGTGTGAGGACCGGGCAGTAGTCGCTTTTGAAAATTTCCAGGACGGCTGGATCAATACACAGGGAGTTCCTCTATCCCCGGTTCGTTTTAATCAATGCGGCGATTATTCGGAGGGATTAGCTTACGTACTTATCCAAGACTGCTATGGCTATGTTGACTGCAACGGAGAAGTGGCTATCCCGCCCCAGTTTTTTAAAGCAGATAATTTCAACTGCGGTTTAGCCAGGATAAAACTCAGCACAAATTTATGGGGATTCATAGATAAAAGCGGTAAAATCATCAGCCGCAGGGAGTTTGAACAAGCTTACCGGTTCAAACAAAATTTTGCAGTGGTGGCATCCGCAAATAAAATGGGATACCTTAATAAATACGGAGATTTGCCATTCGGCTTAATCTTTGACACCGCTTACGATTTCAATGATGGTTTAGCCCCGGTAATTTACGGCGGGAAAGCAAATTACATAAATGAGAAAGGAAAAATTTTATCACCCCAAGGATGGGATCAGACTTTTATCCCTGAACAGGGAGTGGGAGTATTTGAAGTTGATGGTAAACGGGGATATGTTGATAAACAGGGTAATATTATCCAGGATAGATTTTATAAAAATGCTTACAGTTTCAGTGAAGGGTTAGCGGCAGCATGTGACTTGAATTCAGAAAAATGGGGGTTTATTGATTTAAGCGGAAATTGGAAAATTAAACCTCAATTTGATCAAGCTAAATCATTTGTGGAAAATAGAGCAGCGGTGAAACTAGGACAAAAATGGGGATATATTGATCAACACGGGGAATTCAGTTTAAAACCTCAATTTGACAATGCTTACGATTTCAGTGAAGGTTTTGCCATTGTTGTGTAAAAAAGTACGTCTATACCAGTTCCGGCTGTTTAATTAAAGATCTCAATTTTTCAGAGTATTCTCTTACCAATTCGGCAAAAAGTTCTTTAACTGACTGGATCTTTTCAATACGGAAAGCATTTGCACCAGCAAAAGCAAAACCTTTTTCCAATAAACCTAATTTGGCATTTTTCAATGCTTCTCCAATACAGTAGGGGGCATTATTGCAGTCACATACTTTTAAACATCTCCAAGGACAAAAATAAGGCTTTTTCTCTCCTTTAGCTACATCTTTCAAAAATGAGTTTTCAATTGCCCTGCCCAGAAGACCGAGAGGGCTTTTTATAATTTTAATATCTTGAAATTTACAATTTAAATAAGCTTGTTTAAATTCATAGGAAGCATCACATTCATTAGTAGCTACAAACCGGGTTCCCATCTGAACACCTTTTGCCCCTAATTCAAGGAATTTGTAAATATCTTCTCCGGTGTAAATACCTCCTGCCGCAATTACCGGGATCTGTTTTCCGTATTTCTGCCTATAGTATTCCAAGCCATTTATCACCGAGGGGACAATTTTTTCCAGACAGAACTCGGGATTATCAATCTGTTCCATTTTGAAACCCAGATGTCCTCCCGCCAAAGGTCCCTCTACTACTACTGCATCGGGGACATAATTGAATTTCCTATCCCAACTGTTAAATATCAATTTTGCAGCTCGATCCGATGATACTATTGGTATAATTTTAGTTTTCATTTTTCCCAAGTTGTCCGATTTGATTGCTTTGGGTAATTTTAAAACTAAACCTGCTCCCAGTAATAAGACATCAACTTCTTCTTCAACTGCTATTTGCACCATTTCCTCAAAATCAGATACCGCTACCATTACGTTTACCCCAATAACTCCATTGGTTCTTTGTTTTGCTTTCCTTATCTCTGATCTCAGTGCACGCTGGTTGGCTTGTTTTAAATTACTCTGAAAATCCGGTTCAAGCAAACCAATGCCCACTGAGGATATCACCCCGATTCCTCCTTCATTGGCTACTGCAGAAGCCAATCCGGAAAGAGAGATTCCCACTCCCATTCCCCCTTGAATTATGGGCATTTCCACCTGTAGATTATCTATAGTTAACTTTGGCATCAATTTGTTCATTTTATCTCCAATTTTTTTCCAAGCATTCAGGAAAATGTTTAATAATTAATTTATTTAAAGCATTATTTATTAACACCAAATAATCAAATGTAAAAGTTTTTATTAACTTTTTTCCGTTATTAGTAATGTAATAATATTTACGGTTAGGGCCTTTCTCAGATTTTTTCCATTTGAATTCAATATAACCTTCACCGGACAAATTTTTTAAAATTTGGTATATACCGCTGTATTCGAAGCTTACCTCTCCTCCGGTCAAATGATTAAGATCATTTACCAGTTGGTAACCATAGCGATGTTTGTCCATCAATAACAATAACAACATATAACTGGTAAAACCTTTTTTATATTCTCTTTTCCAAATCTTTAAAGTTCTATCTGTTTTATTTTTAATTGGACTCTCCTTAATGTAATTTATTTTATTATAGCATACTATACTATAGCATAATTTTACATAGGTCAACAAAAATATTAATTTCTGCTTGAAAATTATCTTGAACCTTTGTATAATATTTTGATTAATAATTAATTATTATTTTTATTCAGCAAGGAGGTGGCAATATGATTAATTTTTTAGGGTTATTTCTTTTATTAATCTCCCAAACTGAAAGTTTCACTTACCTCAGCACCTGTCCCGTGCCGGGAAGTTCCCGGGAAGGAAGGGTTTACGGGGATTATGCTTATATAGCCACTTCAAATGGGGGATTAAGCATTGTAAATGTCAGTAACGTTAACAGTCCCTTTTTGGTAGGATCCTGCAATCTATCCGGAAACAGCTATTGCCTTAGGGTAGTAGATACTATTGCCTATGTCGGTACTGCTGATAACTTTACCGGCTTGCATTCCATAAATGTAAGCGATCCTTCCAATCCAATGGTGATCAGTTCATTAAGCATTCCCGATAATGTTTACAGTGTGGTAATTAAAAATAACTACGCCTTTCTGGCTGCAGCCTGGGCCGGATTATATGTAGTTGACATTACTGATCCTTCTAACATGGCTGTTGTTGGACAAGCCGCCACCACTTATGGAGCATGTGCCATTGATCTCCAGGGAGATTATGCCTATCTGGGGACAGGTACATTTGAAATATTTAATATCAGTAATCCGAATTCTCCTCACAGGATTTTTTGTTATGAAGCCCCTTTCCCAGACTATGCAACAAACTTAGCAGTAAATGATACTATCGTCTATGTTACTTTTGATGATTATTATGGGGATTCACTTGATCTTTTCCAATCCGGACAGCATAATCAACACTCTTTTTCTGAATCAGGAGGGATGAGGATATTCAATGTAAAAAACCCTCAAAGTTCCACTATCCTGGATTTTGTTTACACCTCTACCGATGAATACGGGATAGATTACTACAATGACCATGTTATTACCTGTGATCTATCGCAGGGCATTTACCTGATAAATGTATCCGATCCCACCAATGCATTTATCGAAGACAGCTACAACCCGGGAGGAAGATGCGATGATGTAGACATGGATAACAACTACGCCTATATCGTCAATGCTTCCCTGGATTTGCAAATTTTCCAATACACCTCCACTATTGATACCACCCCCCCTCAAATAGATTCTACCACCGTTATTGGTGACACCTGTTATCTAGGACCTTATGAGATAAAAACTTTTATCACTGATGATGTCGGTTTATACTGTACCTGGCTAGTTTATCAGAGATTAGAAGATCCCTTCTTCGATAGTGTACCCTTAATAAATACTACCGGAAACTGGTATGTTGAATCAATACCTGCCTGCAGTTATTATGTGGACACGGTGAAATACTACATAATGGCTATGGATCTGGAGTATAAAGCAGCTCATGATCCAGAGGGTGCACCTGCTAATCATTATTCATTTTCAGTCATGCTGGACACTTCTCCCCCGGATATCGATTCAACCACTATAATCAGCGACACTACCTTTATTGGTCCCTATAATGTTTCTACCCATGTAACCGATATCAGTGAAGTGGACAGCGTTTGTTTATTTTACCGAAGGATTGAAGATCCTGATTTTCGATCATTGATTATGAGTTTAGCAGGAGATGACTGGTATAATGAGGAAATCCCCAATGTTAACCTGATACCGGATAGTGTTTGCTACTATATTCAAGCTTGGGATAATTCCGGCTACCAGTCAACTGATCCCGAAGGTGCCCCTGGGAACTATTACCAATTCAAGGTGTTCCAGGATACTGCTCCGCCTGCTTTTGACTCCACCACTATCTGGCCGGACACTTCATTTCCCGGTCCTTATCCGGTGTGCAGTAAAATTACTGATAATTCCTTTGTGGACAGTGTATGTCTGTTTTATCAGAGAATTGAAGATCCCAATTTCCGTATAGTTGTAATGTCCAATGATACCGCAAACTGGTTCGGAGGTGAAATTCCCCAGGTGTTTTTGGAAGAGGACAGTGTAATGTACTATCTCCAGGCTTGGGACACGTCAGGCAATCACAGCTACGATCCTTCCGCTGGTCCTAACGGACCATACTGCTTTAATGTCAGTTTTGACACCAGCGGTCCGGTTATTGACTCCACCACTATTTGGCCGGATACCGGTTTTGCCGGACCCTATCCGGTTTGGGCTAAAATTGTCGATAATAACGGTGTGGACACTGCTGTTCTTTATTACAAGAGAACTGAAGATGTGCAATTTTTCACCTTTCCCATGATCCTGCAGACGAATAGCTGGTACCAAGGATGCATTCCTCCAGTTTACCTGGATGATGACAGTGTAAAATATTATATCTGGGCCAGGGACAGTTTACAAAACATCTCCACCGATCCGGACAGCGCTCCCTTGACCTACTACTGTTTTGTGGGAAGATCTACGGTGGGAGTAGAGGAAAATCTTTGGATTGATACCGATAGATTTTCAGTGAACTGGTCAGCAATTAACCGGAACAATGTAGTCATTGAAATGTACACTCCCCAGGATACAAATATAGCTATCCAGATCTTTGATCTGACCGGAAGGTTAGTGGAAAATCAGCCTGAACTTGAATTAAGAACCGGGATTCATCAATTTGTGTACACCCCTCAGCACCGGGGATTGTACATTGTTAAAATTACCACTTCTCAACAGTCTTTCTGTAAAAAGCTTTTAGTTTTGTGAAGGAGGTTTGGATAATATATTTAGCCAAATAACAATTTTTAATCTATTTACTTGATTTGTAAATAGAGGAATTCAATGTCGCTGGAGTCCAGAGGTTGATCCCATTTATTACTGTTTATCAATTGGTTTAAAGCATCTTCTAATTGTTGTTGACTGGGTATTTGATAAAGTTCATCTTTCCACCGGGCATTTTCCCGGCAGTAATCTAAATAACTAGTTGCACTTTCAGGAAGTCCTCCTAGTATATATATCCCCGCACAATTAAAAAGGGAACACCATCCACCAGGCAAATAGGTTCCTAGTGCCAATCATCATAATCAGTATCTCCAATGAAAACCGCTCCTCCAATTAGTGGTCGTCGGAAATCTTTTCCTGGTTCGGCTTCAAACAACATTCTCGCCAAAACCATTATCTGGTAAAGATATTTTGAATCATCACTATATTTATATAAACTATCTAAGGCTTCCCTACTCCCCATTTCCTGTAAAACCATTGCTGCCTGTATATAGGGTATCACCCGGTATTGTTCAAAGTTGTACTGAGGACAGTTGGTTAATAAACTTTCAACCTGGTTACTGTACAGTAAACCACAAAAACTTAATCCCACAATCAATCCCCATCTAAATTTCATTTTATTCCTTTTTTGTTTAACTTAAAAATGTTCATAATAAAAATTTTAAATAGAAAAATTAATTTCAGGTTATTTAGATTTTATGGTCTGGATAATCACCCTCAGTAAGTCATTTGAAGTATAAGGTTTTAATATCACTCCTTTAAACCCATATTCCAGGTAATCAGCCATCAGAGGATCATTGGAATAACCGCTGGATGCAATAATCCTAGCATCAGGATCAATTTCCAGAATCGCTTTAACTGTTTCCCTTCCTCCCATTCCACCGGGAACAGTCAAGTCTAATATCACCGCATCATAACCTTGGTGTTGTTCTAACCGCTTTTTGTACTTCTGGACCGCTCGGTATCCCTCATCAACACAATCCACTTCAACATTATAGGATTCCAGAATATTTTTAACTGTATCTAAAATCAATTTTTCATCATCCATAAGTAATATTTTCAAATCAGGAGGAATTTCAGTTATATGCAGAATCTGTGGTTCGGGCTTGGCTATGGTTTTTTCAGCTGCGGGTAAGTAAATGATAAAGGTTGTTCCCTCTCCCACCACAGACTGCGCAGTTATATATCCTTTATGTTTTTTTATAATAGAATGGGTGGTGGCTAATCCCAACCCGCTCCCATCTTTTTTTGTGGAGAAATAAGGATCAAAAATTTTACTGAAATTTTCCGGATCTATCCCCGTGCCTTGATCCTGTACTTTAATTTCAACATATCTTCCCGGGGGCAGAAAGTTCTCCATCTCCTTGTTCAATTCAACATTTTTTGAATATATATTAATCTCTCCCCCTTTTGGCATAGCATGATCAGCATTGATGATCAAATTATGTACAACCTGATTAATTTGTCCTTTATCAATATTTACCATCCATAAATTATCTAAAAAATGATAATTACATTTGACATTAGAGCCTCTAAGCGCAAACTCCGCTGAATCTTTTATGATTTCAGGTATGGAGGCAGTTTCAATAACAGGATCTCCGCCCGAAGAAAAGGTTAACAGCTGTTTGGTCAGATTTTTTGCCTGATAACAAGCTTTTAAAGCTTCTTGTAGTAGAAATTGCGAATGTTGATCTGCCTTGAACTTGATAACCGAAATATTACCCATGATACCGGTGAGAATATTATTAAAATCATGGGCAATACCTCCGGCTAGAGTACCTAAAGATTCCAACCTTTCAATACGGTTGTATTCTTTCTCAATCTTTTTCCGGTGTTCCTCTAATTCAATGTCGTGCAGAGCATAACAGAGATCTTCACTCATCTCCAAAAATAAATCTAACTCCTCCTGATCAATATCCCGGTCAGAAATTACAGAGAGAAATCCGTAAACAGTGCCCGAATATTCCAAAGCAGCTGTAATTCTGGTGCAATCCCCACAAACTTCATTAATGCTGCAATTTTTACAATTGTCTATAGGTGATCTAACTATGGAAATTCTCTTTTTCAATGCTTTCTGAAAACAAGGGGGAATAATACTTTGCTCACAAATTTCCAATAATTTTTTATTTTCCTCATTTTCCCCGATAATTACTGAAAAAGTTGTATTCAGATATCTATCCACTAAAATTATTAAAGTTGAATGGTATCCCCGCTGAAAGGTCAGTATTTCACCAATCTTCTCCAATAATATATTCCGATCTTTTTCATGGGTGATAAGCTGATTAATATTCCTTATCGCTTTTAACACTTTGTTTAAGTGTCTTATCTGTTGTTCAGATTGCTTTCGCTTAGTTATATCCTGAAATACAACCTGAATAGCTTGTTCTCCTTCAAAGGGGAAGTAAGCTGCCTGAACTGCCACATCCAGGGAGGTGCCATCCGCTTTCAAAAATTTCTCTTCAATTACCGGAACTTCAGTTTTCTCCGATATCATAGTGGAGACCCTCTGTTCAACCAGTTTTCGGTAATCAGGATGAATAAACTGTTGAATGGATTCACCAATGTATGAGGAGACATCTTCTATGCCCAACATCTCTGCGCCTGCTTTATTTACATATTTCAATATACCATTTTTATGAACAGCAATGGCTTCAGGAGACATATCTACCATTTTTCGGTATTTTTGCTCGCTTTCCGCTAATTTATCTTCCACAAATTTCTTCTCTAAAACCATAGAAAACATATCGGTTACCGTATTGAAAAATATCTTTCTATCTAAAGATAAGTCTAAATTACGATTAGAAACTAAATTTATTAATCCCACTATTTGATTGCACTTATCCAGAATGGGACAAGAAATCAATGCTTCAATATCCAGTTCTTCCACCCTTTTTTTATGGGTTGTATAAATAGAATGTTCTTTGATAACCGGAGCAAAAATTGGCTGCTTAGTTTTTAACACCTGAGAAGAAATATAGTAATTATCAGATTGATCAATTATGGGGACAAGTTCTTCAGCTTTCTCCGGATTTAAACCAACTATTGCCGCCGGTTCAAGTTTACCGGTTTGATGGTTTAAAAGCCGGATGGAACCATAGCTGAATGATAAAACATTGATCAATCCCTTCAATACTCTTCTGCATAAATCCTTGACATCTTTAGCATGAATAGCTAAATCAAGAATTAAAGCCAAAGCCTGCTGCTCTCTGCGAACTTGATCATCTTTTTCTACCTGGGAAGTGATATCCGTCATAAAGGCATAGCTAACATTAAATTCACCATCTTCTTTCCTGGATCTTAATTCAGAAATCCACAAATAATTTTGTTGAACTGTCTTAAGACGGAAAGGTTTCAATTTTATAAATTTTAAATCAGATTGATAAAATTTGTTAACTTGAAGTTTATATTCATCAACATCATCCTGATGAATCAAGCTGGTAATATCTCTTACTTGGTCTAAAAACTCAGATGAACTTAGACCTAAAATATTCACCAGGTTATCAGATATAAAACAAGGCTTGTAAATCTGTTCGGAGAAAATTGCAATAAAGGAGGGGAAATATTTTAAATCATCTTGGTTAATATTATATTCCATACATAATATGCTCTGTAAATTATGATAATACTTTATATTATCGGAATTGAAATATCAAACAGAAAATATCAAATCTAACCATCTTAATTTTTTTATCTCAAGTTAAATAAAATAAATTTTATGAATAGATTTTTAATAATAAATAATTTATATTGAAAATAAAAGGAGGACTGATGAAGAGAACAATATTTGTATTATTGATGATTGGTTTTATCAGTTTACTATCAGCTCAATTTCTAAAATTTGCCGACTGGTATGAGTATCCGGAATCAGTAATAGGGTATATGACCGGATTCGGTTACGAATTAGGTGATGAATATGAAAATTCAGAAGGGGAATTAGTACTGTATTTCAGTGATATAGAAATAAATGCCTTAGATGATGATGTCTACGATGTTTCCAATTTATACTTTGTATTCGATGAAGATGAAAGGCTGTACTATGGAAAAATGGTGCTTGCTTACAGTTTCAAACCAGGCAGGGATGACGATATTCTTGAGGAAACAGTAATTGATTTAGCTGATCTTATCAGCTATGTGTATGAAGATGAATATGAAGATTACGATTATGAAGTTGAATCTGCTTATGATTTCTATGTATATTGGGAGACTCCCACTACTGAAATTCTGTTCACGCCTTTTGCGGATAGTGTTTATCACGGATACTACGGATTGAGAATTGAATTTCAAAGAAAATAGATATTATTTCTCCTGAAAACAAGATATTTTTTACATTACAGTTTTAAGTTCTCTAATCAAGTTTTAAATATTTTGATAATATATCTACCAGTTTAATTAATCTGTTCTTTTGACAAAGATAATTAAGCGGTGCAACTGAGTTAAACTTTAAAGAACTTTATATTCTTGACTGATTTGTTAAATAGGATTATCTTGTTGAAATGGATATTTTATGGGCTCCCTGGAGGAGTAAATATATCGAAAGCTTGGGGAAATCAGATCAGTGCATATTCTGCATTGCCGCCCAGGAAAAAGATTCTCAAAAGGTTTTAAAGCTTTACCAGACTGAACACTGTTTGGTGGTTTTAAATCTTTATCCTTACAATACCGCCCATACCATGATTGCCCCTATCCGCCATATTGGAAAATTCGAGCAGCTGACCGAACCTGAACTTCTGGATATAAATATTAACACTCAACGGGCTATAAAAATAATCAACAAGCTGTTCAATCCCGGCGCTTACAATTTAGGAGCTAATCTGGGAAAGATAGCCGGAGCAGGAATCCCCGGTCATTTTCACCTTCACCTTGTCCCCCGCTGGGAAGGGGATACACATTTCATGCCAATTTTTGGCGAAACCAAAGTTTTTTCATTTTCCTTAAGTGAAATCTGGACAAAAATGTATCAAGAATTTAACTCATTCCGGGATGATGGAAACCAATCCTGAACTTATCTGGAGTCACTGGCCGGCAAAACAAAGACCCCTGGTGACTGCATTGGTCCTGGCTTTATTTTTATTGATGTGGTTAGCTTGTTATTCCTGGTTAAAAAATATTTTTATTACCAGTTTATTAATGTTAGCTGTATTTATATATTTAGCTGAATTCTTTTTTCCCACAAAATTTGGAATTGATTCC
>LKUE01000017.1 GCA_001412365.1 Desulfuromonas sp. SDB | reverse complement strand
AAAATTGATAATTTTTTAAGCAGGCATGATATTCAATGGTCAATTATTGTAAAGGTCCTCTCGGGTAATCGGAGAATATTAAAAGAGATACTGTTTCATCCATCCATAAAAAAAAGCCATTCTGTAGGTGATTCCAGATTATCCAATCTTAAAGTTATTAAAAGTATAAATCCGGATATCAGGACGATGTACATTAAACCGCCGGCAGTGAAGCATATTAAGTCAGTAGTAAAGTATGCTGATATCTCCCTGAATACTTCCTATCAGACCATAGAAAAATTAAATGAAGAAGCTGGTAAAATTGGCAAAAAACATTCCATCATTATTATGATTGAAATGGGAGAATTAAGAGAAGGAATCATGAGGGAAAATGTAATTGATTTTTATCAGCGGGTTTTCGATATGGACAATATTGATGTTATCGGAGTGGGTACAAATTTAGGCTGCATGTATGGAGTTGAACCCACCTATGATAAGTTAATTCAATTAGTTTTGTACCGTGAGCTTCTGGAAGCAAAATTCAAACACAATATTCAGCTGATTTCCGGAGGTAGTTCGGTAACTTTGCCATTGGTGAGCAGGAATAAAATCCCCTCAAAAGTAAATCATTTCAGAATAGGAGAAGCTGTATTTTTGGGCACCTCTCCGTTTACTAATAAAAAATTCCGGAATTTATCAGTTGATGCATTTCAATACAATGCCCACATCATTGAATTAGAGAAGAAAAGCCCGGTTCCAGAAGGTAATTTAATAGAAGGAAATGTAGGTCATTATGACCAGGAAAATTTAAATCAGGGAGATAAGATATACAGGGCGATACTGGATTTCGGCATTTTAGACGTAGATGTAGATCAACTGATACCAAAGGATAGAAACATCAATTTCATCGGCACCACTTCGGATATGACCGTTTATGATGTAGGGATCAGTTCAAAAAAATCAAAATATAAAGTGGGAGACAATATTACCTTTAATTTGAATTATATGTCAGTTGCCAGGCTGATGAATTCAAAATATATTGAAAAGATAATCCTCTGATATAGTATGTAAATGCTAAGCTAAAGCCGGATTCATTTATCTAAAACTTCCCTGACTTTTATCGCTAATGCTTTTAGAGAAAAAGGTTTTTGGATGAAATTGATGGAAGCATCAATAATTCCATGATGGGCAATAACATTTTCACTGTAACCGGACATGTACAGTACTTTAACCTGGGGATAGGTTTTTGCTACAATTTCGTAAAGTTGCCTGCCATTTATCTCTGGCATAACTACATCGGTTAAGATTAAATCAATTTTTCCCTTATAATCCTTCAGCAAATCAACTGCTTTCCTTCCACTTTCCGCTGATATTACGTTATAGCCCTTTAATTTTAAGATACTTAAGGCGAGATTTCTGACATGCTGGTCATCTTCAACTAGTAAAATGTTTTCAGATCCCTGCAAATTTACCTTTTTTGCAGTATGTTGATGTTCAGGTTTAGTGAGTTTTGTGGATGGAGGAAAGTAAATTTTAAAAGAAGTACCTTTATCCGGTTCACTGTAAACCCAGATATTTCCCATATGTTGTTTGACAATGCCGTAGACAGTAGCCAATCCTAATCCGGTACCCCTTTCTTTTTCTTTGGTAGTAAAAAAGGGTTCAAAAATATGTTCTTTAGTCTGGTTATCCATACCATATCCGGTATCACTTACTAAAACCATAACATAGGGGCCGGGTTCAACTCCTTCATGTTTGGCAGCATAGTTTTCATCCAATTCCACTGTGGAAGTTTCAATAGATAGCTTCCCTCCCTGAGGCATGGCATCCTGGGCGTTAACTGCCAGGTTCATTAATACCTGCTCCAGTTGACCGCTGTCTCCGTTAATCAGGGGCAGGGAAGGGGCTAATTTTAAGTTAATTGAAATGTCCTCCCTGATAGTTCTGCGAAGAAGTTTTTCAAAATTTTGCAGTAGAGAATTTAAATCTATGTTTTTAAATTCGAGATTTTGTTTTCGGCTGAACGCTAAAAGCTGACCGACCAGATCTCTAGCCCGGTTACTGGCTTTGATGATTTCTTCAAGCAATTCGCCTCTTTCTTCTTCTTCTACTGCATCTTCCAGTAACATCTCGCTGTATCCCAGAATTGGAGATAGTAAATTATTTAAATCGTGGGCAATTCCTCCGGCTAGTCTTCCAATAGATTCCAATCTTTGAACTTGATTGAACTGCTGTTTCAAGCTTACCCGTTCTTGTTGAACTTTTTTTAATTCAGTGATATCAGTGTAAATTGCCACAATACCCACTAAGTCCCCATCAACTACAATTTGGGCTCCGGATACAATAACATTTAATTTTGTTCCGTCTTTATGATAGCGAACAGTTTCAGTAGGTTGCAGAGTTCCCCTTTGGGCTACTTGTTCAGTGAATCTTTTGGCTTGTTCTAATAGATTTTCTCTGGCTATCAATTGATCAATATTTTTCCCCAATACTTCTTTCTTATCAAAACCAAATAAATTAATTGCTCCTTGGTTCCAGTCTAAAATCCTGTTATGACCATCCAGGGTGATAATAGCATCAGGAGCAGAAGAAACTACGCTTTCCAAATAAAGTTGACGTTCACGGTTGTATCGTTCTGCTTTAATTCGGTCAGTGATATCTTTAACATATTCAATTACATTGATCACTTCCCCCTGTTTGTTTTTTACGGGGAAAGCAGAGAGCTCTATCCACCCGCTTGGATTTTCTGAACAAGGAAAGGGAACTACTTCAGTATGGGTCATCCCGTCTTTTAATGTTTTAATACTGGGACACCAGGGGCAGGGATCATCTCGGTTCTGATAAACTGAATAACATTTCTTTCCCACAAGAGGGATCTGACTGCTGTATTTATGTTCCATCCATCGGTTGGTTTTAATTACTTCAAGATCAGGACTTAAAATACTCAAGCCGTCCTGAATTGCATCAAAGACATCTTTTAAAAATTTTTCATTTTTTTCCAAAGCTTGTTCGGCAAGTTTACGTTTGGTTATATCTTCAGTGGTTCCTTCGTAGTAAAGGATATTTCCATCTTTGTCTTTAATACATTTTGCATTTTCCCTGATAAAAATTGTAGTGCCATCACTTTTAATCCAGGCAGATTCAAGACCGGATACTTTACCATTGGTTTCAATTAGATGCTTAAATATTGAACGGGGATATTCAGGAGCATAACCCTCCTCATTGAGATTTACCTGGGAAAGTTCGGCAAAAGAAGAGTATCCCAGCATTTCAATTAATGCTGAATTTGCCATTAATATCTGCCCATCCGGAGTGGTTCGGTACATCCCTATGGAGATGTTTTCAAAAATACCTCTGAATCTAGCTTCACTTTCCTGCAGGGCTTTCTCCACTTTCTCTTGTCTGGTTATATCTTCTACGGTTGCAATCATGCCGTTAAATTCATCCTGCTTATTGTAAACCGGAGAACCGTTAATACTCAGGTATATTTTATCTCCATCAGGTTTGGTTATAGTATGCCTTATGTCATATACAGGCTGGTTGTTTTTTTTAACCAGATTAAAAGGCAGCTTTTCTTCAGGATAGGGATTGCCATTGAAATCAGTTATATGCCAGCCGGGGTCATTGTACAATACATGGGATAATTGATTTTTGGTTAATCCCAAAATGTCAATTGCCCTTTGATTGGCAAAGGTGATTTTTCCCTGAGCGTCAACTACAGTTATGCCCACTGCGCTGTTGTTGATAATCTGAGTTAGCAAGGACTGTTCTTGTTCATATGATTTTTTAATATTATCCAGCTGGTTTTTTAATTCCTGATAAGAAGGATTTTGTTGATCTGACATTTAATTATTTTTTCCTTTTTTCAAATTAATTTAAAATAATATAACCCAGCTTAGTTTTATATCAAGCTATTCAGTTGATTTAATTATATCAGTTGAACTCATTATTATTATTCTGATTTAAGCACCTTTCCAATTACCTGTTTTAAATCATCGAAATTAAAAGGTTTTACTAATCTCGATTTAAACCCGTAATCTTGGTAGTTTGCAATTATAGGATCGGTAGCATAACCGCTTGATAATATTATCTTTGCCGGGGGATGCAGAGCTAAGATTTTTTCCGCTACTTCTTTGCCCCCCATCTCACCAGGAATGGTTAAGTCAGTTATCACTAGATCAAAAAATTCATTAGTGGATAGAGATTGTTCATACTTGTCTACTGCTTCTTTTCCATTGGATGCATAACTTACTTTATGCCCCATCATCTCCAGCATTGAACCTAAAACTTCAATTACTAATTCCTCATCATCGAGAAGTAATATATTGGCTCGGTCAATACTGTGTTTTAAATCACCTTCAGAATCAGTCAGAACAGTATTTGTAGAGGGGGTTTTTGAGGTGGGAAGAAAGATAGTAATAGTAGTGCCGCTGTTGATTTCTGAATCAACATTAATGGTTCCCTTATGCTTGCTGATTATAGAATAAGTTATGGTCATTCCCAGACCACTGCCATGTTGTTTAGTGGTAAAATATGGATCAAAAATTTTATCGAGATGCTTGGGCAGAATCCCCACCCCTTGATCTTTAACTGTAATTTTAACTTCCCTCCCTCTGGAAGTAGTTACATTGCATGCTTCTAAAGTTATGATGCCGCCGGTGGGCATAGACTGCTGGGCATTTATAATTAAATTGCTGACAACTTGACTCATTTGACCTTTATCTGCTTCCACTGTCCACAGATCCGCAGCGATATTTGTTTCCAGTTTAATATTACTTCCTCTCAGAGAAAATTGGGCTGACTCAATTAAAATATCTCCCATAGATAATGTTTCCTTAACCGGTTCCCCTCCCTTGGCGAAAGTTAGCAGTTGGTTAGTTAAATTAGTGGCAATTTCCATAGACTTGTTGGCAATGTCCAGAAATTCATATGATTTATGACCAGGTTCCAGAAACATCTTAGCCATTTCAATATTCCCGAAAAGACCGGAAAGTAAATTGTTGAAATCGTGGGCGATTCCTCCAGCTAACATACCTATTGATTCAAGTTTTTGCAGTTTTAACTGCTCCTGTTCAACTCTTTTGTGTTCGGTGAGGTCAATAATTATTCCCCTTAAACCGGTAATCTGTTTTTCATTTTGAATTACATTGGCATGATATAACATGGGAAAAGTGGACCCATTTTTTCGCTTAGCGGTGTATTCAATTGCTCCAATTTTTTCTCCTCTTAATCTCCTTAAATTATTTGAGACAACTAATTCCTGCTGCTCAGAAATAACCATGTCTATCCAGCTAAGCCCCTGCTTAAAATCCTGGTGAGAGTAGCCAAAAAGATTAAACATTTTTTGGTTAGCGTAGGTGATTTTTAAATCTTGGTTAACCTCGATAATTGTTTCGGGGAGTAATTCAGTCAACTCCCGGAAACGCTGTTCGCTTTCCCTTAGTTTTTTATCAACCTTGTTTCTTTCAATAGCATGGATAAAAGTTTCGGCGACAAATCGCAACAAGTTTTGATCATCTTCACTCCAGGTCATGTAATTATTTATAGTTTCCACTCCCAAAAATCCGGTTAATTTCCCCGATGATTCCATAGGAACCATGACCAGCGATTTTATGTTTTGATGATATTTTTTCCACATTTTAAAATGAGGTTGAGAACTAATTTCAGAGATGTTGGGAAAATATAAATTTTTGAAATTTGATAATTTTTCCATAAACCGTTGGAAATTATTTAAGTTGATATCCTGAAGCTTATCTCTATGTCTTTCAATTCCCTCTCTGCACCATTCATAGGTATTATCCATCGAAGTAAAATTGTGGTTAAATTGGAATATGTTAATCCGGTCAGCATTAATAAATTTACCTAAACTGGCAAGGGAACTGTCAATAACCGGATCAATGCTTTCACTGGAGACACTGGCGAGTTCAGATAAAATTCGAGATACCAGCTTTTCAAATTCAATCCTGTGGGTTAGAGCTTTTTCAGCTTGTTTGGATTCAGTTATATCTTGAGCAAAGGTTGCTACTGCATAAGGTTTGCCGTTTTTATCTTTAAGTAGATTTGAACTCATCTTTGCAATGAAAGTACTCCCGTCATTTCTAACATGCCCTACTTCACCAACCCAATATCCATGCTTTAGAACATTTTCAACAAAAGGAATTACTTCTTCATCGTACTGAGCAGAGGTGTGAAATAACCGGGGATCTTGATTTATCAACTCAGCAGGATTTTCATAGCCATGCAACTGTGCCCAGGCTTGGTTGCAGTAGAGTAATTTTCCCTGTAAATCCACCATCATAATCCCTTCGATAGCCTGTTCGGCAATAGTAGCCAGCTCCCGGACTTTTTCTCTTATTTTATATTCTTCAGAAACATCTCGAAAGACCATAACTACCCCCGTAATTTTATCCTGATCATCCTTGATGGGGGCAGCGGAGTCAGAAATCTGATATTCTTTCCCATCCTTGGCGACTAGTATGGTGTGATCGGATAAGCCGACAACTTTTTTTCGATTAATAACTTTTTCTACAGGATTGCGGATGGACTTCCTGGTTTTGGAATTAATGATTTTAAAAATTTCAGTCAGGGGATGCCCATAAGCTTCACTTAATTTCCAACCGGTAATCTTCTGGGCAACTTTATTCATGCGAATTACTGCTCCGGAGATATCAGTGGCAATTACTGCGTCTCCAATTGAATTTAAAGTGGTACGGAGATTTTCTTCACTTTCCCGGAGGGCTTTTTCTGTTTTTTTTCTTCTGGATATCTCATTTCTTAGATCTTCAATTTTCCTTACCAGCCGCTCTAGGTTAAGATTGTAATTTTCCCAAGCCTGCTTTTGAATTTTCTTGCTTCGGGCTAATTCAATATTGGTGCTTTTGTAGTCATCCAGGTATTGTTGAGAGTGAATGAATATTTCCAGAAAACAGCTGGCTATTGAATGGAGATTGCCGGTTATTTTTTTAGGGACTTGTAAAAGCCATAAATTAGGACCAATCTGGGAGCTGTTGAATTTTTTGGCTGGTATGATAAGCAATCCGTTAACCCGTTGGGAGAAGTTTTCAATAAGAGAATAAGCATCTGGCTGGCATTTGGCGTAAATTGCCACTGGAGAACTTAATAAATCCCGTTTACAGGGAGTAAGGTAAGTAAAACCCGAGGGAGGATCAGGCACTAAACTGATGAATGATTTTATCAATTACCAGCATCTCCCAGCAGTAGAAGAATGAAAGTCATATTATGAAACATAGGGGGAGAATAACCTTTCTCCAGATTTATTGATCCTATCTCTCCAAAAGAGGGAAAGCCGGCTAGACCATTTAAGGTTGGGCAGCTTTGTAAAATATCGGTCACTTCATTTTCAATATTACCGGCGAGACGTTTCTTCCTGCCAGCGCAGCTAATTTCCAATGCAGCAACCGGATTAAAGGACAAGCTGCCTATGGAACTGGTTATGTTTTTCACGTCTTTAATAATTATATCAGGAGGAGCCAGACATACTTGGGCATAATCTCCATTATCTACTCCTCCGAACAATTTAATGCTGAGATCATTTATATTTTTCTCAGGTAATAAAACCGATAGAATTCTATGGGCAGTATCATTTGGTTTGTTAGTTATTTTTAAGGTAATAATTCCCTGGTCAACAACTTCAATGGGTTTACCCATCTCCCGTTCAATATAATCCATGGCGGGTAGGTTATCAATAGTCTGAATAGTAGTAAGTTTTGATTTAGTTATTTTGCCCGGATTTCCAATCGGCTGCATTTTATGGGCAAGGTTGATGTTGTAACCGAAATCACCTTCCATTGCTAGAATTGCCAAGCTATTGGTAAGTACGTTGCGGTTAGCATATACAAAACAAGATTGAAAACTGTCATCATCACCAGCTAGTCCTCCCACCAGGGGAGCTTTGGAATATTTTTGAAGAGCTGACACCATTTTGGTTGCGTCAGTTCGAAAATCCGAGACTACAAAGTAAAGCTGCGGATTACCTTCTCGGTTGAGTTTGCTCAAACAGTTTTTTGCAGTTTGAAACGGTTTGGCATCCAGTCCGGTTTCGTAGTGTATATTCCATTTTATCTTGTTGCTGCTGTTTATGCCTAAAGCAGATACTCCTGCGTTAGCAACTTTATGCTGTTCATAAAATCCGTCTCCAGTGAGACCTATTAAAATTAATTCATCATTTTCCATTACATCGTAAATTGCTTCAACTAGTTCGGGCGATCCCCGGTAATGGATAGTGGGGAAGATAAACAAGGCTTCTGGTTTGATGTCGGCTATTTGTTCGGCGAGTTCAATCCCCGCCCGGTAAGGATCAGTTATTGTGGAATAATGTGACTTAGCTTTCATTTTAACCTCTTGAGGTTAAATCTGTTAGTGTATTTATGTTCATTACACTCTTTTATTATAACAATCTTTTAAGAAAATTCTAGGAATATCAGAAATATTGTATAATTAAACTATTTACTGGGATTTTCTGCTATTTCAGAGCAATTTAGATTTTAAAATAATTTAAAATGTAATTAAATTTATGATGATAGAAACTCATCTTTAATTTTAGGGTGTACTTGAGTTTATTAATTCATCAGCGCTTAAAATTATTGTCTAAGGAGAAGGTGAAGTCCTGAGAACTGTAATATTTTGATGAACCTATATTATTTTCATAATCAGAAATAAGGTAATAACCTGTCCCTATATATACAAAAAGTAATTTATTGATTTCAATATCAATTCCTCCGCCAATATCCGATCCAGTTACAGTTAGGGTCAAAACCACTTCTGTTTCCACATCTGCAGAGTTTAAACAAGCAGAAACTGAAACAGCAAAAGTTGGTTTTTTATCAACTTGATAAAATGAGAAAACACCCCTTTCTTTTCTTTTAAAAAATTTGTTAAACTAAATCTAATTTCATGGTAATTCCGGTGGAAGATCGGTTAAGATTATCCGATTTCAAATTTTCAGATTGAGTTTGAGAAAAGCCCATTTTCCTATAGAGATTTAAAGCAGTTTGAAGTTTTAAATCAGTTCTCAGATATATACTGTCCGCTCCTTTTAATCTTGCTTTTTCTATAGCGGCAAGAACCATTTTTTTCCCAATTTTATTTCCCCGGCAGTTTTTATCAACCGACATTTTTGATAATTCATAACTTTTCGAATTTAACTTCATCATTGCACAAGTTCCGCAAATTTTATTATTATATTTGGCAAAAAGAATAAATCCGCCTTTGTCTATAATCTCCTGCTGTGGATTCTCCAGTATTTTCATATCATAATCTTCTAGCTGGAAAAATTCTTCAATCCACTGACGGTTCAACTTCTCGAATATTTTTTGAAATTCTGGTTTGTATTCAAAAATTTCAATATTACTCATTTTACTGTTTTCTATTTGTTCGGCAATTCGCTGATACATGCTTTTAGCAAACAGAGCTTGTTCAAATCTGTCCAGAACATTTATGATATCGTAGTCTATCTCCTCAAATATATCTAAAACTGCTGACTCAAAACAATTCCAAATTGGCTGAAGCAGAGGAATTAATTGTTTCCCCTTAGCCGTCAATTCAATTAGATGTTTTCTGGCATCATGCTTATCCTTAAGTGATTTAATTAAACCTTTTTTAGCCATTGATCTGGTAATTTTAATTACATTGGGATGAGTGACTTGAAGTGAAGATGCAATTTCTGTTATGGACATGGGTTGCTCTGATTTTATAAGGCAGATAAACACAGGAAACCAGTGAGGTTGAAAATCTAACTGCTGATCTGAGTATACTTTTTGTCCGTCCTTGATAAGCTGATCAAGTAATCTTTTAAACCTGGTGGCTATAGCCAGTGGTCCGATTTGTTTTATAATATCCATAATATAATGTATTTTAGTACGTTACCATTTACATTAATTTTTATTTATTTTTCACATCCTGTCAAGTGAAATTATCAAATTATAACTTTTATTTTTTTTTGTAATTTATCTATCAGATATGATATTTTCTTTTCTCGGTAAATTTTCAATGCATCTTTGTAGTATTTTACCGCTTTTAATTTTTGATGTTTTTTAGATAAAATATCGCCATACAATTCACTGGCAACGGCAAAACTCTGATTGAGGGATGAGTCTCTTTTAAAGAAGTCATAACTTTTTTTCAAACATCTTTCTGCTTTTAAGATCTCGTCTTTGTGATAGTAAACCAAGCTTATCCGGTATAATGCCAGATATGAATAAATATTTTTATCTCCGTAAAATCTTATTAATTTTTTATAAATCCATTTCAATAATGCCAATGCCTGGTTATACTCGCTTAAATCAATTTTTAATTTGGCAATATTGTAGTAAATAATCAATGCCTCAACATGTTCTTTGCCGTAGATTTCAATTTTAATTTTCAAACTTTTGTAGAAATAATATGAACATTTTTCATATTGCTTGATTTCCATGAATGCGTAACCTAAATTACTATAGGCGGCGCTGGCGTAGGAATGATGGGGATTGAAAATATTCTGGTAAATGTTCAAAGCTTTCTGAATATAGGGTATTGATCTTTTAAAATCATGCAGTTCATTGTAAATAGCTCCTAGATTGTTATACAGATAGGCTACATCGGCATGATTTTCACCAAATATTTCCATAAGAATTTTTAAACCCTTTTTGCTGTACTCTATTGATTTTTGATATTGACCAATGTAGTAATAATATGCGCTGATGTTGTTGTATATATGGGCAGTTTTAGGATTTTTTTCCTGTTTAATTTTTTTCATAATTTCTAAAGCCCGGTTATATGACTCAAAAGCTAATTGATACTCTCCCATATCCAAATAGACAACCCCTAAATTATTGGAAGCGTCTGCAACTTTCTGGTTGTTAATTCCAATTGTCTGGATGAACGAGTTCAGGGCTTTTTGTGAATATTCTATGGATTTTTGATATTTACCGATTTCGTGGTAAACTACTCCAATATTGTCATAAACATCAGCTTTTTCTTCAAGGTTGTCACCACAATACGAAATCAATTTTTCATAAATACTCATAGATTCATCGTAATTGCCCAAATACCGGTAAGCTACTCCTAAATCGAGATATAAATCCGTGAGAATATCTTTGTACTGTTCTGGTTGTTGGTTGAAAAAGTTAATTGCTCTATGCAAATAATCAATACTCTTTCTGTAATTACTCAAATTTTTGTAAATACTCCCAATTAAGAAATAAACCTGGTGAGTCTGTTCACTGCTATCACCAAAAACCTCCATTGACAGCTTTAAACATTTATTGGCGTATTCAAGTGCCTTCAGGTTGAAATAATTGTCTTTAAGATCAAGGCTGGACTTGTAGTAATAAAGATAAGCTTTCTTATTTTGCTCCGCTTTTTCAAAGTGATAGGCTATTTCAGGAAAATGATCAGGCTGCTCTCCATATAATTTTTCCATTATTTCACCGGTGTAATTGTGCAATTTTCTCAATCTTGACTTCAACTGCAGACTGTAGATAACTTCATGTAGAAGCACATGGTTAAAAATGTAGTTTATATCTGTAATTTTATCCCATAAGTTTTCCATTACCCCCAATGATAATATTTGATAGAAATTCTGTTCAGATAGTACCAGGGAAGTTGAGTTTATATTCAGCTGATATAGTTTCATCAATTCATAAAGTAAATTTAAATTAAATTCCCTTCCTAAAATACTGGCGATCTGGGAAGTTTCTTTTAATTCCAGTGATAATCGGTCAATCCGGGCTATTAGCAGGTCGTTAATTGTAGAGGGAATATTATCAATATCTTTTTTCAGATAAGCTTGATTGTTTTTTATTTCAATATTATCCGTCTCCTTTAAATAATAGCAGTACTGTTCAATAAAAAGGGGATTGCCCCCGGATTTCTCGGAGATAAAGTTTACTACTGATTGATCAGGTTTGAATTGAAGTATTTTAAAAATTAATTTCTCCACCGATTTTTTTTCTAACTTATCTAAAGTAAGGACATGGGAAAACTTCTCATCAGTAATTAACTCCGGTAAACTGTCATCGTCGTTCAATCTGGAGGTGAATATAACTAAAAGGGGATGTTTTTCAATATTTTTAATTAAATTGCGGATGAAATATTTTGAATCATCATCCAGCCATTGGATATCTTCAAACAATAAAATAATCGGCTGTTCAGCGCACAGAAGAATTATAAAGTCTTTTAAGGTTTGATTGATTAATTCAATTTTCTGTTTTGATTCAATATTGTCCAGTAAGGAATTTTCTAACTTTATGCCCAGTATTGAGCATATCACTGATTTGATTCTCCATAAATCAGAAGGGGAAACTTGTAATTTCTCAATTTGTTCAGAAAATTTATTGAATACCAGTTCAAATTTCAATTTTTTTTCAGATTTATCAGCCACTGTATTCAGTTGAAAATAGCTTTTCAGAAAATAAATTACCGGATTCATGCTTTGACCTAAAATTTCATCAGACTGGAAAATAAATAAGTTAAATTGCTGATCTAATTTCCGCACAAATTCATGTACTAATCTCGATTTACCTATGCCTGTTTTCCCCAACAGGGAAATTATCCTGCCTGATTTATTTTCAAATATCGGTCTGCTAAGTTGAATCATTTTGTTTAACTGTGTCGATCTGCCCAGGAATTTTCCCTTAAATCCGGAGTGGATTGTGGTTTTTTCTTGGACCGATAATATTCTATATACTGCTTGATCTTGTTTGAAACCTTTGATAGCAGTAGTGGTACGGTGATCAGTAATAAATTTATCTTTTACCAGATTATGAAGATGTTCAGATATTAAAATTTCACCGGGTACAGACAGGTCGTTTATCCGGTGGGCAAGGTTGACCACATTCCCCAAACCGGTGTATTCACATCTGGTCTTGTTGCCTATTATCCCAGTGTAAGCCAGACCGTAGGAAATACCGATAGAAAAAGGATATTTCTGTATTAACTGTAAACTAAAATTACAGGCTCTTTCCGGATTATGGGGATAGGAAACCGGTGCCCCGAATATTACTAGGATTTCCCCGCCATTTGGGTAGAATAATATTTTGTTGAAAAAACCTCCGTAGTCCAGGGCAATACGGATGATATCAGTAACCAGTTCATCTAATTTTTCAAATTTGTAAATATCTTCAAATTTAATAAATACACTGGCAATATTTCTAAATTCGCCCAAATAATTAAAATCGGGCAAATTTTCAGGAAAGAAGACTTTAGAATTATCTTTCGGATAGGATGGCTCTAATATCTTTGAAGGTTCAACTTCTTTTAAATTAATATTTGAAAGAACATAGAAATTCCGGTTTATTTTTTCAGTTTCCACAAAATCAGCACAGATTTGATGAAATTCCTTGTCTATAACTATCTGGTTCTTCTCAGCCAGGTCTTCAGCCATATAGCATTTATTAAGACCGTTTCCTTTAAACAGAAAGATTTTTTTATAATCAGGACCGATAATTCCCCAGCTTATATTTCCGGAGGAGATTCCCATGGTTAAATTAATATTAAATTCACCGTACTTTGTTTGAACAACTGATTTTCTTTTAATAAACTTATTAATCTTTTTTGCTGCAGTCAGAGTTGGGGAGGTTTTACTTATATCTGGAAAAATTGCAGTCATTGAATCTCCTGCAAATGATGATATAAAGCCATTATTCTGATGTACAATTTCAATTATAGTCCCAAAAATTTCAGTTAACATTCCGTTTAATATTTCCACACCTTCCCTGTCTTTTTTCATCAGGTAATCAGTGAGGGAAGTAAAACCGGCTAAATCCATGGTGAGAGTAAAAGCCTGAAATTCTCCCTGATAATTATTTTTGGAGTATTTTTCAATTATAAAGTCAGGTATGAATTCTCTCATAATTTAGATTTTTCAGTTGAATTTTGGTGTAATTCCCAATAACAGGGCAGCAGTTAACACTAATCCGCTGCCTAAAAGACATCCTCCCATTTTACCCAGGGCGGTGGTAACTGCTTCTCTGGACTCCTCAATACCCTTTTGGCGAAACCACTCTGATATACTCCCTTCAAAAAATCCTGCGATGCTGTCAGTTATTGCATCACCGATGATTCCACCGGCAATAGCCCCGGCTACTCCAAATAAATATCCTCCCCATAATGCTGGAATGGTTAACAGTCCGGTATCCAGAGCTCCAAAGATGATATCGGGAATAGCTTTGACCAGGGATTTTTTTGCT
>LKUE01000016.1 GCA_001412365.1 Desulfuromonas sp. SDB | reverse complement strand
GAACACTAATTTACACGAATAAGAGATTGTTTCATGTGACGGACTATCAGCTTGATGAAAATGCGCGAGCACACTTCATCTGCGCTGACAGCCCTTGGATAAAATCTACGATTTTATCCCTGATCAAGATCAGCATGAAACAATAACAGGATGCCCTCCACCCAACCTAAATACATAAACCACAGATGAACACGGAAGAACACAAGAACCACATTATAACCTGGGGATTAGGATGAAGATGGGTAGGGTTTTTGTGCTAGGCAAAAACAAAATAAGATATTAAAATACTAACAATTAAATTGATATGAAAAAAGTATTATTTATATGTACCCATAATTCAGCCCGGTCACAGATGGCAGAAGGTTTTGTGAATTTCTACTATTCAAAGAAAGTAACAGCTCAAAGTGCAGGCACAATTGAAACAACTGTCAAACCGGAGGCAATTGAGGTGATGAAGGAAATCGGAATTGATATATCCAATCATTATTCCAAGTCAGTGGAAAAATTTCTAGAAGAACAATTTGATCTGGTGGTTACAGTTTGTGATAATGCTGCTAAAACCTGTCCCTTTTTCCCCGGGAAAAAAATAATTAATAAAAGTTTTAAAGATCCTTCAGAATATCAAGGATCTGCTGAGGAAAGATTACATGAATTTAGGAAAATTAGAGACGAAATTAAACAGTGGATTGTAGATAATCTGCCTGCTGAATTGAGTTTAAATGATAGCTGAAATTGATGAAATTCTTGAATGGTTCAAAAACTCCTGCAAACCTCAATCACAACGTAAAATAGGTTTCGAAAGTGAGAGATTGGGTGTATATACCTCTTCAGCAAAATCTATTCCCTATCAGGGGGGAGAACAGTCAGTCCGGAGAATACTGGAAATTCTGGAAAAAGATCATAAGTTTAAGCTGGTCTATGAGCAGGATAATCCTATTGGTGCTGATAACCACCTCTGTAAAATCACCTTGGAACCGGGAGCCCAGTTTGAAGTTTCAGTGGAGCCGGAAGGTAAAATATCCCGGGTAATTAAGAAATTTTTAACCATCAACAATATTCTTTGTGAAATTACCCAACAGTTAAAATTTAACTGGTTAGCCTGTGGATGCAATCCTTTTACCCCCTGTGATGAAATAGAAATGATTCCCAAAAAACGTTATCAGATTATGAAGGAGTATTTTAAATCCCGGGGATATTTAGCCGAAGTGATGATGAAGGCAACTAACTCTATTCATTTCTGCATTGATTACCGGTCTGAACAGGATATGTCCAAATTGATCAGGATAGCATATTCAATAAGTCCGGTATTGGTGGGCATGTTTGCCAACTCCTATTACTGTAAGGATGTAAAAACTGCTAATTTGAATAAACGGAATCTTATCTGGCGCAATACTGATGATGACCGCTGCGGAGTAATTCCCGGAGTATTATCTGGTAAATTCAGCTTCAAAGATTATATTGATTATGCATTAGAAGTACCTATGATGTTCAGATATGAAAAAGAAAAGCAGGATTTAAAATCCGCCTACGGCATGAAATTTTCAGATTACATTAAAACTTCACCTGATCAACAAATAACCCCGGAAGATATTTTTCTCCACCTTTCCGGTCTTTTTCCCATGATCAGATTGAGAAATTATCTGGAGATAAGATGTATTGATGCTCTCCCCCTGAGATATAAATTAGGGGTACCTGGATTTCTAGGAGGATTGTTTTACAGTGACCGGAGCCTGGAGAAGATTGAAGCTTTAATTGAACAGGTAGATGAAGATAATCTAAATCAGGGTATAGTTGAAGCATCGGAAAAGGGATTAAGGGGTAGATACCTGAATCGGAAAATTCAAAATTGGTCGGAGATACTCCTAAATATAGCCCAATCGGGACTTGATGATGTTATTGAGGATAAATCTGAAAAACATATTATTGAAAAATATATGGATAATCTTTATGAAATAATTAAATCAGGTAATACCCCCTCGGAAAAACTGATAGAAGCAGTTCAGCAAAATGGCTTTTCTCCAGATACCTTAATTGAATATGAAGGATTGAGATTTTGTCCGGAGGCAGAATGAATATTCTGTATATCTGCAGCCCCTTTGAGAAATGGAATTTCAATGAAGATACCACTCCCCTGATGATTAATGAAGCACGAAAACGGAGTAAA
>LKUE01000015.1 GCA_001412365.1 Desulfuromonas sp. SDB | reverse complement strand
TTCATACATTCTATTTTTTCTCAAGGTCACCTTTATCCCTACAGGCATACCTTCTCTAAGTTTGAAATTAGAAATGGCTTTTTTTGCTTTTCTTATAGCAGGTTTTTGACCGGTGATAAGAGACAGGTCATTCAATGCTGCTTCAATGAGTTTTGGTTCAGCTACTGCCTTCCCCACTCCCATATTTACCACTATCTTCTCAATTTTAGGCACTTCCATTTGATTTTTATAATTAAATTCTTTCATTAATGCTTTAATCACATTTGTCCTATAAAAATCCAATAATCGGGGAACTCTCATTTCCCCCAAGGGTTTATCGGATACTTCAAAACCTTTTGCTTTTTTATCTTGACTTTGACTACTCTTCTTTGACTTTGCCATTCATACCTCACCGATTAGATATAGCTGCTCCGCATTTCCTGCAAATTCTCTTTTTATTGCGCTTATTATTGGGATCTGGTTTAAACCCGATTCGGGTAGGCAAATGACAGGAAGGGCATATCAGCATTATTTTAGAAATGTCAATGGGAGCTTCTTTAGAAACAATACCTCCCTGGTCGGTTTGACTCCTCGGACGGGTATGTTTTTTGATAATATTAACTCCCTCAATAATTACTTTATTTTTTTCAGGAAAAACCACTAGTATCTTTCCTTCTTTACCCTTATCATTGCCAGAGATTACTCTTACCAGATCATCTTTTTTTATATTTAATTTCTGATCATGACTAGACATCCTAAATAACCTCCGGAGCTAGTGAAACAATTTTTAAATAATTCCGTTCCCTTAATTCTCTAGCTACTGGTCCAAATATCCTGGTTCCCTTGGGTTCTCCTTGATCATCAATGATTACTACTGCATTTTGACCAAATCTCACATAGGAACCGTCTTTTCTTCGGATGGGCTGCTTGGTTCTAACTACTACTGCATGCTGCCGTGATTTTGCCTTTACTGCTGATCCAGGAGCCGCTTCTTTAACCACCATCACAATTTTATCTCCTGGCCGGGCATATCTTCTCCTGGATCCTCCTAGCACTTTAATACAACTCCCCCATTTGCCTCCAGAGTTGTCTGCTATTATAAATGTTGTATTTTCCTGAATCATCACACTTCTCCTTTGGCCCTGCGTAGAATTTCAAGCAATCTCCATTTTTTATTTTTGGAGAGAGGACGAGTTTCCATAATTTTAACCACATCCCCGATTTTGGCTTGATTTTCAGGATCATCAGCCATGTATTTCTTACTTCTCCGGATTATCTTTTTATACAAGGGATGAGCTAATTTACGTTCAACCTTCACTAATATAGTGCCATCCATTTTATCGGATATCACAATTCCTTCTCTAACTTTTCTGCGGTTGGTTCTGCTTTGTTCCATGCTCATTTCTCCTGCTTTTTACTGGGTGGTGCTGAATAATTTATTCCCTGCAGTTGTCGTTCTCTTAAGATAGTAAGAATTCTTGCTTTTTCAATTTTTGTTTTCTTAATATCTGCCGGTTTATCAGTCACATTAGCCATCACCCTAAATCTTAAATTGAACAATTCTTCCTCAATTTCATCCAACCGGTGTTCTAATTCTTCGTTGTTTAATTCTCTTAGTTCTTTCGACTTCATAGCAATCCTCTCATTCTAATTCAAACCCGGTGACGAATCTGGTTTTAATGGGCAGCTTAGCGCTGGCTAATTCCATGGCTCTACGGGCAACTTCTTCTTCCACCCCTTCCAGTTCAAATAATATCCTTCCTCTTTTAGCTACCGCTACCCAACCAACTGGTGCTCCTTTACCTTTACCCATCCTGGTTTCAGCTGGTTTCTCTGTAATCGGTTTATCCGGAAAAATCCTGATCCAGAGTTTCCCCCCTCTTTTTACGTGACGAGTAATGGCTACTCTTGCCGATTCTATCTGCTTTGCAGATATCCAAGCGGATTCAAGAGCCTGCAGTCCATAATCTCCGAAATCCACTTTGGTGGCACCTTTAGAGCAACCTCGCATTTTTCCTCTCATCATTTTTCTATGTTTTACTCTTTTAGGTGATAGCATTTTATTCTCCTAGCTTCTTATCTAAATTATTATCTTCTCTTTTTTTTACTTTTCTTAGCTGATCCAGTTAAACCCAATAAATTTAAGCGGTATTTATCTTCATCTTCCATTATCATATTTTTAAAAACCCAAACCTTTACTCCAATTGTTCCGGACAGAGTATTGGCAGTTGATTGAGCGTAATCAATATCCGCTCTCAAGGTATGAAGAGGCACTTGTCCTTCCCGGTACCATTCAGTCCGGGCAATTTCTGCTCCACCCAATCTTCCCGCACAGGCTACTTTAATTCCTTTTGCTCCCTGTCTTAACGCATTTGAGACTGCTCTTTTCATTGCTCTCCTGAAACTGACTCTTTGCACTAATTGTTTGGCAATATTATCTGCAACTAATTTTGCATCTGTTTCCGGATGCTGAACTTCCTGTATTCTTACTTGAACCTCTTTTTTTATCAGGGTTTTTAATTCTTCTCTAAGTTGATTAATTTCCTGACCTTTTCTTCCAATTATTCTTCCCGGAGTTGAAGTATGAATAGTAATAGTCACTGATTCTGAAGTTTTTTCAATTTCAACTTTAGACAAATTTGATTGAGCTAATCTTTTGTCGAGGTATTTTCTGATTTCAATATCTTCTTTTAATCCTTCCGCAAAATTACGATGAGGATCAAACCACCGGGATTCCCAGTTTTTGATTATTCCCATCCGAAATCCAACGGGATGTGTTTTCTGTCCCAAATGCTACCTCCGATTTTTATTCAAAGTTTCCACCACCACAGTTAGGTGGCAAGTTCTTTTAACATATGGTTTTGCTCTTCCTCTTGCTCCAGCCCTGTAACGCTTGGGCCAGCTGGGCCCTTTGTCAAACCTGACTTCTTTTACCAGAATATCATTATCATCTAAAGAGATACCTTCCGGTTTCATTTTCAGGTTAGCTGCTGCCGAAGAGATTGCTTTACTCAACGGCCGGGAAATGGAGTAATTGGAAAATGACAAAGTGGCAATTGCTTCATCAACCGGCTTTCCCAACACAAAATCAACCACTCTTCTGGCTTTCAGAGGGGTAACTCTTATGTATTTTGTTATCACTTTTGACTGCATGTTAGTTCTCCATCATCTGACCATTTTTATAATTTAGGTTTTTGCTTTTCTCTCAGCGTCTGCTTTCTTACCACCATGTCCACGGAACATCCTGGTATGCGCAAATTCACCGAGTTTATGTCCAACCATATTTTCAGTAATAAATACAGGGATAAATTTCTTCCCATTATGAACAGCAATGGTTAATCCCACAAATTCCGGAGTAATTGTAGATCTTCTACTCCAGGTTTTAATGGTTTTTTTATCTCTCTGCTCATTCATTTCAGTAACTTTCCGGAGAAGTTTCTGATCTACAAATGGTCCCTTTTTAATTGATCTCGCCAATTTTACCTCTCCTTACTTTTTCCGTTTTGATGATCTTCTTTTGACAATTAACCGATCCGAGGATTTTTTCTTTCTGGTTTTAAAACCTTTAGTAGGTTTACCCGTGGGGGACACCGGATGTCTTCCTCCGCTGGATTTACCTTCTCCACCTCCCATGGGATGATCTACTGGATTCATCGCTACTCCCCTGACCTTGGGTTTCCTTCCCAGCCATCTTTTTCTGCCAGCTTTCCCTGAGGTAACATTGAAATGATCAGGATTACTGACTGTTCCGATAGCAGCCCGGCATTTATTTAAAACCAGTCTGATTTCTCCGGAGGGGAGCCTGATATGGGCATATTTGCCTTCTTGAGCTAAAATAACTGCAGAAGTTCCGGCACCCCGGACAATTTGGGCTCCCTTGCGGGGATAAAGCTCAATATTGTGAATTTGGATTCCCTGGGGGATATTTCCAATTTCCATGACGTTGCCAATTTCGGTGGGCACTTTCACTCCGGAAATGATGCTATGTCCGACTTTTAAATTCTGAGGGGCAATGATGTATCTTTTCTCCCCATCTTCATACTCAACTAAGGAGATTCTTGCTCCCCGATTAGGATCGTATTCAATGCTTTTCACCTCTGCTTTGATTCCATCCTTATATCTCTTGAAGTCAATTATCCGGTAATGTCTGCGAACTCCACCTCCCCGGTGTCGGGTGGTAATTCTACCTTGATTGTTTCTTCCTCCCTTTTTCCGGATAGGTTGGATCAAAGATTTTTCCGGTTCACTCTTGGTTATATCCGAAAAATCCGCTCCCTTGCGGAACCTCTGGGAAGGAGTATTTGGTTTGTATATTTTAAGTCCCATAATTAATCTCCCTATGCACCTTCAAATAATTCAATTTTTTCGCCTTCTGCTAAAGTACAGATGGCTCTTTTAAAACCAGGACGTCTGCCTTGATATCTGCCCAGCTTTTTAATTTTGCCCTTGCGGTTGATCATGGAAACTTTTTCCACCTTAACTGTGAATAGAATTTCCACCGCTTTAGCAATTTCAATTTTATTAGCATGTGGAACAACATCAAAAGTATACTTATTATGCTGTTCCCGAAGTAACGTACTCTTTTCGGTTACAATAGGTTTCACTATTATCTGGCGAGCTTTATTCAGTGTCACTTTTCAAAAACCTCCTTTATAACCTTTACCGATTCAGGAGAAATAATAACTTTTTCTGCTTTTAACAAGTCGTAAGTGTTAATGCTCTGAGCCATAAATACTTCTACATTCTTTAAATTTCTGGCTGATAAAACCATTTCCGGAATGTACTCATCGGTAATCCATATAATTTTTTGACCGTGCAATCCGATATTTTTCAGCATTTGATTAATCCGGGAAGTTTTGGGCATATCAAATTTAATTTTTTCCACACAGGTTATGTCGCCACTCTTGGTTTTATCAGAAAGAACAGACCGAATAGCTAAATTTCTCATTTTTTTATTGGCTTTTTTAGCATAACTTCTTGGTTGAGGACCATGGGTTATACCTCCTCCTCTCCACAGGGGAGAACGGATTGTGCCATGCCTGGCTCGGCCGGTGCCCTTTTGTCTCCAGGGTTTTCTGCCCCCGCCCCTTACTTCACTTCTGGTTTTAACAGCAGCATTACCTTGGCGCTGGTTAGCCAGATAAGTTACCACTAATTGATGAACCAAGGAGGGATTTGGTTCAATACCAAAAACAGAAGCAGGCAATTCAACATTATTTCCGGTGGGTTCACCCTGCTCGTTTAATACATCTAGCTTTATCATTTTCCAAACTCCCTGCCACGAAATTTTACAGTTTCTTGAACCTTGACCAGAGTACCTTTAGCTCCAGGGACAGCACCTTTAACCAGAAGAAGATTTTTCTCTGGAATAATTTTCACCACTTCTAAATTTTGAATAGTAATATTTTTATTCCCATATTGTCCGGGAAGGGGATGACCCTTTATAACTCTACCCGGAGTGGTTCCCTGTCCGATAGATCCGGGAGCCCGGTGGAACATAGATCCATGAGATTTTTTTCCTCCATGGAAATTATGTCTTTTAATTACTCCGGAAAATCCACGCCCTTTGGATTTACTGCGAACATCAACTTTAAGCCCTTCTTTAAATATATCTTCTACTTTGAGAACATCTCCAGTTTTGTACTTATCTTTAGAATCTACTCTAAATTCCAGCATAACCGAGTGAGGATAAAGACCTGCTTTTGAAAAAATCCCGGTTTGCGGTTTATTCAGCCTTTTACCCTTAACTGGCTCTTCTGATTCCAGCTTCTGTTTATCCCAATGGTATGGATACTTAGCTTTCTGAAAACCAAGAAGTAATTTGGTGTAGTTTTTAGCTTGTTCTTTTTTGCAGGAAACTACCACACAAGGTCCAGCTTCAATAACCGTAACTGGAATCTGCCCCTTTTCTTCTGAAAAGAAATGGGTCATTCCTAATTTTTTTCCAATTAATCCCTTCACCGTATTACTCCTCGGAAAGCATTTTAATTTCCACATCCACTCCTGCAGGCAAATTAAGGTTTTTCAAAGCTTCAGTGGTCTGTTGTGTGGATTTGACAATATCAATCAAGCGGTTATGAATTCTCAACTCAAATTGCTCCCTGGATTTTTTATCAACATGAGGGGATCTGAGTACAGTATACACTGTCCTTTTAGTGGGCAAAGGCACCGGTCCGGCTATACGACCACCGGTTCTCTTAACATTGTGAACTATATCCCACACACACTTGTCTAAAACCGCATGATCATAAGCTCTAAGCTTAATTCTTATTTTCCCTATTTTAAATTTATCCATAATATACCTCTACTCAATAATTTCAGTGACCACACCAGCGCCTACAGTTCTTCCGCCCTCCCGGATGGCAAACCGTAAACCTTTCTCCATAGCCACAGTGGTAATCAAACTCACTTCCATGTTTACATTATCTCCCGGCATCACTACCTCCACTCCTTCCGGCAGCGAGGCAATCTCTCCGGTCACATCAGTGGTCCGGAAATAATACTGGGGACGGTATCCCTTGACAAAGGGCTTATGTCTACCCCCTTCTTCTTTCTTC
>LKUE01000014.1 GCA_001412365.1 Desulfuromonas sp. SDB | reverse complement strand
AAAAATTAAACTTTTTTCTTCTGCCCCTGTATTTCTAGGTGGTCCTCATGCCATGGCGGTGGGCAGAGCAGCTTTAATCCCGGGACTGGATTACTTATTCACAGGAGAAGGGGAAAATCAGGTGCTGCCCATAGTAAACTGTTTAACCGGGAAAGAATCATTGAGGGATATTCCCGGATTAATCAGCAGGGAATTTTCGAATCCTCCTGATGAACTAATCACTGATTTAGACTCCCTTCCCCTTCCCGATTACTCCCTGGCCCAACCCTGGAACCGTTATCAACCTCCTGAAGCTAAAAATCTTCCTGCAGTTCCGGTAATGTTCAGCAGAGGATGCAGGGGTAACTGTTGTTTTTGCTCCACTCCCCGCTTCTGGGGCAGAAACCCCCGGAGGATGTCGCCTTACCGGGCAGTGGAATTAATTGAAAAGGTCATAACCGAGCAAAACGCCAAAGAAATTCATATTGCCGATGATGATTTAACCGGGGACCGGAGATGGATGGAGCAATTTTGTTATTTGATAAGATTAAAAAATTTCCCGGTTAAATTTTTATTTCTCAATGGTTTACGCGCCCAGAATATTGACCAAGACATGCTCATTCAGACGAAGTATGCCAACTTTGAGAATGTTGGATTCGGAGTGGAAAGTGGCAATCAGGAGATTTACCGGAAAATTGGCAAGAATATACCCTTTTCTCAACTTAACCGGGCTATACACCTATCCCATAAGTTTGGAATGGTTACCTGGGGTTTTTATATTTTCGGACTGCCCGGAGAAAACCGGTTTACTGCCACCCAAACCATTCAACATGCAATAAAACATGAAATCAGTGTAGCAAAATTTTTTATTCTCCAGCCCTATCCAGGCACTCCCATCCATGATCTTTATGAAAATTTGGGATACTTGAAATCCCCCCCGGTGTACAGTCTTTATGATCAACCAGTTATTGAACTTCCCCAATTAACCCTTGACGAATTAATTTCCATCAGAAGACAAGCCTATCTGAAATTTTATTTTAATATTAAAAAGATTCTGGGATTTATAAAAATTATCAACAAATTCAGTTTGAGAACATTAGTTTCATCAGCTGGATTTGTTGCCAGAAGAATGCTGAGTTAAAATGTTAAACAATAAATGTAAACAAAATATTAGAGTAATTTACTTTGGATCCATCTTTGTATTTGTGCTGTTTTTAACATTGTACAGCTGGTTTTCAGTTCCTTCTCTGTTTTGGGAAGATTCTTCTCAAATGGAAACAGTTATCCGCACCTGCTCCATTACCCATACCCCGGGCCATCCTTTATATGTAATTTTGGGCAGAGGGATTTTTTTATTTCTGGATATTTTCATCAATCCCTCTAAAGCCTGCGTGCTGGTGAGCGTGATTTTATTTGCTTCAGCATTATCCTTGTTTTATTTACTAAGTATTGAAATGAGCGGAGACTGGCGTTTATCCATGCTGGTCACTGCTTGGCTGGGGTTATCTCCGGGTATTTTTCATTACGCCACCATTACCGAAACCTACTCCTTACTGTTAATTGGACTGTCCTGGATAATGTTATTATACAGCAGAAGTATTAAGCTAAACCTACTCTGTTTTTATCTAATCGGATTATTTTGCGGAGGTAATATTATTATACTGGGTTTACTGCCCTGGGGATTATTGTATTTATGGTTAAAGTACAGAGATCTGAAAACTATATTGGTAAGTTTAGGTTTATTTATTGCAGGTAGCTCAGTTTATTTTTTCATATTATTCCGCAGCATGGCTAATCCTCCCCTGGACTGGGGTAATCCTGAAAATTTCACTAATTTCATTTCCATGATTACTATGACTGAATTCAGATCTGATTTTACTTCGGGATTTCTGGCTACTGGAAATATTCTGACTGAAACATGGAAGATAATGTATCAATTAATAGTTTACATGCTGTTTGTTGCAATAATCCCTCTCATTTTAGGGATGAGGAGATTATGGAAAGAAGATAAACATTACTTTTTCATTGTTACCGGTTTGTGGATAAGTTATTTAATTTTTGCAATAAGAGGAGGCAAGGGACCTGATTTTCAGGCTTACCTGATACCCCTTTATTTTTTCATCGCTCTGTTTTTATTATTTTTTAAAGCTAAAATTAAATACTACCTGCCTTTTTTTGCATTGATCATTGTAATAGATTTTATATTTTTTCATCCCTCCTTCCAGCGTAAAAACTCCCGGGGTGCTGAAAATTACCAACAGAAATTCATCCAATCCATTCCTTCTCATTCCTTGGTTATTTGCGATAACACCAATGAGTATTTCTTAATCCTCCACCATCAAATTGTCAATCAGCACAGGAAGGATATAATCCCTATTTATACAGATTTACTGGACCAACCCTGGTACCTGGAACAATTAAACTCCAGGTTAACTAACCGCCAAATACAGTCCCTGGCAGATTACCACTTATCCTCTTTTCCTCTGCCCATAGTTTACATTCCTGCTGAGACCTGGAATTTCAATCCTGACCTGTTTATTCCGGGAACCGGATTTTTCATCAAAGAAAACAAATCTTTTAACTACAGTCCCCAAAGACTGATAGATGACCCTGAACCTACCTCCCAGAACCACCAAAGAGTGATATGGGAAAATGAAATGAATTATCTGTTTAACCGACAGCACTGGACTTTTTGTTTAAAAGCACTTGATTCTCTTACCTTAAATTTTGTCAACTGGGAATATTACTATAACCAGACGGTAGTAATGTCTGAGTTAGCTGATTCCTATCCCGCTGCTGATTTTCTGCATCAAGGTTTATCTCAATTAGATAAATCCGAGCAGGCAGGAGGAGATCATCAAGTTATAGATATCACCCGGTCCAGAATTTTAATTAAATTAAACAGATTTTCTGAAGCATTGGAATGCTTGCAGAATGTTCCTGAAACTATTCAGTCAGTAAAATTGAAAATAATTGCCCTTTATTTCAGCGGTCAAACAGAACCTGCCCGTCTTCTGCTGAGAAAGGCTTTGCTGAAATGGCCTAATAATACTGAACTGGAAGAATTAAAACTGTGGTTAAACCAATCCTGAAAATAATGCTGTAATAAAAAAATCTTATTAATTATAAATTCCGATAGTGTTAAGATTACCTAAGTATGAGGTATGTCAAATATGAATAAGTACAAATCAACTTTCATTGATCTGTGGAATTCAATTAAAAAATTTAATTTCTTTGATCTCCAGCACTCCTGGTTGAAATTATTCTTATTTATAACTTTAATCACTATTTCTACTATGGGTTTAATATCCTACATTATGACTCAAAAACTTCTGGATCAACTGCGTTCATCTGCCCGGACCATTGCTCAAGGATATGCCTCGGTACTATCCATTATTGTAACAGAAGCAATTAAATATCCCGGCAGTGACGAACTATTTCAGCAGGGAAAAAAGACTATTGCTAAAATTCCCATTCCGGTGATATTAACCGACCTGGAGGGAATGCCCCAAGCCTGGAGGAATGTGGGAGTTGATCAGGATATTTTCACCTCCGATCAGCTGGACACCATGTCCACAGAATTTGCCATGACCACCCCTTTAGCGGAGGTCATTGAAAAAGCGGAGCAGATGGATGAAATCCATAATCCCATTCCCATCTTTATTGATCTCGGTGACGAAATTGTCATTGTAGCTTACCTCCACCACGGCAATCCCCCATTATTCAGAACCATAAATCTCCTGCCTTTATTACAAACCTTTTTACTGTTAACTCTTCTGATCACTTTGTTATTTTTAATCCGGATCACCCGGAGCTGGGAAAAAGACAACATCTGGATGCTGATGGCTAAAGAAACCGCCCATCAACTGGCGACTCCTCTCTCCTCGATGATGGGGTGGATTGAACTGATGAGAACAGATGAAGACAGTATTCCTGACGGGGTGGAAAGCATGGACAAGGATTTAGTCCGGATGAATGGAATAATCCAAAGGTTCAGCAGAATTGGAACTCCCACCTCCCTGATTATGACTGATCTGAATAAAGTGGCTAGAGATGCATTAAAATATTTTTCCACCCGGTTGCCCTCTTTAGGCAAAAATGTAGATTTAATTTTATCTCCCGACGAGAAATGTTTTATCAAGGGAGATTATGACTTGCTAACCTGGGTAGTGGAGAATATGATAAAAAATTCTCTTGATGCCATGGATAAAAAACAAGGCCGGATTGAAGTAAAAACAATTAACGATCAGAAAAACAATAAGATCTTATTGAAAGTTATTGATAACGGCAAAGGAATCAACCGCAATATCCAAAGCAAGATATTCCAAACTGGATATTCATCTAAGAAATTCGGATGGGGGATGGGATTGACCTTAGCGAAAAGAATTGTAGAAAGAATCCATTTCGGGGAGATTTTCATTGAAAAATCAAAACCGGGAGAAGGAACAACCATTACTATTGCTTTTTCTCCTTTTAATTAATTTTAATCAGCTGCCCTATCAGTTACTTTAATTCTTGGCTGCAGCATTTTAGCAATTTATTTTTAGAATCTTAAATTGAGATAGGTGCTGGGTTGTTCTGTTTTTTTCCTGACAGAGGAGCATTTTAATTAAGCTTTTCCGCCAAAACTACGGTAAGTTTTGTCTGAAAAGAACAGTCATCTGATTCTGCATTAATAAAAATAATGTAAATTCCCGGAGGCATAAGCTGATAGTTATTATCAGTGCCGTCCCATATCAGAACTTGATTCTGCCGTCCCTGTCCCTGATGGAGGGTTTTAATTTTATGTCCGGTCACATCGAAAATATTGACATCTAAACGTTGAGGATAGAAATCCAGATCAACCGTAATCAGACAACGTTCATCTACTCCATCTTGATCAGGGGAAAAAGGATTGGGATCTACAGTAACTGTCCCCCGAGAAGTGTTTGCGGTTACCGTAATTGAATTGATCTGACCGGGAGTAGCTCCTCTGGGATCCACCGATTTACCCCAATTTTGAGGATTATTCGAGGTAATCATTGAGTTCACCCTTTCCATGCTTATACCCTGATCCCAGGAACTAACTTCATAACTCAGTTCATCAATGACCGTTTTGTACAAATCAGTTATGACTAAGCTGTCTTTGTAGTTATTTAAACTCAACCAGGGATCCACCTCAACAATCCGGCATTGATTAGTTAAAATTTCAGGATAATTTAAAATCATGCTAGCGGAATCTTCAACCATCAGCAAATACTGGTCCGCTTTCAATACTAATCCGGCATTAGCAGTATCATTTCCATTGATTAATTGAATTTCCAGGGAGCAATCTGCATTAAAGTTATTGAACCATTCCATCCATTCACCGGAACCCTGATCAGCAAACATCAACTCGTTGAGGACAATTTGTCCGGGGGTATCATCTATTCGCACAAGTCGGGAAGTGCTTGATTCATTGGCAATAATTCTGAACTGTTTAATCCCCGGGGGCAGATTAAACCAGTTAATTACAGTGGAATCCACTCCTCCCTGTGGCATTATTGGTCCGGGTATTACAGAATTAGTTATCAAATTCAGACTTTCCGGTTCACTTAAATAAACGCTGTGATAAAATTGCAGAGTTAGATTGTAAATTAATTCCTGGGTAAGGTTTACCACTTCAACTTTTACTTCACAATTTCCCCCCGGTTCCAATAATCCTCTAAATTCAATACGGTCAGGAGGAATATGAATTGAACAAACATAACTGCTGTTTCTGTATCCTGGAGTACAGCTATCTGCACAGGAATTCCAATTATCTTCCCGGTCAGGAGCCAGCGGATTAATTCTTTCTACGGAAATACCGTCTCCAGGATCATAAGGAATGCTGTCAGCAGTATCCTGGGGAGTACCATAAGTGCTTACGGTGTCAAAAGTTATTGAATCAATCAACATTACCGGATCAGAACCGGATAATCCATTCCCCAGGGTGGTATTGGTAACTGTAACCACTACTGCTGAATCTCCGAAATAATAAGGTTGATAGTTAACTCCATCACCGGTATCGGTGTATTCAGGGTCTAAGACCAGTACATAACCTTCCGGAGGTATGATCAATGTTCCCACCACTACATTTTGGGCAATGAGGTTGGTATCATCCCAGATTTTAAATCTATCCACTGCATCTCCGTCGGATATTAAATAATCACCCAGATTCAATGGTTGATTTGAGCTGTTGTATATTTCTATGTACTCATTTCTATCCCCGGGGCTCCCAATTCCTGATTCATTTCCCAGAGGATTTGACATCACCTCATTGATAATTAGATTTTGGGCATTGAGATTATAAAAACACAATATATTGACAATTAATGAAATTTTTATTATTATTTGGTATATGAGGTTGACATGAAAAAGAGAAAATTTGATAAATGGATTAAAGCTTTGGAAGATCTTCAGATGATTGCCCAAAAGCTTAATATTGAAGTTGTTTACGATAGAATTGAGGGAGAAGGGGGTTTTTGTATTGTTCATAATCGTCCCATGATGATTATGAATAGAATTTACAGCCCTCAAGCCCAGGTGTCAATTTTTTTAAGAAATCTCCATAAAAGATATTCTCTGGACGATTTTTATCTTTCTCCCTTTATCCGGGATTTACTGGAAAAAACATACTTATCTAACGCCAGCTAAGTATAGTCCCTTTTTATATACTCTATTAAATAATTTATCTTTATAAAAATTGACTGTTATATTAAATGGTAAATTAATTTATCTTATAATTACTTATAATACATAAAAATATATTTTAATAACTAAATATAAATTAATTGATCGTCTTATGTAGTGGTTCTCCCAGAGCATCCCGGGCTGCTTCCATTACCACTTCTCCTAAAGTGGGATGGATATGGATGGTATGGGCAATATCCTCAATTTTTAATTTTGCTTTTACCGCCAGGGTTATTTCATTCAGCAGAAGATCTGCTCCACAGCCTACAATTTGTCCTCCGATAACAGTGTGGTCGTCCTTCCTAGCTAAAATGCGGACAAAACCGTCTCTTAAACCCTCGGTAATTGCTTTGCCCATTGCTGAATAGGGGAATTCACCTTGTATGTATTCAATATTGGCTTTTTCCGCCTGTTGGGGATTTAAACCCACCATCGCTACTTCCGGATCAAAGAATACACAGCTGGGTATGACCGGATTTTTGCTTTCCACCTTATGACCGGCTATGGTTGCCACTACCACCTCCGCCTCCCAGGAAGCTTTATGGGCTAGATAAGGCTCCCCGGTTACATCTCCACATGCCCAGATTCCGGGAACCGAAGTTTTACCTAAGTGATCAATAACGATATGCCCACGCTTATCGTACTCCATGTTCTGAATCTTCTCCACACATTTTGCATGGGGTCTTCTTCCGGTAGCCAAAATTATCTTGTCCGCCACAATATCATCCATATCTTTAAATGAACAATGAATTTTACCGTCTTTAATTTCCGTTTTCTGCAATGCAGTTCCGGTATAAACCTTAACCTTCATCTTCTTCAAAGAGGAGGTAACTACTTCACTGACCTGGTTATCTTCTAAAGTGGGCAGCAAAGTGGGCAACACTTCAACCAAGTAAGTATTCCCTGTGCCAATGGTGGCACAGTATCTAGCCATCTCCATTCCAATAACTCCTCCCCCCACAATAAGAATATTTTCCGGCAGTGGATCTAACTCCAAAGCTTCAGTGGAACTCAAGATGTATTTGCGGTCTATTCTGGCAGGAGGAATGTCGGCAGGAGTTGATCCAGTAGCAATTAAAATGTTTTTAGCTTGATAACTTTTTTCTCCAACTCTCACTTCACCCGGCTTGACCACTTCCGCTTCACCAAATACAGTTTCCACCCCCCGGTCAGTTAATAAATTTTTTATACCGGTTACCAACCTTTTAATGCACTGATTTTTGTGATTTTGAACCTTGCCTTGATCAACCTCGATATCCTTGCAGGTTATCCCGAATCTTTTTCCGGATTCAGCAAGATGTTTTATAGTTGCTGAATGCAGTATTGCTTTAGTGGGGATACAACCCCAGTTAAGGCAAACTCCTCCGATATTTTCCTTTTCCACCAGCAGAGTATTTAATTTCAATCTGCCTGCCTCTAAAGCAGCTACATATCCTCCCGGACCGGCTCCGATAACTATCAGATCATACATCTTCAACTCTCCTTCGCTTTTGTTTAATTTTTTCTACTAATAGTTTTACCCCGAGAATAACCATCAATGCAACGACTAACCAGGGAAAAATAAACTGAATTTTATGAGGATAATTTTCAGATGACTTAGTTAAACTCAATTCAACCAATAAATACCCCTGCTCATTCCTGGGTAAAATCTCTTCAATTCTACCGTAAGGATCTACCACCATGGTTACTCCGGTATTTGCACATCTGAGCAGATAACACCGGTTTTCCACTGCCCTGATTACTGACATATAAGCATGCTGATAAGGTCCAAATGTCTCCCCAAACCACTGATCATCAGTTACGTTTACTAAAAAATCCGCCCCCTGTTCTCTCAATTTATTGAAATACTGAGGAAACACTGACTCAAAACATATTCCCGCCCCGAATTTTATGTTTTCAATTTGAAAATTTTCTACTTGTTCTCCCGGCAGATAATCACTTTGACCCAGGTCAATATTGGTAAGAACTGGAAACACATCATCAAAGGGCAGATGCTCTCCAAACTGGACCAGGTAAACTTTATTATGTCTTTTTATTATTTCACCATGATTATCAATAAAAAATAAGGAGTTGGTGGGACGATAGCTATCCTTCCACCTGGTATAGTCCACGCATCCTACCAGCAGGGAAGTGTTCCAAGATTGAGCGGAATCAGCCAGAATTTGTGATTCCGGAAAATATTCTAAATAAAGAGATTTTACCGGCCAGGGCCATATTGTCTCCGGCCAAATAATTAAATCCGGGGAATGAGCAGTTGCCAACTGTGAACTTTGCTGAAGTAACATATTTTTCCGCAACTGGATTATCCGGGGTGAATCCTGACCTTTGATATCCTGCCGGATATCCGGCTGCAGCAGAATAATTTTAATGCAGGGGTCAGTTTCAGGCATATCTGAATATCTCAATACTCCATAACCCCATAACCAAGGCAGCAATAACAATGCCGGCAGTACCCAGTAACTCCATCTAATCTTTAACAAGGCGAAACTTACCAATACGTTTACCTCTAAAATCCATAAGCTGACTAAATAAACCCCTCCCCAAGATGCCAATTGAATCAACGCTGGATACCTAGTTAAACTGTAACCTAAACTGCCCCAGGGAAAACCAATTTGATTGGTTAATGAACGCAAAAACTCAAATCCGGTCCAGGTTGAAGCAAACATAAGCCCGAACAGCAGGGGCTTTTTAAACCGGTTGGACAACCAGCTGGTCAAAGCAGGATAAAAGGATAAATACAATCCTAATAATACTACTCCAACCGTCAGCAATAATTTGGTTATCCCTTCTACATTTAAACTCATCACCCAGGAAAGATGTATCAGGAAAAAGGTGATTCCAGTCAGCCATCCCCTCAAAAAACTCCGCTGGCGGTTGATTCTCAAAGAAATAACAAGAGGAACCAGGGAGATAAAAATTAAACCGTTTAATTTCAAGGGGGGAAATGATAATCCCAGCAGGATTCCCGAGAGTAAAGGCAGCAAGTATTTTACAGTAAATTTAGAACATAGGACTGTTTTGATTTTATTCATCTAAGCTGATGGAAAACTAAAAAATAAACACCGAACTGCCCCAGGAAAGCAGGCTGTCCACAACTTCCAGGTCGCTAGCTTTCAAACGGATACAGCCATGCGAATGGATTCCTGCACCGATATTGCCCTGATGAATTAAGATTCCCTCTCCCAAATTAAGCATGGATTTTCCCAATGCGCCGGGAACCCTTCTCACTCTGATCTGCAGGCTGTCCGGCAGGCTATCGTAAAAAGCAATAGCTTCCTGGAAACTCAAACTGTCCGGTATTTCTACGATTTCTGAATCATGGGGAACTTCCAATCCCTGTTCAATCCAGTACCAGTCCGGTCTGATCCAGGATGGTTCATCTCTCCTTCCCAACACCGTTCTCTCTCCAATGGGGGTGGTGAAATCAAATGTTTCTCCATCTATAACCGTAGTCCCTCTTCCGGTAGCGCAGGGTCCTTCCCAGATTATTTTATCCCTCTTTTTCAGCCAAAAATGCTGCAGGTCTAAACTGATCAACAGATAAAATTCATCGGTTTGCAAAGCCTGATTGGCTACTGACAAACTGTCAATTAGATACTGCTGGTCCTTAAGAGCATAAAGGGAATTAGTTATTACATTATTCAGGCTGTCCCGGGTACGGTACAACTCTGATATCTGCTGTCTTTGATAGTGAATGGTTTTATTTGACGAAACCGTAGTTAACACTATAACTACAATCGCCACCACTAATAAGACACTGGGGGTAATTATCAATGTATATATTTTTTTCATAAGAGTTTAATTTTATGTTTTTTTTAATTAAAGTCAACTTGCACAATGTCAAATATAATCCTAAAATTGTTTAATTTGATAATAAATGATACAAACTGGAATATTAACAAAATTAAATTCATCAGTAAATATCATAATTTTAATATCGCTGGTGATAAATTCAATTAAATGACAACTAAGAAAACACTTACCATATCCATTTTATCCAATATTCTTCTGGCTGCCGGAAAAATTATTACCGGATTAATCGGAGGAAGCATTGTTCTCACTAGCGACGGATTTCATTCTCTTGCCGATCTTTCCACTGATCTGATTTGCGTGATTGCAGTATTATTTTCCCGAAAACCTAAAGATCAATCCCACCCCTATGGTCATAAAAGGATTGAAGATATCGGGTCTTTAATATTGGGATTGATTTTATTGGCTTCAGTGGTAGGGATTATAATTGAAGCTGCTGGTAAAATTGTCAACCAGGAACATCTGGTTATTCATCAAAATCTGACTATTTTTCTGCTGATGTTATTCTGGGCTTTAATAACCTTGCCCCTTAAAGAATACTTATTCAGAATCTCCATCAAATCTGCTGAACTGGAAAATAGTATTTCTTTAAAAGCCAATGCTTGGCACCACCGTTCAGATGCGATGACTTCACTGGTAGCAGCGGTAGCTATTTCAGTTGGTTTTTTTATGCCTTCGGTAAAAATAATTATTGATGTAATTGGAGCGGTGATTATCCTTATCTATGTGGGCAAGATTGGGGTTGATTTTGTAATCCATAGCGTAAACGCTTTAATGGACCGATCCCCCTCTCCCGAATTTTTAAATAAGATAACATCCACCGCAAAAGATATCACCGAGGTAAAATCAGTTAGCAAACCTCAGGTTAGAAATCTGGGGGGTGAATATTGGATTGACTTGAAAATTCAGCTTGACGGTGATATCAGTTTAAACAAGGCTCACCAAATTACCCACCAGGTAAGGGAGCATATTATGAAAAAAATGCCCCAGGTAGTTGAAGTGATGATTCATACTGAACCGGAAGGACAATAATGGACGCCAGTAAATTGAGTTGGGTGGAAATTGATTCAATAGCTTTAGGTGATAATATTGAAAATTTAAAAAAATGCCTGGGGTCTGATGTAATCTTTGCTCCGGTTATAAAATCCAATGCTTATGGTCATGGATTCAAACAGATCTTATCTCTGCTGGTCCAGCAAGAAATAAACACCATCTGTGTAGCCTTCTTAGAAGAAGCATTGACCCTTAAACAAAAATTTCCCCACCTTCGGGTTATTTGTCTTGGGTACATAGGATTGAATGATTTAGAACTTGCCCTTCAGGAAAATGTGGAAATGGTTGTATTTAATGCTGAAACAATCAGTCAACTTTCAAAAATTTCCCAAAAATCTGGAATTACCGGTAAAATTCACCTGAAACTGGAAACCGGGACAAACCGTCAGGGATTCTTGGAAAATGAAATTGATTCGGTGCTGAGTTTGGTCAAGTCTTCTCCCGGGGTGAACATTGCCGGTCTGTCTACCCATTACGCCAATATTGAGGATACTACCGAACACCATTATGCCCGGGGGCAGTTAGATAAATTTAAATCCCTTTCCCAACATATTACTTCGCAGTTAGATTATCCCTTGACTCTGCACACCGCCTGTTCAGCCGCAGCAATCTTATTCCCGGAAACCCAGTTCAATTTAGTAAGAGTGGGCATATCATTATACGGTTTATGGCCCTCCAAGGAAACCCTGCTGTCCGCAAAGCTTTCCGGACACCGTATTGAGTTAAAACCGGTGTTAACCTGGAAAACTGTAGTCAGCCAGATAAAACAAGTGCCTTCAGGCAGTTTTGTCGGATACGGCTGCACCTACAAGACTACCGCTCCCGCTACCCTCGCCTATCTTCCCATCGGCTACTACGACGGTTTTGACCGTCATCTTTCCAATCAGGGTTGGGTGCTGATAAAAGGAAACCGGGCGCCAGTCCGGGGAAGAGTTTGCATGAACGTGGTAATTGTGGATGTAACTAATATCCCTGGTGTTGAATTGGAAGATGAAGTAGTATTAATAGGTTCTCAGAGATCGGAAACAATTTCCGCAGAAACAATGGCGTCTCTTTGCGGGACCATTAATTATGAAGTGGTGACCAGGATTAACCCATTGATCAGGAGGGTAATTAAATGAAATCGGTAGTGGTCATCTCTCCTTCAGTCAGTGGAAATATGCTGGCGGAAGCAGTACTGGAACTTCCTCCGGTGAAAGCAGCTCGGTCAAACCACTACTTAATAATCTGCAACGGCACCACCAACGGCTACCTTGCCCGGAAATTGTCCGGGGGAAATTTCGAAGTTATAAATTTTACTGCTGGAATTATCCAGGACCACTGTCTTAAGGTAGTTCCTGGCGAACAGAGGATTCCTCCCCTGATATTAAAGAATGGGAAAAAAGTTGATGATAACTATTTAGACATTCTGCCTTCTCTTAACAGTGACGACGTTATAGTTAAAGGGGGTAATGCTTTAGATAATCAAGGTAATGTGGGAATTTTAACCGGAGCTGATGATGGAGGAACCATCGGCAGAATTTACGGTACAGTAGTCACTCAGGGAATAAAATTAATTTTACCGGTCAGTCTGAGGAAAATGATCTACTCGGTTAATCAAGCATCCAATAAGCTGGGGAAAACGGTGATAGACCAAAGTGATGGATGGAAAGTGGGATTATTCCCGGTAAGCTATGGAGAGGTAATTACTGAAATTGAAGCGATGAAAATTATTTTCAATGTTCAGGCAACTCTGGTTTCCTCCGGAGGCTACGGGACTTCATCAGGAGATCTGGTTTTTCTGGCAGAAGGTGAAAATTCAAGTCTACAAATATTGAAGAATAAAATGGAGGTTTGGAAAGCATGATCTTATGTCAAATTGTTCTTTCCCAAACAGCATCAGCTGAATCAGGATGGACCCAGTATTTATTCTGGATCGCTCCCCTGGGGTCAATTTTAGCCCTTCTTTTTGCGTTTATCTTTTATCGTCAGATGGTTAGTAAACAGGAAGGCACCGATCAGATGAAAAAAATTGCTCAACATGTTCGGGACGGAGCGATGGCTTATATCAAGCAGCAGTATAAGATAGTGGGTATTTTCTTCTTCATCGCTTTCCTCTTCTTCATCCTTTTATCTTTTGTGCTAAAAGTCCAATCCCCCTGGGTTCCCTTTGCATTTATATCCGGAGGTTTCTTTTCCGCCTTAGCCGGATTTATCGGTTTAAAAACCGCCACCTACGCCAGCGCCCGTACCGCTAATGCTGCCCGGTCTAGTCTCAATGAAGCGCTGCAGATAGCTTTCCGCTCCGGAGCAGTAATGGGATTAACAGTAGTAGGTCTGGGACTGCTGGACATCAGCTTAAAATTCATTTTGCTGAAGTGGATTGTCCACATTGACAGTTTAAATAAAATTACAGTGATTATGCTCAGCTCTGGCATCGGCGCTTCCACCCAGGCTTTGTTCGCCCGGGTGGGGGGAGGAATATTCACCAAAGCAGCCGACGTGGGGGCAGATTTGGTAGGAAAAATTGAACAGAACATTCCTGAAGATGACCCCCGAAATCCCGCTACCATTGCGGATAATGTAGGAGATAATGTGGGAGATGTAGCGGGTATGGGGGCTGATCTTTATGAAAGTTACGGAGCCAGCATCCTAGCCGCCGCTGCATTGGGAGCAGCTGCAGGGATGTACCTGGGTAACGGGCAGATATTACTGGTTATCGCCCCCATGATTATTGCAGGTTTAGGAGCGATGCTTTCCATACTGGGAATTTACCTGGTGCGCACCCATGAACAGGCAGGGCAGAAGGAGCTGTTGAGTGCATTGAGCCGGGGAGTGAATGTAAGCTCAGTGGTAATAGTAATTTTTTCAGCGCTTATATCTTTTCTGCTGTTAAAGCCGGTGTTGGGGAATGGGGTCATCGGAGGATGGATAGGAGTATGGCTTTCCATTGTGGTAGGTTTACTGGCGGGAATTGTCATCGGAAAATCCACCGAATACTTCACCTCTTCTTATCACCGCCCTACCCAGGAACTTTCCGAACAAGCTCAAACCGGTCCGGCTACGGTGATCATTGACGGTATCGGTACGGGAATGTTGTCCACTGTTGTTCCGGTAATTGCAGTATGTGCCGCCATAATTCTGGCTTTTCTGCTTTCGGGAGGATATAAAATATATGCATTTGGCTTATACGGCATCGGTTTTGCCGCAGTAGGAATGCTGTCCACCTTAGGTATCACTTTAGCTACAGATGCTTATGGACCTATAGCGGACAACGCCGGAGGTAATGCGGAGATGAGTAAACTGCCCCCCGAAGTTAGAAAGAAAACCGACAATTTAGATGCACTGGGAAATACCACTGCCGCTACCGGAAAAGGATTTGCCATTGGTTCGGCAGCATTAACTGCTCTTGCTTTAATTGCCGCCTACTTGGAAGAAGTAAGGATCAGTTTGATTCGCACCGGACACCATACCATCGAGGTAGCCGGGCAGGTCATCAATACCTCTACTGCTACCCTGACCAATTTCATGGAATACTATCAGATTCATCTGATGAATCCGTCGGTAATCATCGGGACATTTTTAGGAGCGATGATTGCTTTTGTGTTTTCCGCCTTAACCATGAAGGCGGTGGGAAGAGCTGCATATTCCATGGTCAATGAAGTCCGAAGGCAGTTTTCCACAATCAAGGGAATATTGGAAGGAGATACTACTCCTGACTACGCTGCCTGTGTGGAAATTTCCACCCGGGGGGCTCAACGGGAGATGATTTTACCTTCTCTGCTGGCGATCATCGTGCCTATTGCAGTGGGATTGGTCTTTGGGGTGGCTGGAGTGGTCGGCTTGCTGGTCGGCGGACTGGTCACCGGATTCACTCTGGCAATATTCATGGCTAATGCGGGAGGGGCATGGGATAATGCCAAAAAGTATATAGAAGAAGACCATTACGGAGGAAAGGGATCTGCTGCCCATAAAGCGGCAGTGGTTGGAGATACGGTGGGAGATCCGTTCAAGGATACTTCCGGTCCCAGTTTAAATATTTTAATAAAATTGATGAGTATGGTCAGCGTGGTGGTGGCAGGATTAGTTGTCTCCTATCACCTTCTGGGGAAATAATCAGGGGGGAAATCCCCCTATCTCTTATTAATAACTAAAAAAAACGGTTATCATATCTTTTCTCTTTAAAAGGATTGAGTTAAGCGGTGGTGATTTTATCCACCGTCAGCATCAACCATTTATGGTAAAATTTTATATTTCTCACCCAAAGCCACAAAGCACTCAAAGATTTATTATATATCTTTATTATTATAATAAAAGAAATCAAATATTAAGTTTGAAAAGAAAATTATGGAATTTGCAGAATTGCAAAAAGATTTCAATAAATTTCTGAATAAAATTACATTAAATTGCGATATTTACGTATATTACTATTCTGCAAGCGATTTTTGCAATATGCAATAATAAATTGTAAAAACTAATATCCTGATCATCTAATATGTGCGTAATTACTAACCTTTAGCATATCCAAAAGAATTTTCTGACAGGATGGCATGATTATTGCTTGTTAAAAATAGTGATGAAACCTCATAAAATCATATTTTAGAGAGATGTTAGTGGATCTATTGATTGAAAAACTTGAACTATTAAGATAGAGAGGTGGGTAATGATTAATTTCCTGGTGCTATTCTTCCTTTCCTTTCAGCTAGTCCCCGGTCAGCAGTCCGACCTGGAATGGGTGGGCGGCTGGCCGTTCAGTTATTGTAATGCCTGTGCAACTGATACTGTAAGAGATATATGTTTTCTGCAGTCCGGGGGAGGAGTTTATATTTTAGATATAAGTGATCCCAATGATCCGGTGAAATTATCCAATAACATCCGCACTGATGGGCCTTTAATCAATTTATATTATGAATATCAAAATCAATATTTATTCCTGGTGAAAAGATATCACTTGGATGAAGATTCAGCCACCAATCAGGATCATTTAAGTACCCAGATCTGGGATATTGGAGATCCTGACAATCCTTCATTCATTTCTGAATTTTATTATGGCAGTTTTTGGCCCTTTAATTTTCAGGATTCTCTGGTTTATCTCATTATGGAAAACAATACTCAAGATTACTCAATAGGATATAGTGTGATGAATTTTGCTGATCCCTACCAGGTTCAGGAAATTTACACACATACTCAATCAGAAATTTTTGATCTCTGTCTCGATGACAGTATTTTGATTACCAGCTCAGATAGTATTTACATTTTCAATAATTCCGATCCCTTAAATCCGACTTTAATAACTACACTTCCCTATGAAAATATTGTATTTATGGAAACCAAGGATAATTATCTTTTTGCGATCAATGCTAGTGAAAACTTACTGTTTTCATTTGATCTTGACGATCCAGCAAATCCGTCTATTGCCGATACCTGTTTTTTCAACAACCCATCTTATCTGGACAGCCGATATATTAATCTTCATCGAAATTTCATTGTAACTTCGAGCAGAAATAGCGGTCTTCTGGAAGTTATGGATATTGCAGATCCAGACAGTATTTTCTCCTATGATACCAATACTGTTTTTGCAGGTGATGGATATCACAATCAATTTGCCATAAACGAGCAATATACTTACCTCACCCATGAGGATTCAGGTTTGATTACCGTGGATATAACTGATCCGGGAAATCCTCAGTTAACTCATCTGATGAAATCAACAGATAAAATTTATGATTTTGCTTTGACTGATGACTATTTGTTTTCAATAAATTATCAGGATTACTGGAAATTGGAAATCTTTGATATAACTAACCTCAATAATATCCAACCCATATCATCGTGTAGCTTAACCGAATACTCCTGGTTAATTGAAGTTAATGATCCTTATGCTTATATTGTTGAATTTTTAGAAGAAGATACTATTGTTTTGCTGGAAATTGTGGATATAAATGATCCTTATCAGCCAACTGTAATAAATGCCTGTACCCTGGAATTGACTTATATATCTACAATATCCATAAAAAACAATCTGTTATTTGCCGGTTATCTTTATGATATTTCAGATCCTATAAATCCTGTTTATATTTCCTCTTTCGATAAAAATGGTGAACAAATGATAATTCATGATAATATAGGATATTTAACAGATTATTGTTACATTTATATATGTGATATCACTGATCCATATAATCCGATCTGGTTATCCTCAATTTCTTGCGGTTGGGGTAAATTTGTTCATTGTATTAATCATATTTTTTTGCAGAATTATGGATTCCTACATATGATTAATGTTGAAAATCCTTCTAATCCTTGGACGACAAATTTTATTCAAATAACTCACTTATTTTCTGGTTCATACTTGGATTTATGGTCTATTATTAATCAAGGTCATTACCTGGTAATAACATCCACTGAAGCATGGACATATCCCTATTATCCATCCAGGATATTTATAGTTGATATCTCCGATGTCAATAATCCCTGTGTTGAAAAAGTAAAAGTATTAAATAATTATGCTGTCCAAACTAAAAATAATGAAGATATCATCTTTATTCTCACCAGTTATACCGGTCTACAAATCTACCGCTACCCCCCCTTAGTTTCAGTCTCTGAATCCCCCCCTAACCTATCTAGTTTAAACCTCAACTCCACCTTCTTCTCCTCCTCACACCCTCTCCTTTCTCTATCAGGTCTTCCTGTCGGTGTTGAAATAAGCATTTATTCGGTGGATGGTCGAAAAGTCTTTGACACCAACTACACCCAGCCTGAATTCCACCTCAACCTGAACAACCTCAATATCTCCTCGGGCATTTACTTTTTGAAGGTTAGTGATGATCAAGGAGATGATTTATTGATGAAAAAGATTGAACTATTAAAATAAGGAAAGAAAATGTATGAATACCCACAAAGGATCTATATGGAACAAAAGCAATGCCAATACTATTCAGTCTGTCCGATGAAAAGATTTTACGAACGAGGTAAGCTGGATAAAAAATGGATTGATAGATACTGCAAAGGAGATTATGATAACTGCGTGAGAAGAAAGATGGAAGAATCTGGAAAATGGCATCCTGACTACATGTTGCCCGACGGATCAATTGACCACAGCTTAATATGATGAAATTACAAGTAGTATTCAATAATGAAGTAGATGATTCAAAATTTGCAGTGGGATGGGGATTATCCTGTCTGGTGGGAGAAGATTTTCTATTTGACACTGGTGAATCTCCGGATTATCTGGAACATAATATGGAAATCCTGGGGATTGATCCTGCTCAACTAAAAACAGTTATGATTTCCCACGACCACTGGGATCACACCGGGGGTCTGTGGTATATACTTGAACAAAATCCAAATATTGAATTGGTTATATGCACTGGTTTCAGCGAAGAGTTCAAAAAACAGGTTAAACCTTACGGTATAAAAATAAGGGAAGTTGAAAACTTCTCCCAGATAGGAGATAACTTCTGGTCAACCGGACCGATGGTTTCAAATTACAGCGGCGATCTTCTGCAGGAACAGTCCCTGGTGGTGAAAACTGACCGGGGCATTGCATTAATTACCGGCTGTTCACATCCAGGCATTGACAACATACTGGAAAAAGTAGTTGAACAGTTTCCCTCCGATCCCTTTTATCTGGCAGTGGGAGGTTTTCACCTGGTAAATCATCAACGATCAGAACTGCTGATGATCTGCAGTAAATTCAAAGAGCTGAAAGTACAAAAGGTTGCCCCCACTCACTGCACCGGTCAAGATGCCCAGAATGTCTTTGAAGAAATATATCAGGAAAATTATTTAACTGCGGAAACAGGTAAAATTTTCGAAATTTAATTTTCAATCAATAACTCTCTTTTTCATTTCACATAACTACTCAATATTATTCTCTATTAATGTTCCTCTATAGCAATTCTATTCTTCCAGTGGTGGTGTGGTGGGGATCCTGTAAATCATGTCAACTATTCCTGGATGGTGGGCGGCATCTTGTTAAGCTGCCATTTGGCAGGTAAATGGCTGTTTTATCAAAATAGTATTCCCTAATCTTTTTAATCATAAATTTGATTGAATTTTTTTGTAAAGCAAAAATATTCAATCATCCTTATATTTTCTTATCCTATAAATCCGTTTATCCCATCATCAGTGTTCAATGTACCCTGGTGGTTGAGTGGTTCTTCATTCCTGTTATTGTTTCATCCTGTCCATCTGTGTTCCATTTTCCTGGGTTGTGATGAAGGGATTAGTGGTAAATTGCTATTTTACCAAACAGCCTGCCAGTACTTACGTACTGCATCCCCTATCTCTATTCTTTTCTCAAATACCTGAAACAATCCTATCCATCTCTGTTCTTCCCGTTTTTGGGCAGGGCATTGATTATTGTTTATTGATAATTGTTAATTGTTTAATTGATCATTGTTCCTTGGTGGGGTGGTGTACTCTGTGTTGGGAGAGGAAGTGCGGGGCTGGGCTCTGTGTTTATCTGTGGTTCATCATAGGG
>LKUE01000013.1 GCA_001412365.1 Desulfuromonas sp. SDB | reverse complement strand
ATAAAAAAATAAAGACCTAATGCCGAACCTATGGCGTCTCCATCTGGAGAAGCATGGGTATATATATCCACTCCTTCACAGTTATCAAGGTAGGAAAATAATTCATTGCGGCAGTTGGAGTTGGCAAACAATTTTTCTACTTGGAAGATATCGGTTAAATTGAACATTAATTATCCTGGTCAGATTTTTTTTCAGCTTCAATGATTTTTTCGATTTTATTGAGCATGTCTATACTAGTATCTTCTAAAAATTCCAGGTCGGGCATATATTTAATTCTTATTTTCCCCGCCAGCAAGTAGCGAATGTGTTTCTTTTTTTGAGTGAGATAGTCCAATACTTTTTCTTTTTGCAGTTTATCTCCATATACACTTACTTTAACTTTAACCAGCTGCAGCCCGGGATCGCTATTAACCCCCACGATAGTGGTTATGGGGAAATCCAAATCCCGGAGATAATTTTCCAAAATCAAGGAAAGCTGCTTGAAAATTGTTTCTTCGACTCTTTTAACTCTTAATGATTTTTTCATACTACTGATCTTTCTCCGCTGACTATCCCATGTTTAAATCTGTCCAGATTTAAACGGGATAAATCTTCATCTTGAAAATCCGGATCCGCAATGCAATTAGCCATCAATACTGCAGTGCGGGGAGCCAGCATAAGACCGTGGCCGGAGAATCCTATGGCTTGATAGTATCCTGCTAAATTCTCAATTTTCCCCAGTATAGGTTGAGCATCAGGGGAAGTGCAGTAAAGTCCTGCCCATTGGCGGATTACTTTAACTTGTTTTAATTTTGGTATGAAATGAGTTAATTTAACCGACATTTCCTTGAGGAAAGTCAGCCCGGATTTTATGTCAGTTCCGGGTAATTCCCCCGGATTGGTTTGACCGCCTACGATCCCTCCATCCATGACCTGACGGAAATACAAGTTGTACTCAAAAGACATTATCATATTTTTAAAAAATCGGTTAATTTGTTCAGTAGCTAAAATTTCGTGGCGGTGGGGAACTACGGGGAGATCTAATCCTGCCAGTTTGCCGATAAAACCGGCATAGCCCCCTGCAGCGTTAACCAGTTGATTAGTGGATATTTTGCCCTGGTCAGTATTAATCCCGGTTATTTTTTGGGCTTTATGTTCAATTCCAATAACTTTGGTGTGCTGAAATATCTTGACTCCTTTTTGCCTGGCTGCCCGGGCATAAGCAAAATTCAGCAAAAAGGGATTTATTGATCCGTCGGATGGACACCAGGTGGCTCCGGTAATTTTTTCAATATTAAGACTGGGAACAATTTCCTTAGCTTGAGAAGGGGTTATCAAATCAACATCAAGATTTAAGGACTTCTGCATCTTAACATTGCTTTCAAATTGCTGTAGTTCCTGATCAGAATGAGCCAGAATCAGATAACCACCCTGCTCAAATTCCAGTTCAGTTTCCAGCTCGGATTCCAGGCTTTTAAATCTCTCCACTGAAGCCATAGCCAATCTTACATTTTCCGGAGTTGACCATTGGGCTCTAATTCCTCCTCCGCAGCGTCCGGTACTACCCGAGGAAATAGTATCTCCCTCTACCAGCACAATATCTTTCATCCCTCTTTTGGCAAGTTCATAAGCGATAGAGGTCCCTATTACTCCTCCTCCAATAATTACCAACTCTGCAGTTTTGGGAAGATTACTCATTATGCCCACCTCTTCCTCTGGATACCACCTTATCAAAGGATTGCTCAGCATTTGCCAATAAATCAAGAGGTACTGCCCTGGTGGGAGGACGTAAGGTTGTATACTGGTCAGCGCTTACCGGTCTGCTTAATTCTCTGCTTAAAATCTGTTCAACCAGTTTCCGGCAGGTTTTGCCTTGACAGTGCCCCATGCCTGCTCTGGTCACTCTTTTTACCTCATCTACAGTGGAAAGATTGTATTTTTTTATAGCGTCAACAATTTCCTGTTCAGTTACATCCTGGCATCTGCAGATAATTATATCGTCTTTCATCAATTCCTCTCATTTACTTGATTGTCTTTTAAAGAATCTTACTTCATGGATAAATTCAGATGGCAGTGATAAAGTTATTACTGCAGTTTTATCGGTAATTTTACTTACAATCACTTTTTTCACTACAGCTGGAGTAACTGGTTTACCCTGGCGGTTCAACCCTATAACTTCTTCGCCTATTTGGGGAAGATCATTAAATTCATAGGGAATAGTTACACTGCCTTTGGTTTTATCTTCTTTATCTACTCCCACCACAAAAATTGCCAAGCCGGGACATTTAGGCACACACAGGGTGCATCCGGTACAAAGGTCATAATCAATTTGGGGTATACGATTTATACCCTCGTCTATACTGATTGCATTCTGGGGACATGAATCCACACAGGGGTTACAGGGAATTTCTTGAAAACATTCAATGATTGCCACCGGTCTTTTTAATATTCTTTCTTCCGGGGGCAAAATATCGGTTAAAAATTCCGGTATAGTTGAATGGTTTAAATTGTTTTGATCTTCACTCATAAGAGTACTCCTTCAGCAATCTTTGTGAACCGTAAGTAGCTTTTTCTCCAAAAGGACCGTCCCTGAATTCATTGAGCTGAATCAGGATTTCATTCATCTTATTTTGTATGATCAGGGGATTGCCGATGTTCATATATTTAGCAGCAGCCAAACCGGCCAGCTGTCCTTCCAGGGTGGCAGTTACCGCTTCTTCAATTCCGCTGACATCTCCCGCCAGAAATACATCAGGTCGTGAAGTCTGCATGTAGTGATTGTGAACTGCCACTCTGCCTCCAAGTTCACTGATGGTAGTCATTTTGCATCCACATTGTTCCAGGAGATCAGCCAGAGGAGTTAATCCTACTGCTAAACAGATTGTATCTACAGATAAATATTTTTCTGTCCCCGGCACTGGTCTGAAATCTTTGTCAATTTCAGATATAATTGCTCCGGTGACTCCTTCCTGTTCATTGCCCTCTGCCCGGATAATAGTGTGATTGGTGAGTATAGGTATACCCATTCTTTGAATTTTAGAAGCGTGTACCTGATAACCGCCCACCTGGGGAAGGGCTTCCACAATACATTCAACCTCTACTTCAGCCTGCTTTAACTGGTAGGAGACAATTAATCCTATGTTGCCTGAACCCACCATTAAAACATTCTGTGCTGGTCTGATCCCGAATACATTCATCAGGGTTTGTATTGCTCCTGCCCCGTAAATGCCCGGTAATTCGTTGTTGACAAATCTAATCATGTTTTCAGAAGCGCCGGTAGCCACTACTAAACTCTTAAATTCCACTTCTTCAAATTTATCAGGATAGAGGACTCCTAAAGTGTTTGCGTAAACTCCGGTTACTGTTGCCTGTTGATTGATGATGACGTTATGCTGGGTGCACCGGTCTAAGAGAATTTGGGCAATATCCATTCCCCTGGTTCCGCACAGATGCTGCTTTGCTCCGAAGAATTTATGAGTCTGTTTAATTAGCTGTCCTCCGGGGATGAAATTATCGTCAAAGATTTCCACAGTCACTCCTTGACTGGCTGCAGCTACTGCCGCAGACAAACCGGCGGGACCTCCTCCGATTACTGCCATTTGTACTTTTCTGATCATATCAGATCACCCCGCCCTTTTTGTCTTTTCACTTTCATTCCCTGTTTAACCGGGGTTATACAGGTCATAATATTGGGCTTGCCGTCAACTTCCATCAAACAGCTGGCGCATTTCCCCACCGCGCAGTATAAACCTCTGGGACGTTGTTTTTTTTCAGAGAAACGAAAAATTCTGATGTTATTGGCAATTAATGCAGCGGCAATTGATTCTCCATCTCTGGCTTCTAATTTTTTATCCTCGAAATAAAATTCGATTTTCTTTTTAACAGGAAATTCAAGAATGGGATGTTTTTTAATTCTCATCAACACTCCTTTTTACAGTATCTATGAACAATCTTTTCAACAATATTTGTAGTTCCTAAGTTTTCTATAAGGGGAAAAATTTTTGTATGGGGAACCAAATCATGTCCCACTACTTCTGATTCCTGGTAGTCTCCTCCTTTGACCAGATAATCAGGCTGAACTGCCTTGATCAGGTTATAGGGGGTATCTTCTGAGAAAATCACCACCATATCCACATATCTTACCGAGGCAACAACTTGAGCCCGTTGTTGTTGATCAACAATAGGTCTGAGAAGTCCTTTTAATCGGGTTACCGAGGTATCGCTGTTTATTCCAACCACCACAAAATCAGCTAAAGTTTTGCAGTACTTGAAAATACTGACATGTCCTGAATGTAATATATCATAACAACCATTGGTAAATGCTATTTCAACATTTTCAGGAAGCAAATCATCAAAATTATCCAGCTTATCGAAATTATAGATTAAATCTATCATGGTTCCTGCTAATAATTTAAATCATGATGAAAATTATCAATTATTTCATCAATGATCACGGTTTGTGCTCCAATTTTGCCTACCTGAACTGCTGCTGCGTGACTGGCGATGACTGCCGATTCCAGAATATCTGCTCCGCTGATAAAAGACATGGAAAATGCGCTGATAACTGTATCTCCTGCTCCGCTTACATCATAAACCTGGTTTGCCTTTGTGGGTACTTCAATGGGATCTTTTCGATCCGGAGTAAACACCAGCATCCCTTTTTCCCCCAGAGTGAGCAGCAGGTATTTGCAGTTTAGTTTTCCAATAACCTGATGACAGGCTTTAATTACTTGAGATCGGTTATCTGTGCTTATCCCGGTAGCTTGAGCCAGCTCCTTCAGATTGGGTTTAAAGCAGGTCACATTTTGAAAAGAGAAGAAATTTTCGAACTTGGGGTCTACAAAAGTAGGTATGTCTCGATTTTGCGCAATATTTAAAATTTCAGAGATGAGATCTTTGGAGAGTAAACCTTTGTTGTAATCCTCAAATATTAATCCATCAATATGGTGGATTGATTTATTCAGATAGTTCAAAATCTTTTTTTGAACAGATTCAGCAACCGTGGATCTCTTTTCCCGGTCCACCCTGACCACATGTTGGGAATGGGCGATTATCCTGGTTTTTTGGGTAGTGGTCCGGTTAGCATCAATGAAAATTCCTTGTTCAGAGATACCTATATTCCTGAGTTTTTCCAGGGTCTGTTCCCCCGCCAGATCATTTCCTAAAACTCCAATCAAGCTAACCTGGGCATTCATTGCTCTGAGATTATGAGCTACATTGCCTGCTCCTCCTAAATGAAAGGACTGCTTGATTACATCCACCACTGGAACCGGTGCTTCCGGAGATATCCGCTCAACTTTACCCCAGATATATTCATCCAGCATAATATCCCCAATCACCATAACCTGCTTGGAATTGAATTTATTGACAATTTGTTTGACTTTGGCAATTTCCATAGCTTTGATTTTATAATACAATTCCAGAAATTGCCAAATTGTATTTGAAAAAATTAGATCAATGTGATTAACATTTATTTTACTTGTCACTGGAGATTATTATAACTTAAAATGAAAACTCATAATTAAAACTCATAAATCAACCGGGAGGACCTATGAATGATGTACTGAAAAAGATTGGCATTTCTGAGTTAAATAGCGGTGTTTCCTATAAGTTAGGGGAATGGGTGAGTGCTCAGGGAAAACAGACAATTAAGTCTTTAAATCCAGCCAACCAGCAGGTATTAGCTTCGGTAAGTTTAGCCACTGAACAAGACTATGAACAGGCGGTTCAGTCACTTCAGCAGTCTTTTCAGGTATGGAGGATGGTCCCTGCACCGGAACGGGGAGAACTGGTAAGAAAAATCGGTCTCAAGCTTAGAGAAAACAAGGAAGTATTGGGGAAATTAGTAACCTTGGAATGCGGTAAAATAATCCAGGAGGGACTGGGAGAAGTTCAGGAGATGATTGACATTGCTGATTATGCAGTAGGTTTATCCCGATCTCTTTCCGGTCCCACTTTGCAGTCAGAACGCCGGCAGCATAGAATTCTGGAACAGTGGCTTCCTATCGGACCAGTGGGGGTGGTAACCGCATTTAACTTTCCGGTAGCAGTTTGGGCATGGAATGCCATGATTGCTCTGGTTTGCGGAGATACTGTGTTGTGGAAACCTTCTTCCCAGACTCCTCTCACCGCCATTGCCACTCATCGCATTGTATCTGAAGTTATCACCGAACAGGGTTATCCTGACATTATCGCTTTGATGGTGGGAGCGGGTAGTTTGGTGGGCAATAAAATGAGTGATGATATCAGGATTCCCATGGTCAGTGTTACTGGCTCAATTCCCACCGGGAAAAAAGTGGCGCAGAGAGTTGCGGCAAGATTGGGAAGAACAATTCTGGAATTAGGCGGTAATAATGCTGCAATAGTGATGGAAGATGCAGATTTGGAAATCGCCCGGAGAGCAATATTTTTTGGGGCGGTGGGAACCGCCGGACAGAGATGTACAACTACCCGGAGAATTTTTCTCCATGAAAAAATTTATGATCAGTTTATGGATAAATTAATCAGGGCTTATCAGCAGTGGACGGTAATAGGGGATCCCCTGGATGAGAAAACCACCTGCGGACCTTTAATTAATCAGGGGGCGGTGGATCAATACCTCCATGCTTTAGATAAGATAAAAACTCAGAATGGAAAGATCATCCAGGGAGGCAAGGTTGTAGATAATCCAGGTTTTTATGTTGAACCTACCATCGTGGAAATTGAAAAAGGAGCTCCCATCACCAAAGAAGAAACATTTGTGCCAATTCTTTATGTTATGAAGGTATCCTCTGTGGAAGAAGCACTGCAATATCACAATGATGTCCCTCAAGGATTATCTTCAGCAATAATTACCAATAACCTTAGATATTCTGAAAAATTCCTTTCTGCCCAGGGAAGTGATTGCGGTATTGCTAATGTCAATACATCCACCAGCGGAGCGGAAATCGGCGGTGCGTTCGGAGGAGAAAAAGAAACAGGAGGAGGAAGAGAATCCGGTTCAGATGCCTGGAAAGGGTATATGAGAAGGCAGACAGTTAGCATTAACTACGGTGAAGAGCTTCCTCTGGCTCAAGGCATTGAATTTATAAAAGACTGATAATCTAATATATTTATGAGGAGAGTTTAATCATGATTTGGCTGTTGGTGTTAGCGCCGATATTATTAAATCAGGAATCTTCTGCGGGGAGATTGTCTGATTACTATAATCAAGGCGTCAACTATTACAACCAATCCCAATATGGACCAGCAGCCGGATATTTTTATTATGTATATCTTAGAAATCCCTATGATTCTAAAGTAACTGAATCACTGAGGACTACTTTGTTGAAACTGGATCAACCTTTAAAAGAAGATCACCGCGTTTATTTGCAGCCGGTAAAAAATTTATTATTATGGTTGCATTTAATTTTGTTGGTTGCTTCTTTGATTTTTGCATCTGTTTATATCATGAAATCACGCCGGGTTTTTGTGATAACCTTTATCCTGCTGATGTTTCTTTCGGTTACAGCAGTTTTGGAATACTGGCAAGTTTCAAAATATTACAGCATGCCCAAAGCCATGGTAACTGAGGATAATTTCATGCACAGCCAGCCAGCCCAGGGTGCCAGGACTGATATGCACGTAGATGCAGGAGTAGTAGTAAAAGTCGAAGAAATCAGAGGAGAATGGATAAAAATAGAAATCAGTGGTCAGCAGGGATGGATGGTGGAAAGTAATCTAATGCTGTTATGAGGAGACGGAATGGATAAAATAATTGGAATGAGAAGAGAAGATAAAGGCTTGTGGGAGAAACGCGCTCCCTTAATCCCTGAGGATGTGGAAAAATTAACTGCTCAAGGTTATAAAATTATGGTGCAGCCTTCTGAATACCGGATATTCCCAGAGCATCAATATAAAAAAGCGGGGGCTCAAATTGTAGATGATCTGTCCCCTGCAGATATTATTTTAGGGATTAAGGAAGTCAAACCTGAATTATTGCTGGAAGATAAGGTTTATCTGTTCTTTTCCCATACTATCAAAGGTCAGTCTTACAACATGCCCATGCTTAAGAAAATATTGTCAAAAAAGATAACTTTAATTGACTATGAATTGATTTCCAATACAAAAGGACAACGGCTGATCTTTTTTGGGCATTATGCTGGTCTAGCCGGCGCTATTGATACTCTGTGGGGGTTAGGACAACGCCTGGCTTATTTGGGAATGAACAGCCCCCTGATAGAAGTTAAACGGGCTTGGGAATATGACAACCTTAACCAGGCAAAGCAGCATATCCACCACATTGGCAATAAAATTGCAGAGGGTGGGATAAGTGATAATTTAAAACCTCTGATTATTGCTTTTGTAGGCTACGGCCATGTATCAGAAGGAGCTCAGGAGATAATATCCTTACTTCCGGAAATCAGAGTTAAACCGGAAGCAATCCTGGAATCACCTGATTCCTGGTCTGATCATCACTTCATCACCACCGTTTTTCATGAATATGACCTGGTGGAAAATATTAATAATCCCGGTGAATTCGACCTGCAGGAATACTACGATTATCCCCAGAAATACCGTGGTGTTTTTGATAAGTACCTGGATAAATTAAATGTCATTATAAATGGTTCTTATTGGGATGAAAGATACCCCCGGCTTGTTACCAGGGAACAGGTCATTAGATTATATCAGCAGCCGGAGCCTAAACTTCAGGTCATTGGGGATATAAGTTGTGATATTGAAGGGGGTATTGAAATAAATACCAAGGTTACTTCAGCAGACAATCCTGTCTATGTTTTTGATACTCAACTGCAAAAAACAGTTGACGGAGTCAAAGGTCACGGTCCGGTAGTACTGGCAAACGATATTTTGCCCAGTGAGTTACCGGTTGAATCATCGGGTGCGTTTAGCCATGTACTGGTTAATTTAATCCCGGACCTGGTTAAAGTTGATTATCAAAAAAAATTAGAAGAGTTAAGTCTGTCTGATCAGTTGAAAAAGGCAGTAATTGCCCACCAGGGATTGCTGACTTCTCCCTATGACCATCTTCGGGAATATTTACCGGAGGAAAATGTTTAATGGATAAAAAGTTAAGAAGGGAACTCATGGTTAAAGCGATGAAGGTGCAGCCCATTTTCACCATTGGTAAAATGGGAATTACTGATATATTTCTGTCAGAAATTGACCGGGCTTTAAAAGCAAGAGAACTTATTAAAATAGCAGTGGGCAGGAACTGCCCCCTGGACTGCAGAGATTGCGCTGACCTTATTGCAGATAAGACAAATTCACAAGTTGTGCAGTTAATTGGCAGGAAAATTGTACTATACCGCAAGAGAGAAGATGAAGAAAGTAATCAGCAGAAATAGGAAAGCCAGACATAATTATCATATTATGGAAACAATGGAGGCGGGGATTGTATTAATTGGTTCAGAGGTCAAATCCCTTCGATCCCATGGATGCAGTCTCCAGGAAGGCTATGTCCGAATCCTCAATGAGGAAGTATGGCTGATTGATGTAACCATACCGGTATTTGATAAATCTGCCGCTTATTCCCCCGATCCCCGCAGAAAAAGAAAACTTCTGTTGAATCAAAGGGAAATTAGAAAGATTAAAAAAAAACTGGAACTGCAGGGGCTTACTGCCGTACCTTTATCTGTCTACATTAATGACCGGAATTTAATTAAGGTTGAAATTGCCCTGGCTAAAGGAAAAAAATTGTACGATAAAAGGGAAGCAATTAAGAAAAGAGATGTGGAAAGGTCTCTGAGAAGAAAAAAATGGGAATAGATCTAAAACCAATTGGAGTATTTGACTCCGGGGTGGGCGGCTTAACTGTAGTAAAAGCATTGCGGGAATTACTTCCCCATGAAGATATCCTGTATTTTGGTGATACTGCCAGGGTTCCTTATGGAACAAAATCCACTCAAACTATTATAAATTTTGCCAGGGAGGATACTGAGTTTTTAATCTCCAAGGATGTAAAGCTGATCGTAGTGGGGTGTAATACGGTATCTTCCACTGCCCTGGAAATTTTATTAGATAATTATTCTCTCCCCATAATCGGAGTTTTGGAACCGGGAGCAAAGGCAGCGGCATTACATACCAGGAAAAATAAAGTGGGAGTTATTGGGACTACCGCAACAATTAAAACTAATTCCTATCCTCAGAAAATACGCAACTTTAATAGTGAAGTAATGATTTTCTCCCAGGCTTGCCCCTTATTTGTTCCTCTGGTTGAAGAAGGATGGGAAAATACTGAAATTGCTATATTAACTGCCCGTCAATATCTTGCCCCCTTACTGGCTCAGAAAATTGACACTTTAGTTTTAGGGTGTACCCATTATCCCCTGCTTAAGGAGACAATTAAAAGAGTAGCGGGAAATGAAGTGGAATTAATTGATTCCGCAGAGCAGACTGCCCGTCAAGTAAAGCAATTATTAGTTGACCTCCAGTTGATTTCCCCCAGGCAAAACCGGGGAAGCCATAAATTTTATTTAAGTGATATTCCTCCAAACTTTGTGGGAATGGCTGAAAGATTTTTAGGAGAGCCGATTTCGCATATCCAGCGTGAAGGCAATTTTCCTGGTTAATTGTTTTTTATTGCCTGATCAATTTTTTTTAATTCCGCATCAAATTCCTGCTCATAAGTAGAGGTTTTATGAATGGCTTTGATTAATTCTCCAGCCAGGTTCATTGCGGTTATTAAATACAAATCCTCTCTTTTCATGGGAGCATAGGAACTTTCTTTAATATCTTTTATTTGTTTTTGAACCATGTCAATAGCTTGATGGGCGATAGCCAGATCATGTTCAACCTTAATGGTCATCCTCTTTCCGTCAATTATCGCTTCAATGGTGTGTTTTTCAGACATGGTTTAAACTGAATCCAGTTTTTCAATCACTTTTTCCACAGCCTGGGAAGTCTTTTTAAATTTATTGATTAAATTCCGGTGTTCTTTTTCAATATTGTGAATATGCTCTTCTTTTTCTGCCAGCTGATGGCGAAGAAAATTTATCTGTTCTTCCAGATTATTTAATTCCTGGTTGAAACCTCTTTGATTGTCAGCGCTGCCATCAATCACCTCTTTCAGGCGGTCATTTTCCTGTTTCAGTGACTGCATTTTTTCAATTAAACTGTCAATTTTATCGGAGAGGATGGAAATTTTATCCTTACTCATCAATCCTCCTGTTTAAAGTGAGTCTGGGGCAGGAGAAGAAGACAGAGTGTCAACTTTGGTACTGTCTTCTATATTCACTCTAACAAAGGATATCAAATTTTCTTTAAACACCGGTTTAGAAAAATCAGCAGGGCTGATTTGTTTACGTACAATATCAACAGGCAATATTGATCTCCCCTCTTTTCCGTAGGCAGTTAAAGTTCTTACCTGATCGCTGGATTCCCACTTGGCAATACCTAAAATGGGAATGGCTCCGCTTATCCACACATCTGCTTCCAGTTGGTTTATGGACAGTCGGCAGTGCAGACAGTAGAATTCACCCGCGGGGGTGTTGATGTAGTCAGTTTCAAAGCCTAATTTACGTAAATTTTCCGGGTTAAAGTTTCCCAGTAAAAAAGTAGACCGGCAGCTTCTGCCCAGAGGCATGGCTAATGCTTCCCACTCTTTTTGAGTTAAATCTACGATCACCAGTTCAGCAGGAGTGCCGTTGAAATATTCCGGTACTAAAGCCTGCCATAAAAATGAATCACTTTCAGTTTTAACCACTGATTCTACCCAAAACAGGGTGTCCTGTTCAACTATCTTGTCTACGATAGTGTACTTGATTGACAATTGACTGGACCCCTGATGAACTTCATATTCAGCCCATTGACCAACCTGCCATTGAGGAATATTGCCGGGCTGAGATAGTACCTGTTCGGTTTGAGGTCCTGAACAGGATATGATTAAAGCAGTGATGATAAATAACAACAGATAAAGCAAACTTAAATTCTTTTTTTCCCGGTTTACTTCATCACTTTTAATCATAATTACTGTTCAGCGCTCCTGGTTATTTCCATTAATTTTGAAAATGCTTCCTGATCGTTAACTGCCATATCTGCCAGCATTTTCCGGTTAATCAGGATACCTTTTTTACTCAATCCATATAGAAATTTTGAATAGGATATTCCCTCAGATTTACAGGCAGCAGAGATTCGGGTAATCCATAATCTTCTGAAATCTCTCTTTTTCCTCCTGCGGTCACGGTATGCATTCACTCCTGCTTTCATTATAGCTTGCTTTGCGCTTCTGAATCTATTCTTCCTCACTCCCCAATAGCCTTTGGCAAGCTTAATGACTTTCCTCCTCCGGGAGTGACTTGCAGGTTTATTTGTTGCTCGTGGCATTTTTCCTCCTAATAATCCAATAACTCAATTTTTAAGCATAAGGAATTAACTTTTTAAATTTCTTTTCATCAGCTTTGTCAATAAAAGTGCTGGAAGACAGTTTTCTTCTCTTTTTAGGACCTTTTTTTGTTTTTATATGTCCGCTAAAAGCATGCCAGCGCTTGATTTTTCCTTTCTTAGTAGTTTTTAATCGCTTTGCAGCAGAACGATTAGTTTTAATTTTTGGCATGTCGAACCTCCGTTTTTTTCGGTGCAATAACCATTGAGATTGTATTTCCCTGTACAATTGGTGGCTGTTCTACTTCTCCTATATCACTTAGATCTTCAATGAATCTATTTAAAACTTTGATCCCCAAATCTGCATGGGCAATTTCTCTGCCCACCAATCGGACCAGAAATTTAACTTTATTTCTTTTATTTTGTAAAGGTGAATTACTTTTAGTTCTATCCGTTCCCACTTCCAGAAATTTACGTGCTTTATCTAATTTTACTTCATAATCATGCTCTTCAATCCTTGGTCTCATTCTCAATTCTTTTACTTTAATCGTAGTTTGTTTTTGTTGAGCTTCCTTTAGTTTTCTTCTTTCCTGATATTTATATTTACCGTAATCCATTATTTTGCAAACTGGAGGCTTTGCATTTTTAGATATCATAACCAGATCGTAACCCCGGTCAAAAGCAACTTCAATTGCCTGGGGAGTTTCCAGTATGCCTAAATTATTTCCCTGTTCGTCAATTACTCTTATTTTTGATGCTTTAATACTGTGATTTACTTCAGTGCGAGGTAATCTACTATGCGGTTTGAATTTTTTAATTATTCCCTCCTTAATTTATAATGGCTTCCGTCCTTCTTCGATTTTTTCTTTGCACATACCCACCAGGGTTTCTGCATTTACAGTCCCCTGGTCTCCCTGCTGATGAACTCTTAAGGACACAGATTCACTCTCTACTTCCCTTTCCCCAATTATAGCCATCAATGGTACCCGGGAAGTTTCTGCATCTCGGATCTTGTATCCCACTTTTTCACTTCTTTTATCTATTGTGCACCTAACTTCTTGATCAATCAACTTATTTTTCAGTTGCTCGGCGAAATTATGCTGATTATCGGTTATGGGAATGATCCGCAGTTGTTCCGGAGCCAGCCAAAATGGGAAATTACCTGAATAATGTTCAATTAATCCTCCTACAAATCTTTCCACTGACCCCATTATTGCCCTGTGGATCATAATTACATAGTGATCCTGCCCATCCGCTCCGGTATATTTAAGATCAAATCTGCGGGGCAGATTGAAATCAACCTGACAAGTAGTGCCCTGCCAGGTTCTGCCGATGGCATCCTGAAGTTGAAAATCAATTTTGGGTCCGTAAAAAACTGCTTCACCCTCCATCCGGCGGTATTCCAGATTCATTTCATCCATTGCCGAAGCTAATGCCTGTTCTGCCTTAAGCCAATCCTCTTCTGTTCCCGCATATTTTTCTTGTTGACCCGGATCTCTTAAGGACAGGTCTAGTTGAAATTTTTCATAACCAAACCGTTTGATCCACCCTAATCCTAGTTCAAGGACTTCAATTATCTCATTTTGCAGCTGGGGGTAGGTACAGAAGATGTGGGCATCATCCTGGGTAAATCCCCTTACTCTGAGCATTCCGTGAAGTACTCCTGAACGTTCTTTGCGGTACACTGTTCCCAGTTCAGCCATCTTGTAAGGAAGATCTTTGTAGCTTTTCTGCTCGTTCTTGAAAATTAAAATATGCTCCGGACAATTCATCGGTTTTAAAACATACTGCCCATCTTCAAGCAGATACATGTTTTCCTTGTAGTAGTCAAGATGTCCGGAAATTTTCCACAAATCCGCTTTGGCGATGTGGGGAGTGGTAACAAAATTATAACCTCGTTGGCGGTGTTCGGAAATCCACAGATTTTCTATTTCCTTGCGGATAACTGTTCCTCCCTTGTGCCAGTATATTAATCCGGGACCGGCTTCTTCGTAAATTCCAAAAATATCAAGCTTTTTCCCCAATTTCCGGTGATCTCTCTTTTTAGCTTCTTCAAGCATGTGCAGGTGAGATTTCAGCTCTTTGGGGGAAGGGAAGGATACTCCGTATATTCTCTGCATGGATTTGTTTTTTTCATCGCCTTTCCAATAAGCAGCAGCTACTGACAGTATTTTCACCGCTTTTACCTTTCCGGTAGATCTCAAATGGGGTCCTCTGCATAAATCACAGAAGTTGCCCTGCTGGTAAAAACTGAAAGGTTCTTGGAAATTCTCAATTAATTCAATTTTTAATTCCTGTTGCTGTTCATTCAGTAAGTCAATAGTTTCCCTGGTTGTTTTTTCGAATCGGTGAATCTCAATATTTTCTTCTATGATTTTTTTCATTTCCTGTTCAATATTTTCCAAATCTTCAGGGGTGAACGGTTGGGGAGGGATAAAGTCGTAATAAAAACCTTCCTCCACTGCTGGACCTACCCCCAGCTTGGTTCCGGGGAACAGATTGAGTACGGCGTGAGCTAATATATGAGCACTGGTATGCCAATAAACGTCTTTTCCCAAAGGGTGGTTGAAATCAATTGGTTTGCACTGTTGATCATCAGAAATCTCCTGATCTAGATCAACCAGGTGGTTATTGCATAGAACTGCAATTTGTTGATTATGTTTAATTAAGTCAAATGCCTTCATGAGTTCTCCTCTATAATACTAATAAAAATACGGCGATTAATCGCCGTAATATTGGTGGGCGATACAGGATTTGAACCTGTGACCTCTTGCATGTCAAGCAAGCGCTCTAACCAACTGAGCTAACCGCCCGTGAAATCGTTTTCAATATGTGTGATTTTATTTTTTTTTGATATGTCTGTCAATACAAAATAATAATTTAGGAATTAATTGACATCAAGGTTTAACCTGAATTATTCTTAATCAGATTTTAAGGAATGAAAATTGAGCGGTAAATTTATTAATTATATTAGTTCATTATTTTTTATGGCAATCCTGGCGGCAGGTTTTGTTTCCTGTTCCCGTAATTTTTCACCGTTACCCGGAACCAAAGATTCTCTATGGATACTGCCTTCAGCTCAAAATCAACAACAAGTCATCTTAATTGAACTGGAAAAAGCGGTATTAAGTTATGATACCGCCGTAGATCTGGTTGCAAATGCAGGTTTGACCGCTTCGGCAGGGAGAGATGAGGCAATTGATTCAATGTGGATGGAATCAGTCAGGCATTTTCATCTTCTGCTCCAGCTGACTGTGGATAATCCTGCGGAGATAAATCAGCTTGGAATTTCTTATGCAAATTATTTAGATGCATTAAATTATGCTCTGTACTGTGAGTATAAGATAAGCCAGTACGTTAAAGAAGATTCCGTTGAACTTTGGTCTTCCCGCAAGGATATGGTTATATCTTATGCTCAAAAGGAGCTTAGTAAAATTAAAGAAATATTTCCTCAACTTAAAAATTCTCTTTATGTACAAGATACTGAAGGCAGTATTCAGTTAAATCAAACCTTGTACAATGAAATCCAGAGTAGGGCGAAGATATTGGAAATAATTGATTCAATTTCCATTTTGATTTACACCTCGGAAAATTATTATTCAACCTGTATTGTGGGTCCGGTAAATGAAGGAAGACCCGCCAAGAGTTTTTTACTGACATATTCCTATATATGTATATCCTCAGCATATACCAACTTATTAAACTCAATTGAGGGTTGGGAGAGTTGGCCGGGAATAGATCAACAAAAATTTAAACTGGTTTTACAGGATTTTTCCAATTTTTTAACTATTTATTCTCAGATTACAAATTTTTACAGTGAAAATTACTATCGTTCCACACCGGTAATTTTACCTTCTGATTTACACAGAAATTATAATCAAGCTTTAAATCAACTTACTTTCTCCCAAAATGAATTGAGAAAATGGGTTTTTGAAGTAAACTAGAAATTTGTTTACAAGGGGTTTTTATGAATAAATTCACATCGCTTTTAATAATTTTTTTAATTTTAATGCCCTTATCTATACAAGGTTATGATATTTCTTCATGGCTGGATGAGGATTCAATTGTCTATGAACAGCCTGAACCAAATACCTGGATAATTCCATATAACTCCAGCCAGGGCGGAACTATAAGTGTGGGAGTACTCAGTGTGGAAGAAAAGTGGATTATGATCATGGTGCCGTTGTTTGAATTGCCTGATGAATATCCTTCCCAGGCATTTATGCAGCTGGCTCAAGCCAACTATCAGATGAATCAGATGAAACTTGGATTGTCCGAGGAAAATTATATTTTTCTGCAGATGGAAATACCTTATCGCCTGGTTAACAAGCAAGAATTGATAGATAATATTGAGTTCATTGCTTACGCTGTTGATGAAAATTTAGAGACCATTGCTTCCTGGTTTGGATTGAGTTTGGAATAATATGCAGATTTTGCTGTAAATTGTAAATGTGGGGAAAAAATCACACAGAGACACTGTGAACACCGAGATAAATGGAAATGAATGTAAATAAAATTTAATTTCACCCCATGCTTGGGAGGGATAATGAAGCTGTTAACTGTAAGTACAATATTGTTAATACTGTTACTGGGGATATCGGGAGCTGTATCCCTGGAGTCTGAGTATTTAATTTCAGGAAAAACCGAATATGGTGATTATTACGGTAACCTGGAGATTAATTCTTACGGGGAAGGATATGAGGTATACTGGGAAATCTCCAGCGGAGAAATTTATTATGGAATAGGATTAACCCAGCAAGATTATCTGGCGGTAGCTTATTATGATGAAGGTTATTCTACTATCGGCATTGTACTTTATAAAGTTGGGGAGGATATCCTCAACGGTCTTTGGGCAGCTCCGGGAGAGCCTCCGGTTATTGGTACAGAAGTAGCTTATTCCGGGGAAGAACCTGAGGTGACTCCCCTGTCTATTTCCACCCATCCTGATCTTTCCGGCACCTACCAGGTAGAAGGAAATAATCCCGATGGCTCTGAATATTTAGCTGAAGTTGTTTTAAAGGATTATCACGGATTATATTTAGTTGAATTTTATCTTGACGATTATTCAATATTTGGTTTTGGTCTTTGTCATCAGGACCAGTTTTTAGTAGGCTGGTTTGAACAGGAGCAGATGGTGTTCGGGGTTTCCTTACTGGAACTGGAAGATGAAGAAAATTTATCCGGTCCCTGGATTTTATATGGCAATGATGGCTTGGGATATGAGTACTGGACTAAACAGTAATTATAAACACCATTAGCATTATTACATTTTATAATAATTAGTAATAAAATTAGTTTATTTATTGCCTTTTATATATCGATAACACGTAATATCCGTTATATAGGTTTATTTCACCCTTGACATTTTTTTTAAAACCTTTATAATAACAAGGTTTACTTA
>LKUE01000012.1 GCA_001412365.1 Desulfuromonas sp. SDB | reverse complement strand
GAAGGACCGGTAAGCATAAAGGTTTACGATATATCGGGCAGAGAAGTGAGTACCCTGATCAACCAGGTACAGGGACCGGGAAGTTACCGGATAGAATGGGACGGACGGGACAACCATGGCGCCATGGTGTCCTCGGGCACCTATTTCTACCGGATGACCGCAGGGAACTTCTCCGACGGTAAGAAGCTGGTAGTGGTTCGGTAAAATTAACCACTGATTAACCCACAAGAACACAAATAAAGGCTGAATTCCCTATCAGGAATTCAGCCTTTTACAAAAAGGCAATTGCCTTTTTCTGGTTAGCTGATGAGAGAAAAGTATAAAATTATAGAAATTTTTTATCTCCAGGAAACTGTTGGTTTATTTAGATTCATAAATTAAGTGATTTTAGTTCACTTGATTTCATGGAAGTAATTTTGTATACCGTTTAAAATATTTGAAATTTCTTGATTAGTTAAATTAACATTTTCTTTAGCCAAGTAAGTATGACTCATGCTGGTTTCCTTATATTTAAATAATTTTATTAACTTTCCACCGGACAGATCGGTTATTTTTTTACTTAATTTCTCTCCCGGGAAGTAATTTTCTAAGTTTTTATGGTGAAAATTAGGATTGATCAGCAACAGAGGAATTTTATATTTTTTGTATAAACCAGCGGCTAGAAGAGTATTTTTATAAGCAGGTTCATCAAATAGATCGGAATAATTTCCGCTAAGAGGTTCGGGATAACAGTCACTAATTAAAACTACCAGACTTTTGGAGCCAGGATTTTTTTTGTTGGAAATCTTGGCAGTATTTAAGGCTTTGAACATACCGTCAGCAAGAGGAGTAGCTCCTTTAATTTTTAAGGATTTTAGTCCCCTTATAATAACTCGGATATTGTGGGTGGGATGATTTATGATCTGTGCCTGGGAACCTCGTAATACAATCAGACCGATTCGATCTTTGTGGTGGTGGAAAAATGAGGTGAGAGATGAAATAATTATGGCGAAACTTTTAGCAAATTGCAGTACTGAATTACTGGTGTCTACCAGAAGGATTAAGGTTAAACTCTCATATTCCATTTTTTCCCAGCTTTTTAAATCTTGATCAACAATCTTCCAAACTCCACTGAAAAAGTCATAACCACCATTTAAAATAACCTGAATTAAGGTTGGAAGAGGAGCAAGGGTATTGGTTGTTTTGAAAAATTTTACCAATCGAATGTCTCTTCCCGAAATGGGATTAGATATAGTGCTTCTCTTACGGACAATTCTGGTTCTAACTGCTTTTTTTGATCTGAAACTTTTTAATATATTTATGAGGTTGAACTTTTGATGTTTCAATAGGGGAGTATCATTGAATATTTTTCGATTAAACTCCCCGTAAACAGAAGGATTAAATTTATTCTTCTTTTGTTCAAGTGATTTAATTGGTTCATCATAAAGTGAATATTTGTTTGGTTTTTGGTTAGTTAAATCAGTAGAGGAGGATGAGGTAAGTTTAAATTTATCTGGAATGATGGTTTCATTCTCAGTTAATCTTTTTTTTTACTTTCTGAAGGGGAAGTTTTATTTTGCGGAGATGAGATTTTGTTTTCAACAATATTTTGAAATTTATCCTGATTCTGATCCATTGAACTTAAATCTTCAGGGATAAACATTTCAGATGAGGATTTTGATTTAACTGATTTGAGATATTTGTTGAAAATATCAGTGATTTCCTGCTCACTGGCTGGTTCTAAAAGTCCTCCATCCCTGGTGCGGTGACAAAGGGATAAATCGGCAGATATTAATATATCTTCCTGACTCACAGTATCTCGCTGATTTAGGGAAGCTATAGCTTGAGAAGTTTTAATAATCACAATATCCGGTCGGTGTCCATCAACTTTCAACTCAATACAAGCTTTAGAGATAGCAGATATAAAATTCTCAGGAATTTTAGTGCAGTTTAATGATTTTTTTGCCCGGTTTATCAGTTTGGTTAATTGTTTTTCCTGCACTTCAAAGTGATTGATAAATTGAATGGGATTTTGTTCAAACCACAAGTTGCGTTTAACTATTTCAACTCTGTTATCGGGATTATCAGATGTTTTTACTTTTACGCATAGGGAAAGACGATCAAGAATCTGAGGTCGGAGATCTCCTTCTTCAGGATTCATAGTACCGATCAGTACAAATTCAGAAGGATGTATGATGGATAATCTCTCCCGCTGGATAGTATTCCAATGTAATGCTGCGGAGTCTAGAATATCATCCACTAAATGGTCTGGTAACAGATTAATCTCATCTATATATAAAATATTTCGGTTGGCTTCTCCTAATAGACCAGGCTGAACTGATTTGATTCCTTTTTTCATTAATTTTTCAATATCAATACTGCCGATCAATCTGTCTTCAGAGCAACTCAAGGGAACACTGATCACCTTCATTTTTTTGTTGGCTGATTTTTTATCTGAACTATCCTCCCTGCATAGAGTACACCAATGATCTGAGTTATTAGGATCACAGTTGAAAAAACATTGATCAATAACCTCGATTTCCGGAAGAATGTTGCTTGCTGAATGAACTAAAGTGCTTTTTCCTGAACCCTTGGGACCGCTGATCAACAATCCCCCGATCTTGGGATTGATGATATTAACCAGGTAGGCAGTTTTAAGTTTTTCCTGCCCTACCATAGCTGAAAAAGGATAATATTGATGCAAAAATTAAGTTCCGGTTAATAAAAAAATAAAGAGTTAATTATACAGATAGAACTGTATAATTAACTCATATCACTAAAGAATTTATTAATACTAACTTTCTTTGAATTCAGGTTCCAAGGATTTTGCGATTTTCACCATTTCATGTTTGAGCAGACCTAGATTCCCGTCTTTGTTTACGATAGCAGCCATAGCGGCAACTCCGGGAATGACACAGGTGTGGATGAATATATAGTGCTCGGTATGAACTTCCACGAAATTGGCAACACCCAATCCCATTCGATCGGAAATAATTTTTGCTGCCCGGTACAACTCGACTGCTAATCCTCCAATGTTGGCATCCTTCATATCCTGATTGGTCTTTGAAATGAGGGTTTCACCTGATCCAAGGTAAACATAAGCAGCGGCAAAGCCGGTTATGCTTTCCAATGGATTTAATGCTGTTTCATTTAAACTCAAAACATCCTCCTTAGTGAATGTTGTTTTTTTTAATTATACATAATTATGAGCTTTAAAGCAATAATTATATTAAGATATAATTATAAATTTAAAAGTAATAAAATTAATAATTAATAAATAAATCACAATTAGAGAATCATATTAATAAAGAAAAAAACATATTTCTGTAAAAATTCTGGATTGTTGGTGTATATTTCCGCTATACTAATTGTTATTTTAAACACTTAATAGCAGGTTGATTATGTTTTTATTTTTAGTTTTATGTTCAGCAATAAATTTAAGTTTGCCCCAGGCAGAGTCTCTGGCAGTTGTTTATTCATCAGAAATTCAATCAGCCCATCACCAGGTACTCAACGCCCATACCCAGTACCGGGCGGAAGTGCTGAAGTTTTTTCCCAAAGCCAGCATCACTGCTTACCTCCCTACAGTTACCTACAGCCAGGAAGAGGTTAATTATCCTGCTTACCCTAATCCTATTGACTATTGGAAGAGAACCGAGCAGGGAATAGTAACCGTGGATGTTTCCATGCTGCTGCCGGTGGGAGGAAATATTTCAGTGAGTTATGACTTGACTAAAATAAATGAAATATCTAATTTGTACGAGGATGAGAGATATTATCAAAGCAGCCTGACCTTAAACATTTCCCAGCCGTTATGGGGAAGCATTTCCCCCTACAGCAGTATCAGAACGGGGAATAATGCTTATTTGAAATCGGTCAGGAACTATCAGAAAACCACCCGCAATGTTTTACGCAATCTTCGCTCCTATTACATAGATTTCTATATTTACCAAAGAGTATATCAGCATGTGGATACTATGGTGAAATTAGCCCAGAGGCAGATAGATGAAATTGAATACCTTTACCAGCAGGGATATGTGGATGACATTGAACTGCTCCAGAATGAAGGTAAGTTGGGATTGATGATATTAAAAGGAATGGAGATAGAATCGGAAATAAACCAGCTTAAAGACAAGATAAATCTTATTATCGGGATTGACCAGTTCAACTTAGCTGAACCGAAAATTCCGGAATTTAATGGGGAAATTAAGCCGGATATTTGGTTTGAACTGCAGGATATCCAAGCTGAACTTGAAGATTTAAATCAACAGATAATTGATAACCGCAGGGAAAACGGTCCTTCCCTGGAGGTTTCCGGCTACTACGGATTCAGAGGGAGGGAAGAGGAAGTTCAGGCGATGTATGAAGAATTCAGAAAAAACCGGTGGGGCGTTTCCGTGGGCATAAATATACCCCTGCTTGACCTACCTTCCCGGAGACAGGTGCAGTCGTTGGAACATCTCCGGGATGCTTACCAGGAACGGGAAAATTCCTATAGGCGGGAATTAAATATTGAAATTACCCGGATCAGATCGGAGAAGGAGAAACTGCTGGTTAAGCTACAACTGGCTCGAACCACATTTTTAGCATCGGAAAAAGTGTTTTTAGAATCATCGGTATTGGATTTATCCGCTTCAGAACAGTTGGAAATACTGGAAGATTACACCGATGCCATGGAATACTACGGCTCTGTCCTCAAAGAACTCTACCTTCTGGATATAAACTTTGAAGAAGAATAACCACCACAGATAAACACAGAAGACACAGATGGCCTGCTGACGCAGGAGAATAAAATATTATTTGAGAAAATAACAAAT
>LKUE01000011.1 GCA_001412365.1 Desulfuromonas sp. SDB | reverse complement strand
TGTACTATTAAGAAGTCAAGTTAACAGTTTTTGAAAACGCTGCCGTATAAAAGAGCTTTTTGATTTTAATACATCTATGGGTAAAGCCCCGGTTTTTGCGATACCGAAATGGGCTCTTTCAAAATTATAAAAGCAAAGGTATTTATCCAATGCTTTTTGCAGTTCATCAAGAGAGTCGAAGAACTGAGTCCTGAATGCCTTTTGATATAATTCTTCGTAGATCGTTCTTTGAAAACGTTCGCAATATCCATTACATACTGGCTTTCCTTTAGGTATCCGGTAATGCTGTATGTCATAATCAATCAGCATCTGCCTGAACCTGGCGGCAATGAACTCAGAGCCATTGTCAGTCAGTATTGATTCTATTCTGACATCATTATGAAAGAACTTAGGAACAAGCGCATTTTCAACAAAATCAATGCTTGCTGTCTGTTCTTTGGATGTATAGAGTTTTGCCCAGCCAAAGCGCGAGCAAAGGTCGATTCCGGTCAATTGATAAATTCGGCCAACTCCTTTTAGGTTACCGACATAAAATGTATCTAAGGCCACGATATGGCCGGGCCATAGGCCATTTTTAATCTTATTGCACTCATACTTTATGCTTTTCAGAGTACGCTCTGTCAGGGGCTGGCCCTGCTGTTTTAAGCGTTCAATATAAACCAAACGTTTAAATCTGGTATTAAGTCCGAAACGCTTTAGAGAAAGCCAGACCGACACAGCAGTTATAGATATACCTTGTTCTTTAAACTTGTAAGCATACCGCTCAGGCCCCCAGGCCGGGTGTTCCAGGACCAATTTGAGCAATATCTTCTTCTTGCTCAAAGAAGTCTCATTCGGCATACGGGGTTTACGCCGGACAATTGGCTCTAAAGCCCCTGTTTTTATAAACTGTTTTTTGATTTTATAGTAGGTAGTCCGGCTTAGGCCAAAGACCTGACAAGCTTTAGCCACGCTATGGCGTTCAGCAAAAACAAGTAGACTTGAGCGCTGTTGTGCGATAAGCTGTGGTTGGGTCATCTGAAAACCTCCTTTTGTCGAGTGTTTTTTGGTAGAAAACACTATTTTACGACAACGGAGATCAGATGACCTCTTTTTTTCAAAGAACTGTCGGAGTGTTAACACCACTCCTTAATTTTACA
>LKUE01000010.1 GCA_001412365.1 Desulfuromonas sp. SDB | reverse complement strand
ACATTTGAGGAAATTGAATATTGGATAGATTATGCTTATTATACCTGGTCAATTCCACCAGAAGCGATTTTATTATTAGCAGACTGTAATGATTCAACTTTTTCTGATGGAATTCCATCAAAAAAATTTTCAATTAATGATCATGGATTTAGAACATATGCATCAGATAATTATTATGCAGATGTAGATGGTGATTATTTACCGGACATCGCAGTTGGCAGAATCCCTGCAAGAAGTTCAGATTATCTTGATAACATTATTGGGAAACTATTGCAAATAGAACTTAATCCCACGGCAAATGGTAATTATTATCAAAATGTATTAGTTTCTGGTAATTTTCAATATAATGCTGACCATCATATAATTTCTGAAATAACTCGAGGTTTTTATTATCATATTGGTAAGAATCCTATTAGAATGTATAAAGATAAGTATGATTCCTCTACATTTTATGTAACCCATTATGATTTAAATTCAGGAGATCCCTGGATGAATACATCCTACATCACTTTACCAGGATTTATTAATTATTTCAGCTCATTAGGATATATAACCGATTCCATAACCGAAGACTTTTTAATTTCCAGTATCTGGAACAAAAATTCATCTCATATCAAAACTGCAATAGAAAATGGCTGCTTTATTGTTTACAATCATGGACATGGGGGGGTTGGTGAAGATTCAATCCCTGCACCATCACATTGGTCTCAACCAAGGTATAATGCAAGTGACCTTAATAATCTTAATAATTATGGTGGTAAAACACCTTATGTCTATGCACTTGGTTGCTGGGTAGGGAAGTTCGATGATAGTTTAATTAATGGTTGTCGCCATCATTCAGAACAATTTATGTTTTTATCTCCTAATGCAACTGGAGAGGGAAGAGGAGCAATAGGAGTTACATCAGCATCATACAAATGGGGAGATGCTAATTCCCATTTCTTGGGATTTTTAGATTACATGTATCCGAATTTTGATCCGGAATATCCTTCTTTTGAATATGAAGATGATACTGTTCATCAAGCACTTCCTGGTTTTGCGTTAGTTTCTGGAAAGATATATATGTCAGCACGTGATGATAATTGGCAATGTTTTGGTTATGCTACTAAACTTTTCCACCATTTCGGTGATCCCTATTTAAGATTATATACAGAAGTCCCGTCAAATATGCTTGTATCAACATCTTCTTATATCAATTCAGGAGATAATATCTGTTATGTAAACTGTCCTTATGGTTCTATGATTTCTCTAATTGCCAATAGTGAAATTATTGGAAGGGGTAAGGGCATTGGTGGTAATAAACCAATACAGATAATCCCTCAGCCAACAGGAACGGAGATTGAACTGGTGGTAACAAAACAGAATTATTATAGACATTACGATACAATTGATGTGTATTCAACAGAAGGAGTATTTTTAAGATTTACTGAAATTGATACTATTTTGACCTTTCATGATAATGGCCAGATAAATCCCCTTATGCAGGGAGTGAAAGATACTTTGATTTTAGAGGTAATAAATTTTGGTGAGAATAATTCCAGCAATACTGACTTCATTCTCCAAAGTTATAGCCAATATATTGATATTTATAATGAAACATTATCGGTAGCAGTTGCAGCAGGAGATACTGAATATCTGGAATATGAATTTTCAGTTATCAATAATCCAACTGATAATAAAAAAATCAACCTGGAGTTGAGTTATGATGATGGGACTGAAAACAATCATGTTGATACTTTATTTATAACATCAAATTGTCCAGTTCCTGAGCATAGTTCAATTTTCTGGTTTCCACCTCGCCCTGGAGATACATCCTATACTCATTTTAACCTGAAAAATATTGGATCTGGATCGATATATAACGGTTATTATATTTTCAGAACAGAAGATACATCAACAATAATAATTGACTCGATTTTTGATATGGAGATAGAAGAGCTGGTTCCGGGACAATTGGAAGGATTTCCATTTGCTTTTTACTTTATGATGACTCCCGAGAAACTGGAATCGGAAATAATAATAGAAGCGAATTTAATATCCGATAGTGCCTATTTGACCAAAGATACATTTTACTTACATGGACTTGAGACAAGATACTTCTGGGATAGTCTGGAATTAAGTTCACCTTATACCTGGACTTATACCGGAGATGAAAGTTGGCATATCACTGAAATTGAAAGTCATTCAGGGAATCAAAGCATGTACAATGGCCTAGAAGATCAAAATCCACCTGTATATGCAAATAATATAACAAATTCCAGAGCAATATCAGATAGTTTTATAATTGATTCAGAAATTAACGAAATAATTGTCTATTTATCTTATTGGCATAAATATGAACTTGAGTATGCTAATGACGGGGTACAGGTTCAGGCAAAATTTACCACTGATTCAATCTGGACAACTTTAATACCTATAAGTGGATATCCATGTGAAGCGAGGGGTTATGGCGGATTTGAAGAAGGTGAGGAATTGTATTCAGGAGATCAGGAAGTATGGTGCAAACAGTATACTGTAATTGATTCTACTTTTTTTAATCAGTATATGCAATTATGTTTTCGATTTGGCAGCAGTCCTTCCAATGCCCAGGAGGGATATTATTTTGATGATGTAAAAGTTTATACTTTATATAAAGATAATGAGCAAAAAGAATCCTGGACAGAAGAGATAATTCAAAATCCAGTTTATAATTTTTCTGTAAGAAATATTGGATCGAACATAACTACATCAGGAATTTTATTTGAGTATACATTACCGGAACAATCAAAAGTAAATTTTGCTATTTATGATATTACCGGAAGGAAAATTAAAGAACTGTTTAATGGTTTCCAAAATCCCGGAATATACAGGCTATACTGGGATGGAAGAAATGATGATATGCAGAATGTATCATCGAGTATGTATTTTTACAGAATTAATGCCGGAGATTATAATTTTACTGAAAAGTTTATGATATTAAGATAAGGGGGAGTGATGAAGAAAATTAACATTTTACTAATTTCATTAATTATAATTCTGATTTCAGATATCCAATCAGAAACTTGGTCGAGAGTATATGGAACCATCTCGGGAGAAGTTGCTTTATCAGTTAAACAAACACCTGTGAGTGGATATGTTGTAATTGGGAAATCAGGATCCCCTCCTAATCAAATTGCATGGTTATTAAGATTAGATGAATATGGGGATACAATATGGACAAAATCTTTTGATAGTACTCAATTATATTATTCAGCGGATAT
>LKUE01000009.1 GCA_001412365.1 Desulfuromonas sp. SDB | reverse complement strand
TCTTTTTTAAAACTTTGATCCAGGCAGCTTACTGTCTTTATTGCTGCATCCAGATAATTATGATTTTTGTATCTGATGTAAGCAATAGAGTTTACCCACAGCAACATTGCCTGGTCGTATAGCATTTTTTCAAAATGGGGTATAGTCCATTGGGGATCAGTGCAATATCTGAAAAAGCCGCCCTGGAGATGATCGTGTAAACCACGGTAAATTATGGCATCAAGAGTTTTTATGATCATTTCATCTACCCGTTGATCACTGGTTAGCTCAGACCAAAATAAAAGGAACAGTAAAGTGCTGTGAGGAGGAAATTTATGTCCTGAACCAAATCCTCCATAGTTTTGATCGAAGTAATTATAAAATTGATCGGTGAGATGATCGAAAAAACTCAGATTGTTGAAGTTAATTTCATGATCATGTGATTTACTTAAATTGAAATCTGAAATCTGATTTCTATGATTATTGAAGAATTCTACTACTTTCAAAATTATTTCACTAAATCCGGGCATACCGAATTTTGGTTGTACAGGGCAATAAGATAATGCGTAGATTGGCTTTAAGTCGGGAGTTAAAAATACATTCAGAGGCCAGCCTCCTCTGCCTGTGGATGCGGTTAAAAACTTCATCAGATATTGGTCAATATCCGGACGTTGTTCACGGTCAACTTTTACCGCTACGAAGTATTTGTTAATTAAATCAGCAATTTCCGGATGGGAAAATGCTTCCCTTGCCATTACATGGCACCAATGACAGGTAGAATACCCTACTGAAACAAAAAGGGGTTTGTCTGTTTTTTGGGAATAGTCCAATACTTCTTTTTTCCATTCCTGCCACCATACCGGTTGCTTTTTATGTTGGAGGAGATAAGGGGAATCAGAGGAGGATAAATTATTTTCATTAAACTTCATGTCTAATTTTAAAATATTGTAAAATTTATTACAATTTTTATTATCTTTAAAATTTTATCTGTTTTTAACATAATCAATTTATAAAAATATAAGGACAAAGTATTAAATTTATAATAAAATTCAGAAAATGATTGGTTGTAAATTTATGATAATTTAGATAAAATAAAAAATTATGCAGATTGAAGATCTTCTCACCAATGTATTAAATTTTTGGAATCTGGAATTAAAAATGGTCCATCCGGAAACCAAGATTCATGGAAGTTCTGAAAGGACTATTACCAGGATGGCAGTGGAAGATTATCATAATAAGTTCTACGTACTGGAAAAAATTTCCCCGAGGTCTTATCCCAAAAAAGCTAAAATCATCGGTTATCTGGAAAGTTTAAGCAAAAAAGGTCAGGATAAAGTTCCTAAATATCATAAATCCTTTGAAGGTAAATATGTGGTTTATTTCAACGGGGAATACTGGATGGTTAGAGATTATATTATGGGACAAGAACTTCCTAGACCACAGTTTGTTTATGATTATTGGCGGGGAAATGTTTTAGCTCATTACCTGGTGGATTTAAGAAATGCCAGCGAGGATATAAAACCTGATGACGATAAATTTTCTTTGGTAGAGTTCATTAAAAGGCATATTGAACACCTCCAAAGAAATTCATTTAAAATGGAAGATAAATTAAACCGTGCTTACAAATATTTAGAGGGCAATTTTTTTAAAATTTACGATCAAATACCGGTAACTTTCTGTCATGGGGACTTTCATCCTTTAAATGTAATTTGGGGAAAAAATGATATTCAGTCGGTAATTGATTGGGAATTTTGTGGTCATCTTCCTGAATGTTATGATGTGGCTAATCTCATCGGATGTGTGGGTATGGAAAATCCTAAAGCTCTATTGTCGGAGTTAGTTCTGGAATTTGTGGATTGTCTTCGAAGCCAGGATTTTTTAAGTGATGATGACTGGGAATATGTGGTTGATTTTATACTGGCTCTCAGATTTGCCTGGTTAAATGAATGGATCAGAAAAAAAGATCATGTAATGGTTAATCTTGAATTAACTTACATGAATGTGTTAATTGACAATAAAAGTATGATCTTAAATGACTGGTTGAAGTTCTAGAATAAACTTATATCCCTTTAAATTTACCTATTTAAATTTATTATTACAGTTATTTCAGTTTTACTGAAATTAACCTGGTCTTATTAATGGTGTTCAATATTATTCCGGTTTATCCAGGATTTTAAAATTGAGTGTATTTCAGTTGACCCGACGATTTCAGTGCTGGTGTCCAGGGGTAATTCCCGGGGGTATATTAAAAATGGTTCTGTCTGTGGTCCCCCTAAACCTCCGTGGGAACCCAGAAATTCTTCAAAGGGTGCAATTTCTCCGGTGGAAGGATCAATAAAGCTGTTGACCACAATATCACCGGTATGGGGGTATTTATTCATTTTTGCCAAATGATGGGCAGCATTAGTGCCAAAATCTTGCAGAGGGTCCTCTCCAGCTACTTGTTTTATATCTGGATAATTGATTCCCTGTTCACCAATGACCATTGCCCCAAATTTATCTGAATTAACCAGTACAAAACCGATACCGGGAAAAAGTGCTAAATTTTCAATTAATCCTGGAAATTCTTCATTAATTTTTTCAAAATTTATTCTTTGTTCAAAACGGGTGAAATAAATTAATCCTAAATTACCGGAAGTACACACTACAATTTCAATTTGCCTGGGATCAACCGGAGAGGGAGGTAGGGGAGAAAAAAGATAGCTGCTTTTTCTTTT
>LKUE01000008.1 GCA_001412365.1 Desulfuromonas sp. SDB | reverse complement strand
CAAAAATTACTCCAAGAAAGATTAGATCAAAACATTAAATTTTATTATAATTTATCTTTTATTTATTATGATATATTTACAAAAACTTTGTTACCAGAAACCGGAACTTGCGGATTATCCATTCAATTTACCCATTCTGAAAAATCTAAGTGAAATTGAATTTTGTTCTCCTATGACATTATTGGTTGGGGAGAATGGCTCAGGAAAATCTACAATTTTAGAATCTCTGGCTGCTAAAATTAATTCTACAGTGGTGGGAGGAGAAGATATTAAAACTGATCCCACCCTTGTAGAAATTAGAAAATTAGTAGATTATTATAAACTTTCCTGGAATACCAAAACCAGCCGGGGTTTTTTTATGAGGTCAGAAGATTTTTTCAACTTCACCAGAAGACTTCATAAAATTAAACAGGAGATGAGATCAGAATTGCAAAGAGTTGAGAGAGATTATAAAAACAGTTCAAAATTTGCCCAAATGCAAGCACGAACTACTTTTCAATCATCATTAAATGGTTTGCAAAACACTTATGAAGGTGATTTAAATGAATTATCCCATGGTGAAAGTTTTTTAAGTCTGTTCCAATCCAGATTTAAACCCGGTGGATTGTACTTATTGGACGAACCGGAGGTACCTCTTTCTCCTCTCAGTCAATATTCTCTGGTGATGATGATCAAGGAAATGGTGGATAATCATCAATCTCAATTTATAATTGCCACCCACTCCCCGGTGTTGATGTCATTTCCCGAAGCTTTAATATTGAGTTGTGATGATGAATATCTGCATAGGGTAGATTATGATGATCTGGAACAGGTCAGTTTTTTAAAGAGTTTTTTAAATAATCCACGGAATTATCTTCGTCATATTTAGGTGGTTTTTAAAAAAAGTAAATGGAAGAATTCCGGTTTATGATATGTCGGAAGTGCTTTTAGAAGGGTTTAATAGTATAATCATAATAAAATTCAACTGTTATAAATTATGAAAAGACCAGATATATTCATTGTTGATGATGATGTCAAGTTCGGCAAGTACATGAAGAAATTTCTCCAACAGAAGGTTGGAGAAAATTTGGAAATTATCTATATTTCCAAGATAAGAGAAGCAATTGATAGAATCAAAAAAGAAAATCCCAAAATTGCCTTGATTGACATTGTGTTTGAAAATGATCCGGTTAATAGAAATGGTTTGGAAATAATCGAGAAAATTGCCTCAGTTGTAGATACTGATTTTATCGTAGTTACCGGAGGGGGAACTTTAGCTGATTTTTTTAGGGCTGGTCAGTTGGCAGTTAAAGGAATTTGGGAGAAGGAATGGGATTTTACCCCCTTGGTGGAACTAACTTCAAAATTACTTAAACAATCTTCCCGGAGACAAGGATTAATTGAATCCAAAAATTTTCCAACTTTTATTGGGGAGGATCCCCGGTCCAAAATTGTCTGGAAAAATATCGAAACAGCTGCTCAAAGTGATTTACCCGTGCTGATAACTGGTGAAACCGGGGTTGGTAAAGATGTGGGGGCAAGATTAATTCACTTGTTAAGCAGGAGAAAAAACGAACCTTTCAGGATTTTCGATGCAGGAGCAATTGAACCTTCTCTGGTGGCAAGGGAATTGTTTGGAAATGAAAAAGGTGCTTTTACCGGCGCAGACAAAGCTTATAAGGGGTTGTTCAGAGAAGCAGATTGTGGTTCATTATTTATTGATGAAATCAGCAATATGAATCTGGAAAATCAGAAGTACCTGCTGCGAGCTCTGAATAATCCTCAAAAAATCAGACCCATTGGATCATCAACCGAAGTTGAAGTCAATGTCCGAATCATATTAGCGACCAATAAGAACCTGGCAACTCTGGTAAATTCATCTAATTTCCGCCAGGATTTGTATTCCCGTATTGATAATCCTCTCCGTATCCATATCCCTCCTTTATGTAAAAGGAGAAAAGATATTCCGGCACTAATGGATTATTTTGTCCGAAGTCTTAAGCTTAACCACCGACCTACTGTCAATTTCACTGAACAAGCAAAATCATTTTTGATTCAGGATTATTCCTGGCCGATGAATGTCCGTCAGCTAGAACAATTTATAGGGGGTATGGGAGTTAAGTACGGTGATCAAGGAATTGTTGATTTGAAAACGGTCAAGGAAAATTTAAAAGTTCAAAGTGTTGTTGAAGCTTCTAAATCTGATATTCCTGATGATTCTGAAAAATCAAAATCGTTGAAACAAATAAAAAATCAGGCTGAAAAAAAAGCAGTTATTGACTCCTTAAAATTATCTGATTTCAATATTTCACAAGCGGCAAGAAAATTAGATATTTCTCGGGAACATTTGTATCGCTTAATTGAGAAACATCAGTTGAGAGATTGGTTGGAGAATAATAAATAATGAAATTCTACGGACGGGAATTCGAGATAAATTTGCTTAATTCTTTCATTGATACTGAAAATCTTTGTAAAAATACTGGAATAGTTTACCTCTATGGAGAAGCGGGAATTGGAAAATCTTTTTTACTGAAGAGATTGGAATATTTAAATCAACAGAAGAGTTCATTTTTTTGGTTTCAAAATGACAATATTACTCAACGGAATTTAAAATGTTTTTTTGATTTTTTTAAATCTTTTTTCAATTTAAATGATCTCCAGCTTGAATCGGAAAAAAGCCAGGAATTTGAACACCAGTTTTCATTATTAGTTGACAAAATAAAGCAATGCGGAGAAGAACATGCCCCTGAAGTATTTTGCCGAATTAAACCGTATTTGTCCTGGTTAGCAGAAGTATCCGGAAAAGAAAATTTTTCCGATATCGGTTTCTTTGATAATCGTATTGAAATTATCGGAGTTGCAATAAAAGAATTTTTCAAACTGGTCTCAATTATTAAACCGATAGTAATGATTGTAGAAGATATTCATTGGATAGATCAGGATTCACTCAGAGTATTTCAAATTTTATCTAGAAATATTGATCAGTATCCGATTTACCTTATTGCCAATGCCCGTCCTAGTTTTTCAACTGAAAATCCCAGCCTTAAACTTGATAAAAATATTAATCAAATTGTTCTAAATCTTAAGGAATTGTCAAAAACCGCAGCTAGAAAGATGGTAGATGAATATCTAGATAAAGATATCTCCGGTAAATATTTTGATGATATTTATGCCAAATCCAAGGGCAACCCATTTCTACTGGAACAAATTTGCCGATATGTGCTGGAAACAGGAGTATCCGGTCAGGAAGTGGTTATTCCCGAAGATGTCAACAATATTGTTCTTTCCCGGCTGGATTACCTTTCCGAGGACTTAAAAAACACAATCTTGGCTGCGTCAGTGCTGGGAAGGGAATTCGACATCTCTGTTTTATCCGAATTGTTAAAACTGATGGCTTCCATAACCGACAAGGGTAAAATTATCCACAAAGATAGGGATTTTCAAGTATTAATAACAGAAGGAATAGATGCTGGTTTTTGGTCTAACATCTCGGAGATACACTATATTTTTAAGCATTCTCTGGTTCAGTCAACGGTGTATAATGTTCAGTTAAAGGAGAAACTGCAAATCATCCATAATCTGGCGGCTCAGTCAATTACTCAGGTAAAATCTGAAGAACCCAGTTATTTCAAGGATGTTGCTTATCATTATGAGAAAGGAAACAGCCTTGACAAAGCTTTTCAATGTTATATTAAATCCGGTGAATATGCAAAAAAGAATTACAATTTGACCGTAGCCCAACAATGTTTTGAAAAAGCCTTATCCATTACTGAGGAAATTTACGGAGAACAGGATCCAAAGACCACTACAATATACTATTCTTTAGGTCAAATTTTGTACCGTCAAGGTTCTTATAGCCAGTCATTACAGTATTTGAAAACAGCTTTAAAAAACCAGGAAAAGGTCAATACTAATGATCCCCTGGTGATCTCAATATATTTAGGAATTGCTAATAATTACATTAAAATCAGCGATTATCCCCAGGCATTTAAATTATTGGATAAAGCTGGCAAAAAAGCTGAATCATTATTGGAAAAAAATCATGTTCTTTACCTCCAAATCTACTTGAGTTGGGGAGGGATTTTTTTTCTGATGAATGAATATAAGCAGGGCATGGATTACTTTTTAAAAGCACAAGAATTGATTAACAGTAATTTTGGAGAAAATGATCCCCGGTTAGCAGTAATTTACAACAATCTGGGATTAATCCAGGCAAAATTATTCAATTATGATAGTAGTTTCAATTATTTTAAAAGAGCATTGGATATTCAAACCAAGAATAATCTGACCAACCATCCCTTTACCTCTAATATTTATAACAACATCGGAGACAATTATTCCCAGTTAGGAAATTATCAATCTGCATTGGATTTTTCTGAAAAATCTCTGAAAGCCCATTTAAAATTATTTGGAAAGACCCATCCTGAAATTGTGGTCATCTACAACAGCTTAGGTTTAATATGCCGGAGGTCAGGAAAATTAAATGAAGCTTTAACTAATTTCCAGAAAGCTAGATCAGTTGTCACTGATCTTTACGGATTTCAAAATATTGAATTAGTGGGTATTCATAACCGTATTAGCAGAATATATCTGGATAAACTTAATCTAACCTATGCCCGAGAAGAATTGAAACTGGTCGAGTTAAATCCGGGAATCTGGGAAAATTCTAAGAATAAACATAAACTGAGTTTTTATCAGTTGATGGCTGAATTTTATTTATGGGAAGATAACTATGAACAAACCGAAAAATTTTTAACAACGGGCTTAAAATTTATTGCTGAAAATCCAAACGTGGATATTTCCACTCAAGGACAGTTTTATTTTACTTACTCCAGAATATGCAGGATAAATCAGGATTTTAGACTTGCTCATCAATATTTATTAGAAGCTAAACATATATTTGAAAAGACTAAAGATGATTTTCATAGATTGAACTACTATTTGGAAGAAGCTTTGCAATTATTTCTGCAGGAGAAATTTCTAGAGAGTTATGAAATTATACTTCATTGCATTGGTAATTTCTCGGATATTCATGTTGATGAATTTGCCGGAGTCTATCTGGTTGGCTTTTTAAGTTTAAATGAAATTTTTAAAAATCAAAAATCAATTAAACAGTATAGTGATGAAACTCCTGATCATTACCAACAGAAATTCCAGTTTTATTTTTCCAAGATGCAAAAAATATCATTAAAACTTGAACTATTGTGGTTTTTAATTGAGTACGGTAAGTTGTCGGGTAAGGAGTTAAAAAAATACCAAGATATTGTTGAAGATCTTGGGATGGTGAAGTACTTACCTGTTTTCAATAAAAAGAAAAAACTTCTGAAATAAGTATGAAGGAATTATCGGATAATCTTGAAAAACTTATAGCTTCAGCTTTCCATAACTCCCAAACTGGCATTTGCATTACTGACATTCAAGGAGATATCCAATTCTGCAACCCTTGTTTTGCCAGCATATACGGATATACTCCAAATTATCTTCAAGAAAAAAATTTTTCAATTTTATTTT
>LKUE01000007.1 GCA_001412365.1 Desulfuromonas sp. SDB | reverse complement strand
TTTTAATTAAAAAGGAAAATTTAAAAAAGAAAAAAATTATTGTAAATATGCTAATATCAATTACTGCAGTTTTGTGCGGATTGCTATCCCTGATAAGTTTACCCCTGGGCTTGGGGCTTTGGGTGTTGTTAACCATAGGAGGATTATTCTGGCGGATAAAGAATTAGATAGTTCTCAGGAGCAGTCCACTAACCTCAATATTTCTATATCCTGTCCATTTTGCGCAGGACCGGTTAATTATATAAGCGGAAGTAAAGCCTGCCAGTGCAGAAATTGCGGACAGTTTATTAAAATTGTTTTAACCGGGGGAATTTTCAGTTACAGGTGGAACCCCCACTCCTCAGATTTACTGAAAATTGCCCGTAGCAATATTAGTAATTTGCTTAATGGTGAAAGTTACAGAATTTTAGATGAAGATGGATTGTACATACCGGTGTGGAGGGCTTCGGGAAGAATAATTGGATGGATTTCAGGAAGATTTAAAATTAAAACTGTTCCCTACGTTGTTCAAACCGGAGATGGTTCTTCCCAGACTTATTTTCGAAAAGAAGGCGGTGATTTAGTTAAACGAATAGTGGATACCAACAGCACAATCCACTATGTGGACAACAGCTTTATAAGAGAACACTATCAGTCTCTGGATTTCGACCAACTGGAGAAGAATTTTAACTTAGGGCTATTTGATGAAGATAAAATGAATAAATTTGGCAAAATTTTCTTTCCTGAGAAAAATAGTGATGAAGCATTGAGAATTTTCAGACAAAAACTCCAGGAAAAGATAACTTCTAATTACAATCAGGATGATTATGATTATCTGCATATATCTTTGGAAGTAATAAATTACAATCTCTGTATAATTTTTCATCCGGTTTATCTGGTTAGATTTGCCTCCGAGCGCCAGGAAGGAATGGTTCTGGTAGACGGGGTAGATTTAAAGGTTTTTGGCAGGACAGTCAAACCAATTGACAAAGTAATCCCTAAGCCAATGATGAAAAGCTTATTGGAAAGTAGTCTGACCAGTCTGGTTTCCTTTGCTTCGGGATTTTTAATAACCCGGGGATCATGGATGAGTTTTTTAGGATTGATTGGTTTAGGATTAATTGCAGGATATCTGGTAAAGGATTATTATGGCAGTTAAAGTTGTTCCTCTGGTATGCAAGAAATGCGGAAATCATCTTGATCCTCAAAAACAGGAACAGGTATTTATATGTGATAGATGCCTGTTAGCCCATCAAACTGTGGATGCCCAAGAGCAGCAGATCAAATTTAGAAGTTATCAATCTGACCGTTATCAATTTTTCATTCCCTTTTATATTTTAACCGGTAACGTGATAGAACATGAAATTTTCTTATTGGATATGGATCATATTACCTCGGGCATGTCTATGCAGAGTCCTCTTGATTTTTCAATTAGTGATATCAGATATCAGAACCGGGAAGTGAATTATGAGATTCTGGAAACTGCGGGATATAAACTTTCAGAAGCGAAGATACCTAAACCCCCCTATACTGCTGAAGTTTGGATTCCGGCTTTCCAGATGAAAAATCTGCTTCAATACGGACTGAAATATGGTTTGGTAAATATCAATGTCGAAACGGAATTGGAGAAGACCTACCGGAATTTAGACCTCCCCGTAATTATAAATTCACAGGAAGCTTACTTTATCGGTAAAAATTTAATTCAGAACAACAGGGCCAGGGAAAATAATTTTATACATTTCATTGATTTCAGTTGGGAATTGCAAAAACAGATTTTAGTTGCAATTGGTTTTTCACAAAAGCAGGGATTTTATCGAAGTGAGGAATTGAAGTTAGAGATTCCCTTAAATGCTTTAAAATGAAGGATTACAACCTATGAAAAATATTCCCATTGAAAAGGGACAAATACCTTTAGATTTTATCAAAGAACATCAGATTTCAGAACAAGGATTAATTGGATGCTGGGTAAATGGAGTAAGTGTTGATTTAATGTTGCCGGCTGAACAACAGGGTGTACTCAAACCAATCCGGATATCAGACATGGAAGGTCAGCGTATTTATCAGAGGACTTTGTGTTTTATACTATGGAGGGCGGTGAGTGAAATATTCAGAGATACTGATTTGCTGGTAAATCATTCCATGTCTTCAGGATATTACTGTGAGATAGTATCACCGGTTTTACCCACCAAAGATGAGATTGAAATATTAGCTAAGAGAATGGAAAAGATTATTGCTAAAGATGAAGTTATTGAGCGGGAAAGAATAACCAAGGAACAGGGTTTGAATTTATTTCGGAGGGAAGGTCGTTATGACACGGTGAGACTTTTAAGGGATTTACCCTCTACCCAACTGGTCATTTACCGTTCAGGACCGGTGGTGGACAGTTATACCGGACCTATTGCCCCCCGGACGGGAATATTGAAATGGTGGTCATTAATCCCTTATCATCCGGGGGTAGTAATCCATTTTCCCACCCTGGACCAGCCGGATAAATTAATCCGTTGGGAGGGGCAGAAAAAGTTATTTAAAGTTTACCATGAGCACCGCAGATGGATTCAGATTTTAGAAGTTCTTAACACCGGTCAATTGAATACAGCCATAGCCGAGAATCAGGGGAGGCAGATAATAAATGTTGCCGAAGCTCTCCATGAGAAAAAAATATCAGCTATAGCCGATGAAATTTACGCAGACCGGCAGAAGAGGCTGATTTTAATATCCGGTCCTAGTTCTTCGGGTAAAACCACCTTTTCCCGGAGACTGAAAATTGCTCTGTTGGTCAATGGTCTCCGACCCATAGCTCTGTCCCTGGATAATTTCTTTTTAGACAGGGAAGATACTCCTAAAGATGAGCAGGGTAATTATGATTTTGAGTCTCCCCGAGCTCTGGATATGAAATTGTTTCAAGCTACAGTTGATCAGCTGCTGGATGGAAAGCAGGTTAATTTGCCAAAATTTGATTTCAATTCAGGAACCAAGAAGGAATCCAAAAGGAAATTTAAGCTTCAGCCGGGGCATCCGATTATTATTGAGGGAATTCATGCCCTCAATGATAAATTAACCGAGGTTTTTGACGATCAAATAAAATTTAAAATTTATGCAAGCGCATTAACCCAGGTTAACCTGGATGATCATAACCGCTTTGCCACCACTGATTGCCGGATGATCAGAAGAATAGTCAGAGATAGCAAGTTCAGAAGCTATACCGCCTCTGAAACTATAAACAGGTGGTACAGTATCAGAAGAGGTGAAAATCGCTGGATTTTTCCATTTCAGGAAACTGCAGATGCGATGTTTAATTCTGCATTGATTTATGAAATATCTGCATTAAAACCCATTGCCGAAAAGTTATTGAGTGAAATTGAATTAGATGATCCTGCTTATGAAGAAGCCCAGAGATTACTGGGAATATTGGATTATTTTCTTCCTGTGGATACCAAGTATGTTCCCTTTAATTCTGTGCTCAGAGAATTTATCGGGGGCAGTGTTTTTGAGTATTGATATGATCAGGGGAATAGGTGTTGATTTAGTTGATATAATCCGGATAAAAAATATTTACCTCCGCTTTAATTTGAAATTTGTACAGAGGATATTAACTGCTGAGGAAATTGATGAATTTTATAAATTAGGTTCTACCCGGTATAATTATTTGGCGGGGAGATTTGCCGCCAAGGAAGCAGCTTTAAAGGCATTAGGTACGGGGCTGGACGGAGAAATGAATTTTCATGATTTTTCAATTTTAAGCCATAAAAAAACAGGTAAACCTTTATTGAATATTTCAGACAAAGTGATTAGAATTACAGGTAATATTAAAACATGGGTTTCAATATCCCATACTGATGAGGTAGCAATAGCTATGGTAATCTTGGAAACAGGAAACAATAAATATGAGTAATTTAAGAACCGGGGTAATTGGGGTGGGTCATCTGGGCAATCATCATGCCCGGATTTATGAGCAAAAGGGTAATTTAATCGGCATATACGATATTGATCCGGAAAGAGCGGAATTTATCGCCAATAAGTATCAATGTATTTCCTTTCAATCTCAGGATCAGCTTTTGGAAAAGGTAGATGCGGTTTCTCTGGCTACTCCCGCTTCCACCCACTATCACATTGCCAAACAGGTTTTATCCCGCAGAAAGCACTTATTGGTGGAAAAACCTATAACCGTTCATATGCAGGAAGCAAAACAGTTGATTGATATTGCCCGGAATAACAATTTAGTTTTACAGGTGGGTCATTCCGAAAGGTTTAATCCTGCCTATCGTATTGTAAAGGATATTATAAAAAATCCCATTTTTATTGAAAGCCATCGAATTGGATTTCCTACCGATAGAGGTTTAGATGTAGCGGTGGTGTTGGATTTGATGATTCATGATATTGACATTGCCCTGCAGTATATCAATAGCCCGGTTAAATCCATTTCAGCTATCGGTGCTCCCATTCTCTCCAATGAAATTGATATTGCCAATGCCCGGGTTGAATTTGAAAATCAAGCCATTGCTAATTTTATGGTTTCCCGGGTAGCTACCAAGGCAAAAAGAAAAATTCGTTTTTTTCAAGCAGACGCTTATATCTCTGTTGACTATCAGGAAAGAAAAGTAGAAATCTGCAGAAGAAATTTTGAGAACGGCAAAGGAACTATTCAAATGGATACTATTGAAGATGCCCAGGGTGAACCTCTGGATTTGGAAATTGATTCATTTATATCATCCATCCATAAAAATTCTCATCCCGAAGTGGATGCCCAGGACGCGCTCAGGGCATTGGAAGTTGCCTGGCGTATTGTCGAAGAAATCAAGAAAAGATTAACTTTTATCCTTCATGATCATGCAGAAAATATTGATCATCACCGGTGAGGTTTCCGGGGATATCCATGCTTCTTCCTTAATCAATCAGATTAAACAGCAAACTTCTGATTTTGAATTTTGGGGGATTGGGGGGAAGAAAATGGAGGAAGCAGGAGTAAATATTCTACTGCCCATGGAATCCTTAACCGCTATTGGATTTATATCCCCATTGATCAACATTTTAAACTACCGGAGGATTTTTAAATTTCTACATCAATGGATGATTGATTACAAACCTAAAGCAGTTATTTTGGTGGATTTTCCCGGTTTTAATCTTCAAATAGCTTGTAGAGCACACCATCTCAAAATTCCGGTAATTTATTACATCATGCCTCAGGTATGGGCATGGGGAGGATGGAGAGTTAGACAGATAAAAAAATTTGTAGATTTAGGTTTATCTGTATTGCCCTTTGCCTGTGATTATTTAAATGAGCAGGGAGTGAAATCTGAATACGTTGGGCATCCGGTTATTGACAGTATTGTAAATGATTGTTCAGTTCAAAACAGTTATCCATTCCCGGATTTAAAATCTAAATCCACCAAAATTATCGGTCTATTTCCCGGTTCTCGAAAATCTGAAATTCAAAGGCATTTTCAGATAATGATGGATGTAGCCCGGAGTATGGAAAAAACCAAGCCCTACCAATTTTTAGCAGCAATTGAGCAAGAGGTTGTTGGCAGCATAGACCTACCTGGAAATGTAACTTTAATTCCCCAAGGATCATATCAGATAATGAGATCTGCTGAACTTTTAGTGGCGGCTTCAGGCACGGTAACCTTGGAAGGGGCGTGGTTTAAAAAACCAATGATTGTGATTTACCGTACTGAATGGATAACCTTTGTAATTGCTAAACTGCTGGCTAAGGTTGAAAATATTAGTCTGGTGAATTTAATTGCAGGTAAAAAAATTATACCGGAGTTAATTCAAAATAATGTCAATGTGAGAAATATTTCGTCATATATTCAGAAAATATTAGAAGATGATTCTTACTATGGTGAAATAGTGGAGGAGTTAAAAAAAGTAAAATGTAAAATAGGTCCTCCCGGAGCTTCCCGGAGGGCGGCGGAATTAATAATCAAGTTTATCAGCCGGTTTTAATATGGATATTAAGACTAAATTTATGTTGGGACCTGCTGTCTCCTTAGGATTTATTTGTTTATATCTATTGGGATTGACCTTAAGGTTTATCAAACTGGATTTGAAGATACTGGAGGATAAGCAAAATCTACCTGCAATTTTTCTTCTGTGGCATAGCGATTTATTATTGCCTACAATATACTTTAGAAATACTGGTTACCATGCTCTGATCAGCCAGCATCGTGACGGTGAATTTATATCCAGGATAGCGGTAAAATTTGGTTATCAGCCCATTCGGGGATCATCCACCCGGGGGAGGGTCAAGGCGATCAAACAAATAGTAGAAAATTTAAAATTCTGTAAATCAGTAGTAGTTACCCCGGATGGACCGTTAGGTCCTGCCCACCAAATTAAATTAGGAATAATCAAGGCAGCGATGATTTCCGGATATCCAATTGTACCCGTAGCTTCTGACAGTAAATGGGTTTACCGGTTTGGTTCTTGGGATAGATTTAAACTGCCCCTGCCTTTTTCCAAAGCTTCGATCTTACTGGGAAAACCAATTTCAATTTCCCCGGATCTCGATGAAAAACAAATTTATAGAAAAGCAAAATTAATTGAAAAAACCATGTTAAGATTGGAAAAAGTTGTGGCTAAAAAATTATGCTAAGTATTTTGTTTTATAACTTTATAGGTTTAGTTTTATTCCCGTTTATTTTTCCTTATCTACTGGTAAAAACCATTTCCCATCCCAAGCAGTGGAAACAAAGATGGGGCTTAATTCCTTATCTAAAGAAGAAGAAATTGATTTGGCTGCATGGAGCTTCGGTAGGGGAAATTAAAGCCCTGAGTAGTTTTTACCAGGAAATTAGATATTATTTTCCCGGGTATTACTTTTTAATTTCTTCCTATACTGAAACCGGATTTAATCAGGCGGAGAAGTTATTCAATCAGGAAAATTGTTATCAAACCTATTTCCCCCTTGATTTCTTGTTATCGGTAATAATTGCAGTTTTGAGAACTAAACCGGATTTGGTGTTTTTTACGGAAACTGAAATCTGGCCGAATTTCCTCACGGTGTCGAAAATCTTAAAACTTAAAGTTATTTTAATTGGAGCTAGAATATCCGATAAAACCTACCCTCGATATAAAGCATTCCGGCGTATGCTGAAACCTTATCTGGGTGCCTATAAGTTAATATTAGCCAAAGATGAGTTGAACCGCAAAAGATGGATTGATATTGGAATGAATTATGAAAATATTTTAGTGGGAGGCTCAATTAAGGTCAGTTCTTCTGAAGTTAAAATACCCCAAGTTGCTCTTTCCCCCCGTACTAAAATACTAATTGCAGGTCCGTTGAGAAAGGGGGAATTCAAACCGATATTAAATATTTACATGCAGTTAAAGAAGAAACATCCCAACCTGGGTTTACTGGCTGCACCCAGATATTTAGAGATGACCGATGATATGATTAAGTTGCTGAAATTACATTCTTTCCGCTATAAATTAAGATCCAATATCTCAGTTCTGACTTCTCAGGTAACTGTTCTGGATACAATTGGAGAATTAGCAGGTTTCTATAAATTTGCTGATATCGCATTTATCGGAGGTTCCTTGGTTGACTGCGGAGGGCATAATCCCCTGGAAGCGGCTTTTCAAGGAGTCCCTCTGGTTATGGGACCGTCCTACCAAAATGTTCAAGATGTAATAAATGTTCTGGATAAATCAGGAGGGGTTAAAATAGCAGATAGTTCAGAGCAAATGGTAAAATATCTTGACCAGTGGCTTGCCCATCCTGGGAAGACCAAAATAATTTCACAAAAACTCAAACAGACTGCATGTCAATTTGAAAAATCCTCTAAACGCTATATTCAGGTTTTAAGGAGTGAAGGGATTATTTCCCATTGAAAAATAAGTTACTTGCTGGGTTATCCGGTTTATATTTTGTCGCCTATCAAATTGACAAGATGTATAAACTTCTTCAGATGAAGAAGTTAAATACGCCCCTTATCAGCATCGGGAATGTTGAAATGGGGGGGACCGGTAAAACCCAATTGACCTGCTGGCTGGTGGAAAAATTAATTGAGAAAAACAAAAAAATTGCAGTTTTGTCCAGAGGTTACCGGGGAAAATATAGAGGAATTGTGTCCCCTTCAACTTCATCTGCCGGCGATGAAGTTTTGATGATGGCTAAACGCTTCAGTAATTATCTAGACCAGGTGGTATTCTACGCTGATCCCAAACGGCAGCGAGCTGCCGGTAAACTGTTTCAACTGGGTTTTTCCCCTGATTTATATGTTTTAGATGACGGCTTCCAACACTACTGCTTATACCGTAATCTGGATATTGTTTTAATTGATGCGAAAAACCCCCGGGGAGGAGGTCTTTTCCCCGCTGGCAGATTGAGGGAGCCATTTAGCAAAATTAACCGGACTGATTTGATATTGTTTACCAGATGTCAATCTGAACAGAACAGAGATGAATGTTTGAACATTATCAAACCTTACTTGCAAAAAAAATTGAAAGTCTTATTCAGTGAATTTATACTGGATAAAATAATCTATCAGGGTCAAAAACTTGACGGAAATTATAGTTATTTTCTGGCTACCGCTATTGGAAAGCCCATGCAGCTGATGAATCAACTAAAATCATCTGGTTTGAACATTGCCGGATCAAGGTTTTTCCGTGATCATCATAATTTCAGCAAAAAGGAAATTCTGGAAATTAAAAAGGAAGCGGAGAGATTGAAATGTGATTATGTTTTAATGACCGAAAAAGATCAGGTGAAAGTTGATTTCCCGGTGGCAGTTTGTCATTCCTCCATTAAGTTTTTCCATGAGGACGAACATATCCTGATCGAGGAGGTGTTAAATTGCCTCAATTAGCAGCGGTAATTGAAGGAGGGGGAAGCGGATTAAGAATTACAGTGGTTGATCAGCACTACTCAGTACTTAATGAATATAATGTAGGTCAGGGGAATTTCAATGAAATTAAGCTGAAACTTCAGGATTATCTGGGAATTCTATTTGATAAAGTTTCATTACAGCAAACAACTCCTTTGATTATTACCATGGCTGGTCTCGCCCAAAGTAATGATATTCAGTATGTTGATGAGCTTTTAAATAAATTAAACCACCGGGCAAAGAGGATAATTACCACCGACGCGCATACCGCCTACTGGGGAGCTCATTCCAGTTATGGAGAAATAGTGGTTATTTCAGGAACCGGTTCAATTGTGTATTCAGTTAATGAAACCGGTGATTTGGATAGAGTGGGGGGATGGGGTCCGAGATTGGGAGATGAGGGTAGCGGTTATTGGCTGGGAATTCAATTGTTGAAGATTATTACTGAATATCTGGATGGATACCGCCACAAAACAAAATTAATTGAATTTACTGAAAATTATCACCGTATGCATAGCTGGAGTATTGTCAGAAAATATATTTCTTCTGCCCAGCCCACTAAGGACATCTCTGAGTTAAGCAGGCTGCTTAATCAAGCTGGAGATGAAGGTGTAGAGGAAGCAGTGGATTTTTTTAAGCAGGGAGCTGAAATATTATTTGCCCAAGTGAAGCAGTTGACTACCAGAATTAACTCGAATTATTACGCATTAAGAGGAGGAATATGTCTTAACTGCAGTTATTTTTGTGATCATCTGGAAAAGAGATTGACCGATTACGGATTGCTAAAATCTGATTTAGGATGGTCTTCAACCGCAGGAGCAATTAGGTTAATTTTATCAGATAATCCAAGTAATTTTTACTTAAGGGGGAAATATGAAAAATTTTTTATCAACAGTAATTATTACCGCTATAATAATAATATTTAGCTGGTCTACATCCTGGTCTGATGATCTTTGCTGGTTCAATAACTGCAGGATAGTGGATTTGGAAATCAATCCACAAACCCATTATATCAGCGGATCAGTAGATCATCAGCTGGTTAATTTAACCACTTCCGACTCCATCGTTTTTGATTTAATTTCCTTGACCGTAGATAGTGTTAAAACGAACAATACCAATCATAGCTTTTACCGGATCGGCGATTCACTATTGGTAGTCAGCTTGGGACAGAACTATTTTCCAGGAGATATCCTGGATGTTGAAATATTTTATCAGGGGGTTCCCTCTACCGTGCCCTCTTATTTTGGTAATGGGGGGTTGGTGTTTCAAGGATCCCTGTTCTTTTCCTGTCATGCTCCTTGGGGGCTAAAAGCCTGGGTCCCCTGTCTGGATGCCCACCGCCATAAAGCAGAAGTATCCCAGTGGATAACTGTGCCTGAACCTTTTTATGTTATGAGTAATGGTAATTTAGATTCAGTGATCACCCTATCCGGCAACCGTAAGAAATATTTTTGGAATGAGCAGGCTAAACTTTCCCCTTATCTTCAGGGGATTGCAGGATGTGATTATACATTGTCACAGTATTATATTGACACCATCCCCGTGACTATTGCCACTTATGGAGGGGACTCCAGTTTAGCCGCTTATGATTTGAGAAGATTGGATTCCATGACCGAGATGTTTTCTCAACGCTATGGTCCCTATCCTTTTTGTAAAATTGCCTATTCCGAAGTAACTCTGCCCGGAGCAATGGAAAATCAAAATAATATATTGACCGGAGAAATATTATTTACGGGTACGGGAAGCTATGAAATAACTCATGGCCATGAATTATCCCACCAGTGGTGGGGGGATTATGTGACTCCGGTGGATTACGGTGAAGTCTGGCTGGCGGAAGGATGGGCTACATTTTCAGAAGGGTTGTTAAAAGAACTGTTTGAAGGAACTGAATCCATGCATGATTACATGCATTCCCGGAGGTTGGAGTATATATCATTTGAAAACACCAATGGCTGTTATCCTGTTCACAACCCTCCCTGGGCTTATTACTATTCAGCACTAACCTATGAAAGACCGGGTTGTATTTTATACGCCTTGAGATATATGCTGGGAGATTCAATATTTTTTCAGAGCGCCCAGGAATTTATAAACCTCTACGGTGATTCATGTGCACAATGGGAAGATGTGGATAGTGTCTTTTCAGAAGTGGGGGGAGAGGATTTGACCTGGTTTTTTGACCAGTGGCTTAACGGGACGGGAACTCCAAACCTTTATTTTGAGGTATTGACCAAAGATAACAATCCTGACAGCATAGCAATCATTTCCTGGGTTCAATCCAATACTGCCACCAACTTCATTATTGAATTGCCGGTGGAAATTTATGAAGGAGGGTGTACTAATGTTTTAGCCCAGGCTACTGTGGATACTGCTTGGAATTATTACTGTTTTAATTATGATTCCGTTTTAATTGATCCTAATTATACCCAATTTATCAATATCCGCCAGCGGATCACATCAGAAATATTAAAGCTTATTCCTCTGGACCAGCAAGTAGTGGTATATTGGAACAGTTCAAGTTTTCCTCAGACTGCTGGTTACAATGTCTACTTTGCTTCTGATCCCTTTCAAAATTATATTAAAGTTAATTCTTCCTTAATAACCGACACTGTGTACACAGTGGGATCACTGAATAACGGCGAACAGTATTCCTTTTATATAACCTATCAAACCTCGGCGGGATGGGAAAGTTATCCCGGGGACACCTTTATGTGCTCACCGGTAAGTATGTCCTTTGACCGGAATATACTGGTGGTGGATGAAAGTGAAGGAGGCAGCGGGGCAACTCCCATAATGCCTACTGATCAAATGCTAGATTCTGCTTACCAGGAAATGTTCAATGGCATTTCCTATGATATTTATCATTGTAATAGTTCTCTTCCCGATTTGTCCCTGCTGGGACATTACACTACAGTGTTCTGGCATAGTGATGAATATACCTCCACTACCCAGATTTTTGATGATCCCACCCTAATTCAGTCCTATATCAGCGGGGGGGGGAAGTTAGTATTGACTGGGTGGAGGGTATTTGAAGATATTGACCAGGATATGCTGAATTTCTTGGGATTGGATTCTGCAGTAGTGGTAACTTCCAAGACATTCCAATCCGGTGTAGGATATCAGGGATTTCCCCATGTTGATATCAACTCGGCATTAATGCTGCCCAGCTGGAACGGCAGGATGGATAGAGCCGGATATTTTATTTCATCAGATGCGGATACTTTAGGAGCATGGGAGTTGGACAGCGTTCACCAGGGCAAACCGATCACCTTAGGTAGAAGAGGCTCAGTTAATTTTGTACTCAATGGTTATCCCCTGTACTTTATCCAGCATCAGCAGGCGGTTAATTGGATAGTTTCATGTTTTCAATATCTTGATCAAACTGCAGTCGAATTAAAACCAGTAGATCAACCCAACCAAATAAGAATGAGTTACCAGGACGGCGGATCAATAAATTTCAATCTACCCCAGTCTGTGGTTGGTGAACATCTGGAAATTAAAATTTATGATATTTTAGGAAGGGTGGTTTTTCACCAGAATGTGGATGCCGGGAAAAGTTATTATTGGAGCTGGAGAAATAATCAGGGAGAAGAATTGCCTTTAGGAATTTATTATGTCCAGATGCACTCAGGTAGTTTTCAATACCGTCAAAAAATAATTCACTTGAGGTAAATAAAATTCAGAGTAAACAGCTGATTAAGTAATATCTTTTTTTGCTTTGATCACCGTGGAATAAAGATGGATGGCGGGATGACTTAGTATGCCGAAATAACTGGCATTGATCAGAGATAATTTCAGAGAAGGGGTATCGTAAAAATCTTCACATATAATTCCTGCCCTTCCGATCTCTCTTCGCACATGGGCATCGCTACCTGCAGTGAATAATAATTTGTTTTTCTGAGCTATTGTCAAAGCTCTGGCATTATCTCCTGCCCATAGGCAGCGGGAATTAAATATTTCAATACCGTCAATGAGGTTTAATATACGGTTGAGATTATCCGGTCCAATTGCCGAAGATCTAAATCTGTCCAGGGGATGGGGAACGGAGATCAAACAGTTCTGCTCTCGGGCAATTTTAATTGTTTCAATTAAATCGAGACCGGAGGGTATCTCTTCCCTTACAAAATATAAGATAATTTCTCCGCAGTCAGTATTCACCTCTTCACCAACCAATATTTTTTGGGGAAATTGACGGGATAATTTAACTGCTCCTTTAATGGTGTTGTGATCGGTGATGAATATTTTATCTAATTTACCACTGTTTACAGCAGATAATATATCATCCAAGTCATTTGAACTATCCCTGGAGTATTTGGTGTGAACGTGCATATCCACCCGGATTAGTTTTTTATGTTGATTATCTTCCATAAACAGTTTTATCAGTATTTAATAAATTATCTCACCATAACCGGATTTAGCTATGATCGCAATTAAATTTATTATTTCTCATTTAATAATCTGAGGTTCTAAATTGAAAAAATAAAATTAATATTTATGAAAAGATATAAACACAGTTTGTCATTTAAAACTATCCTGTAGTTGCAATACCGCCGTGGATGGCTGAGGTGGTGTTAGAGATAGAGTCTTGCAGAAGGATGGTGTGGAGAAAGTAGATAACAGTGAAGACTGGAAAAAAATTTATAAAATGTTATGAGTATTAAGGTTTAAATTGCCTATGAAAATAGCAAACTATTCTTTAGGTTATCTTGCCAGGTTAATCCATTATCTGCAGATATTCCCTGAACATTATGGTGTACAAATATTTAGGTAAGACTTATAATCACTAACTTAACATCTTCAGAATTTGCTTTTAAGATTATCTATTTATGTATATACATTTTCAGCTTGAAATGGGAGGATTTTTAATTTAGATAAAATTTAAAAATGACCTCAAATAAAATTAACCAAAGGAGAATTATGTCGCAGGGTAAAATCGAACAATTTGAAAAAATGCTGGAAAAAGATCCGGATAATAAGGAAATTTTAACTGAATTGGGAATGGAATATCTAAATCAGGAAAACTATGAACTGGCGGAAAAAACCTGGAAAAAGGCGGGTAATCTGGGATCTTCAGAAGCTATGTATAATCTCGGGGTACTCTATGGAATGGTTTACTTGCAGGACATTGCCGAAGATGAATTGTGGGAAGATCACTCCGATGAGGAAATGTGGTTTGAAAAAGCAGAAATTGCCTATCAGGATGCTTTAGATATTGATCCCAAAAACATTCATGCCATGAAAAATTTAGCTACTCTTTATATGGAAAGAGGGCAGAGGGAAGATGCCTTAACCTTATTGAAAAAAATTTTGCAATATTGTTCAGATGAGGATTTCAGAAAAAAGGTGGAAGAAGAGATCAAAGATATTGAAAATCTTTCCTGAACTGATAATTTTTCATAATCTCAATCCTTTTTTTTGATGAACAGAATATCTGTTTTAGATTCACTGTTAATTTCCAAAATAGCCGCAGGAGAAGTGGTGCAGGGGGTTTATTCGGTAGTCAAGGAATTAGTGGAAAACTCCCTGGATTCGGGGGCAGACCAAATTTCAGTGTTATTGGTAGGAGGGGGATTACAGTCAATAGTAGTAAAAGATAACGGTTCAGGCATATATCCCCCCGATCTGTCTCTGGCGGTGGAAAGATTTGCCTCCAGTAAAGTTCAAAATTTAGATTCTCTCCTGCATTTACAAACTTACGGGTTTAGAGGGGAAGCGCTTTCTTCCATAGCTGCAGTGAGCAGATTTAAAATCGTCAGCAATTGTCAACAACCCAGTGCAGATTACTTGATTGTGGAGGGCGGAAAAATTATTGAAAATGGGCAGACTGCCCGGGTTCAGGGAACTACGGTGGAAGTCCACGATCTTTTTTACAATGTTCCCGCCCGGAGAAAATTCCTTAAAACTCCTTTTGGGGAGAAATTAAGGGCAAAAAAAGTTTTCGATAACTTAGCCCTGATAAATTTATCGGTTGGTTTTAGGTGGGAAGAACCACATAAAGTAATACTTAGTTTAGACAAAAATCAAACTTTAAATAAAAGAGTTTCCAGGATATTGGGAGCTAAAACCGCGGAGAAATTAATCAATTTCGATGTTCAACATCCCCACTTAAGGTTATGGGGAGTATTAGGCTCTCCGGAAATTGCCTCCAGGAGACCTTTTAATTTAATTACAGTCAATCAGCGTCCGGTACAGGACAAAGCGGTTACCACTGCAGTTAGAAAAGGATTCGGAAAATTGCTTCAGGATAGGTATCCGGTTTTTATTTTAAATATTGAGTTGCCCCCTGAACAGGTAGATGTGAATGTACATCCATCTAAACAGGAGATAAAATTTTCTGCTCCCTCCCATATTTTCAGTTCTATAGTAAAAACTGTTGATTCCACCTTAAAACAGCAGGTTTCAGAGGTAATACGGCTCCCCCCCCAGTTCATTTCAAAATCATCTTATGCTGAATCTAAATCTCATCTCCTGTCTGATCAAAAAAAATGGCGGGACAATGAGTTTGATTTTAAAATTCAATCTTCTCCAAAATCTTCTTCAATTTCTACCCATGAATTATCCATACCGGAGGCAGGAAGTTTATGGCAGGTTCATCATAGTTATATTGTCAGCGAGACTAAGGACGGGATATTAATTATTGATCAGCATGCCGCTGCAGAAAGAATTCTGTATGAAAATATTCTATATAATGTGGAACATGTTTCTCAAGCATTGCTGTTCCCGGTAGCGGTTACTCTTTCTGAAGAGGAATGGGAAATAGTTAATCAAACCAAGGCAGATAAATTATATAAGCTTGGTTTCCGGGTAAAAATTTTCAGTAAGTCAATAATGGTGGAAGCAGTTCCCATGGGATTGGAAAACACCTCTTCTGATGAAATTGAGGTCTTAATAAAAGACTTGTTGAAAACTGATGATGATCAGAATTTCTACATCCGTTCAGTATCCATGATGGCATGCAAAGGTTCGGTGAAGGCGGGGGAAAAACTTACTTTATCCGAGATGGAGAAACTTTTAGGCAGTTTGTTTTTGTGCCGCCAACCCCATATCTGCCCTCATGGAAGACCTACTTTGATAACAATTACCCTTGATGAAATTGCCCGAAGGATTGGGAGGAAGTGAAGCCCAAGATATTGGTTATAGTGGGAGCTACTGCCAGCGGCAAGGCTTGTTTAGCCAGAGAACTCTACCATGAGAAAATCAACGACTACCTGATTTCAGCAGATTCCAGGAAAATATACCGGGAGGCGGATATCGGTACAGCCAAACCTACCCGGGAACAGTTAAATGAAATACCCCATTATATGATTGATATTATTGATCCCCCGCAACACTTCTCTGCAGCTAAATATGCGCAGGAGGTTAATTCAATTGTCACCGAAAAAAAAGGATTTCCCTGTATATTTGGGGGGAGCGGTCTATATATTAAAGCGTTGTTTGAAGGGGTAATTAATATACCGGAAGTGGATATTAAAATTAGAGAACAAGTCAAGGAAAAAATAAATAAACTAGGTTTACCAGAGGTTTACAGGGAGTTACAGAAGATAGATCCGGAAGCATTTTCCCGGATTCATTATAATGATGCAATCAGAATCTCCAGGGGACTGGAAGTATATTATCAGACCGGCAGAAAGTTATCAGATTATTGGAAACAGAAGAAAAAAAAACCTTTTCAACCAATTTACATTGGATTAACCTATTCTGCAGAGTCATTGCGCAGAAGAATTGAAGCTAGAGTGATAAAGATGTTGGACCGGGGATTAATCCGGGAAGTGGAAAAGCTGAAACAGAAATACGGAGAGAAAATCTGGCTGTTTTCATCTATAGGATACAGTGAAACTTTGAAGTATTGCCGGGGATTGTTAAGTTTAAATCAATTAACAGATAAAATTTGCACCTCAACCTGGCACTATGCCAGAAAACAGCTGGTATGGTTTAAGAAGAATAAAAAAATTTACTGGTTCGATGGTGATGATAATGATAACTACACCATAGTTAAGTCAGTTAACCGTTTGATCTTGAAAAATGAAATTTAAAAGTAAAACTACAAAAATGCCGGATCTAACCTTGATCCTACTTGTAACTTTGCTGATTATATACGGGTTGTTAGCATTAAACCAGGCGACCCTGTGGGCTGGTCCAAGTTTTATGATCAAGCAAATTATCTGGATTGGGGTAGGGGTAATTGTGATGTTCTTGGTGACCTTTCTGGTCAGATTGACCACGGTTTTGGCATTTTCTTACTTTTTCTATATTTTTTCCATAATATTTTTGCTTATGCCTTTAATCCCCGGATTGGGTGCTGGTGAAGCTCATCGCTGGGTTGATTTTAGAATTTTTAAAGCTCAGCCCTCGGATATAGCAAAATTGGCAGTTATTTTTGTTTTAGCCAGGTATCTTACTGAAAGATATGCTTTTTGGGATTCTATAAAAAGATTTATTTTTAAGTGGATAAGGTCTGAAGATAAATTTCTTCTTTTACCGCCGATTCAGAGAAGAAAGACAGATGATCCTGTGATAATAATAGAGTCAATTCTGATCACTTTAATTCCCTTTTTGATAATATTAGCTGAACCTGATTTGGGGACTTCAGTGGTATTTATCTTTATCCTGCTGTCCATGCTCTACATTGCCGGTGTGGGTTTATCCACAATTATCTATTTAATCGCTCCTTGTCTGGCGATATCATTGTCCATCATTCTGGTTACAGGTTCTTATGGCAGTGTGGGCTGGATTTTGATGGTAATATTGTTTTTAATTCTCATTGTCACCTTTATCTTTTTTAAGCAGAAAACCGTAACTATAATTGTTGTGTTGGTGATCAATTTTGTTATGGTTTCGTCAGGTCCGTTAATTTGGAATTATGTGTTGAAAGAATATCAGAAGAAGAGGATAATGACTTTCATTAATCCCGATGAGGACCCTACCGGTGCGGGATGGCATATTCTACAGTCTAAAATTGCCATCGGGTCAGGAAAATTGTGGGGTGAAGGCATGCTGAATTTAGAAGATCGGGAGCTTTCTTTTCTTCCTGAACAGCACACTGACTTTATTTTTTCAGTTATTGCCAAGAAAGGCGGTTTTATTGGTTCAGTAATTTTACTGCTGCTTTTTTTTCTGTTTGTGAGAAGGATATTTTATTTATCCACTGAAGCAAAATATCAGAGTTATTCGCTTATTGTGGTAGGTATTGGGACATTGTTTGCTTTTCAGATTTTGGTTAACATCGCCATGACCTTGGGAGTATTGCCGGTAGTGGGGATTGCCCTGCCCTTTGTCTCCTACGGAGGATCCTCAATGTTAATGTCTTTTATCTTATTGGGGGTCCTGCTGGATATTTCCAGAACGGCCAAGTAAATTTTGTGGTTAAAAAGTTATTAAAAATAATATACTTTTTTATCTGTAAAATTTTTGAAATCTTATTTCCTTTAAATTGCATTGTCTGCGGTAAACTTCAACCCTGGAATGAAAAGTGTATATGCAGGCAGTGCTGGGAAAGTTATGTAAATGATCCTGAAATTGTAAATTTTCAAAAAAGATTATCCTTACCGGTTATCCAAAAGAAATTACGTAAATTTCCCGAAACTGATTTTGTCAGAGTATTTTGCCTGGGACCTTATGATTTTCCTTTAAATGATTTGGTGAAAAATTTTAAGTATAATGGTTTTAAAAATTTAGCGGAAATATTTGCTGAACAACTGTACCAACTGATAAAAAATCAGATACCTCAATGTAAAATCTTGTACGTTCCCATGATTCCCAAACAGCAGAGGGATAGAGGATATAATCAAACTTTTTTAATTGCCCGTAATCTGGCTTCTGCATTATCCATGGATTTAGTTAATCGGGGGATAAAATTTAAATATAAACATAAACCTCAGGTTGATTGCAGCTATTCCCAGAGAATAAATCAAATGAAAAACACCATGGCTTTAAGCGGTGACTGGGAACAAATAACCGGTAAAAATGTATTGGTTGTAGATGATGTATTCACCACCGGAGCCACTTTATCAGAAGCTTACCGGGTGGTAAAAAGCGGCGGAGCCAATCAGATTTATGCTGCGGTGGTAGCAGTAACAGTTTAAATTTGTCTTTAAATGTACAAGGATTAATTTAAAAAAAATCAGTTTACTTAGACAGTTCCTCAATAAGGGATTTTACTAATTGATAATCTTTTTTAATTAAATTTTTATCTAAAATTGTGGGAAGGTTTTCGGTTGTATAGGAATGGTTCAATACTCCGCTAAATTCGATTTTCTCCCACCGGTCAAAAAGGTGATCGTATTTAATATTTAAATTCATGCTGGTTATTATTTTTTGAATATCTCTTAGACTGTATATAGTATCTGAATATTCAGGATACTGGTGTAAAATTTCAATTATAGCGTATTTCAGCGTTTTATAAAATTTCTTGTAATTCCTGGAATTTAAAAGTTTCTTTGCTTTGTTCAGGTGCTGTTTACTTATTTTGTAATGTTTTCTTCGGTACCAGGAGCTATTGGGATTTTTCTGAAAAATTCTTAATCGGGATACAGAAAAAGAACCTAATATAATCAACCCGGATAAGATATAAGTAGCCCAGTATACTTCATCAGGAGGAGAAGGGAAGGTAATTATATTTATTAAAGATCTATGGGTTAGAGTATCATTTTCCTCTTCGGCAATTTCATTTTGATAACATTTGCTTCCCATGACGTAAACTGTGCAGGGAGAGGTGGAAGTGGTGATATAATTTTGTAAACTTGGATCGTAGTAAGCAAAACTTAGGGGAGGTATTATCAATTCTCCCGGTGATTCAGGAATAAGATGCCATTTCACTGTTTTGATGCCTTTCAGCAATCCCTGTTCTGTATTTAAATTTATCTCATTGCCGGAATAAAAAATATTTGCATTATCCACTTCAGGAAATTCAATATTAGGTAGTCCTCTGATATTACCTTGTCCGGTTATCTCTGCCTGAATTTCCACCACTGAATCAATATCAATGCTGTCCGGAGCGTCCAGGGAAATAAAAAACTGACCAACACTGCCGTTAAAGGATAATGGTATTCCCTGAGTGGGGAGGGGTCTTACCTGTAATTCAACCGGCTTTGTGGTAATACTGTAATCCCTGGTCAGCAGGGAATACTGAGAAAATGACAGTTCAATCTCCGCTTCACTAATCGAAGAAGTTCCGCTTTGAATAGGAAAAATCGCCCAACGGAAACTGTAATGATAAATATTATTTGATTGTTGTTGGATAACTTCATAACGGAAATTTGAATCCAGCGGTTCTACCCAAAAACCTTGAAATGAAGGAGGATAAATAATTTGAGGTGGTTTTGAAAATTTAAGCAGTGAATAGCAATCCAGACTTACAATGACTTGTTGGTTTGGATAAGGGGTGCTGTCGGAAATATTCACTTTAACATCCACTGGTCTGCGTTGGGACAGTATAGGGCTTTCATTTGCACCGGTGGTGATATTTTGTTTGAAGGTTATTGAATCTCCTCCAATAGTGATGTTGATCAACCTCTGAAATTTTTCAATTCTACCGTCAGTTTGAATATCAATGATAAATTTCACGGTAAATTGACCTCCTGAAACTGAAAAACCGCTATAGGTGTAATTATTGATGTGCTTGCTTCTGCGGTTGATAATGATGGTGCTGGTTGAAGTAACTGTTTGGGTTAGTTGTATTTCATCGGGTTTTTCAATGCTGATACCGTGTAAAATTTGATTATCCTGGAGATCTACCCGCAGGTGAAAATGAAAGTTTTCCAGCGGCTGTGAATAAATTTCAGAAGGAGAAAATTCAATATTTACTGAGATCAGTTGATTTGTGACTGTAACTAAAAATATTAAGAAAATAATTAGCTTATTCATATTTTTTCTACCAGGTGCCTGAAGGAAAACCTTTAATTCTCACCGGAGATAATGAATCTTCACCGGGGGCATTAAGAGCTGCATCTAAAAGACGTTCAGCTTGTTCAGGGGTCATTTGACCTTGAGTTTGCTGGTCCTGCTGGTCCTGTTGATCCTGCTGGTCCTGTTGGTCCTGCTGATCCTGCTGGTCCTGTTG
>LKUE01000006.1 GCA_001412365.1 Desulfuromonas sp. SDB | reverse complement strand
TGGAATATTTTACCACTAATTTACACCAATCCCTGCCCTACCTCCCAACCAGGAACACGAATTTACACTAATCCCACCACCACTCCGGAGGACAGAACACGGAAATTTCTGTAATCAAACTGTTTAATAATTTAAAAACAATTTGTATTAGTTTTTAGAAAAAAAGATAATAATTATATTATAATTAACCTAAATGTTAAATTCTGGTATCTTATCTACATAAATACAAGGCGGATAATTTTGAATGGGTTATTTTTTTTATTAATTTTAAATATTTTTTCCTACCAACTGAATTGTCAAGATCATAACCATTATTATCAAAACTGGCTGAAAATTTGCGGATTTGAATATTTTAGAGGATATAATCTCAACCGTTTATGTTTAGGAAGTGCAGCAGGGGGTAGTTTAAATAGTAAAATTGGTTATGGTTTGGAATTTTTTGAAATATTATCATCTAACCAAGATACATCAGCTTATAATGAAACTACCTATAATTTATTGCCTATATCAATTTACTGGGCAGTGCCACTGGGCAATCCTCCTTATTTTAGAAATGTCCCCGATAGCGGTGCAGGTAAGATCATTGTAATTCCAAAATTTGGAGTGTACCAGTATCCCGGGGCAATTTATGTACGGTGGAAAACGTCATTTTTAGGTATTGCCGGAAATGAGGATAATAAAACCTGGGTGGTAAGTTCCGGATTAGCTTTGGTTGTGGAGAAAGCTCTTTACTATCAAACTTCGATTTCAGTGGAAGGCGGTTTTATGGTCAGATTGTGCCCGTTCAGAGATGAATATGATCATCTTTTCTATGCAGGAGGGGCAATTAATCTGTTATCATCATGGAGGAGATATGATTTATAGAGGAAATTTATGAAAATACTTATTGCTCAGCTTAATCCTACGGTGGGAGATGTAATAGGGAATGCAGAAAAGGCTAAAAAGATTTTAGATCAGGGAAATGATCATAAAGCGGATTTAGTTGTCTTTTCTGAATTGTTTTTATGCGGTTATCCCCCCAAGGATTTGCTGGAAAAAAAATGGTTTATTGATAATGTGAATTATCATTTCAAGGAAATTCTTAATTATTCTGAAAAATACCCCGGGCTAGGTTTTATAATGGGCTTGCCTCAGTACCGTAATCAGAAATTGTACAATACCGCGGTATTAGCGGAAAAAGGTGAAGTAATTTTTTCCCAGGCTAAGAGTTTACTTCCCAATTACGATGTTTTTGATGAAAAAAGATATTTTACTCCGGCAGAAAAAATTAATTCAATATTGTACAAACAAAAACTAATAGGAATCAGCATTTGTGAAGATGCCTGGGGAGGAACTGGTTACCCCAATGATAAATTAAAAGATCTGGGAGTGAGTTTGATAATCAATATTTCCGCTTCTCCGTTTAATTTAGGAAAAATATCTCAACGAAAACAGATATTTCAGCAAATTAGCAATTTTACCGGAGCGGATATTATCTATGTTAATCAGGTGGGGGGAAATGATGATTTAGTATTTGACGGAACTAGTTTTTATCTTCACTCCTCGGGTAGATTCAAAACTGTTTTAAACTCTTTCCGGGAGCAGACGTTATTGATAAATTCAGATTCTCCCGGGGAGGATCGCTATCCTGAACTAAATAAAGTTGAAACTGCTTACCAGGCATTAGTTCTGGGAATTAAAGACTACATGGGTAAATGCGGCTTTGGCAAAGCGGTGGTGGGATTATCCGGAGGAATTGATTCAGCAGTTACCTGTGTTTTAGCAGTTGATGCAGTGGGTGCTGATAATGTGCTGGGAATAGGAATGCCTTCTCCTTTTTCTTCAGAGCACAGCATATCTGACTCAAAAATATTGGCGGAAAATTTGAAAATTGATTTTAAGCTGATCAGGATTAATTCAGTATATCAGTCTTACCTGGATTTATTAGCCCCGTGGTTTGAGAACAAAAAGGTTGATGTCACTGAAGAAAACATCCAGGCGAGGATTAGAGGGAATATTTTAATGGCTTTTTCCAACAAATACGGTTATCTGGTTCTTTCCACTGGAAATAAAAGCGAGTTATCAGTGGGATACTGCACCTTATATGGAGATATGAGCGGGGGACTGGCGGTGTTGTCGGATGTCCCTAAAACAATGGTTTACGATTTAGCTGAGTACGTCAATTTAAAAAAAGAGAGAATTCCGCTGAATATCATTACCAAACCCCCCTCTGCTGAGTTAAAGCCAAATCAACTGGATCAGGATACCCTTCCTCCCTATTCACTCTTGGATGAAATATTGTATTTATATGTGGAAAAACAAGAATCCGTTGATCAAATCGTTGGCCAAGGGTTGGACCGGCACACAGTGGAAAAAGTGGTTGAAATGGTCAATCACAATGAGTACAAACGTAAACAAGCTGCACCCGGAATTAAAATTACTTCTAAAGCCTTTGGCTCCGGCTGGCGAATGCCCCTTGCTGCAAAATTCTAATAAAAAAAAAGAAAAGAGGAGGGTTTGATCCCTCCTCTTCAAGTTTAGTTCAATATGCTGAATTTATGAGAATAGGAATGCTCAGGGGTAGTCAGCAGCATGATATAAGTGCCTGATGAAATATCGTCATTTAGATAATCCCAACGGAACGAATTTTCACCTTCATTGAATTTACCCTGATAAATTGTGTTAACATTTCTTCCAGTCAAGTCAAAAATCATCAATTTTCCGGTGGTTTCTGAGGGGAAATTCAAGGTGAACATCATCTGGTTAAATCCGGTATGAACATTAACTACCGGTGATGTTATTTCTTCCACCGCCGAGGTATAACTTGCCCGGTCATACCAGATGTTGTTTGAACCGAATTCCCGGTAAATTAAGTACATTCCTCCACCTAAGCCGGTTAAGATATAATTTCCCTGGGGTGAAGTTTCTCCGGTAGCCCGGTGATCATTTTTGTAACCTAAATTACTCCACCCGGCAGACTGGGATGATTTATAACCGGCCATTACTGAATCTTCCCCTGACCATCTTTGAGTAACATAACCCACGAACTGGTCGGATGTTCCGCAACGGGTACAGGCAACAAAGGGGTGAATGGCATGATTGTCTCCCACCAGGAAATGAGAGGGAGCAGAGAAATTCTGACCTCCGTCTGAAGATACAATTTCCCAGGATCGGGTGCTAGTGCTGTTGTTCAAGCCATCCTGGTAAACTGCCACTACGTAGTTGGTGGGATAGGAATTATGACGGGCAGAGGCTATGTACACATCGTAATACAAATCTGAAACATTGTTAAGATACTGAAATCCTCCTACCGAAGTGAAATAATTAATATACCTGGCTACGGAAAGGTCATCATCAGTACCATCATGCCAAAACAGATAAGCTTGATCATCCGGTCCCGCACAGAGGTCAAAACCAGTAGCTTCTTTTTGACCAGAAGTTACCGTTCCTGATGTCCAATTTGCTCCTCCGTCCGCAGAGGATTGCCTACTCAAGTAATAAAATGAGGAAGAAGGATAAGAGTAAACCAAATAAATATGAGGATTTGCTTCATCGGTTATATCTAGTTCCACATGCTTTATGTCGGCATGATCAGTGAAGTAATGCCATTCACTTACCGACTGATCTAAGTTTACCCTTCTAAAGGTGCAGGTGGTGTCATTGGCATGAACGTAGACAACTGCCAGGTAAATAAAGGGATTGGCAGTTTCTTTCTGTATCCGCATATCGTAGCTGATTATATCTAAATCACTACCGTAAATCCAGGTTTCCCAATCCTTGATCCAGGTATGTCCCCCGTCAGTGGATTGAAATACCCACAAGGTATCATTACCGGTGTGATTTGCTAACAAAGCCACATAGACAAAGCCATCCTGGTCATAATCAGTAGCTAATTTGTTGACAGACTGGATACAAGGACATTGATCGGTGACCAACAAGTCGTTATACCACAGGGGGGTGTAGATTTCAGGGGGGGTTTGGACGGTTAAGCAGATGTCGTGATCAGGAGCTGCTTGAGGCGGTGAATAATTAACTACTGAGGGAATTTCGCCTGTATCAAAGCCTTGATGCTGTTCAATTATATTGGCGGGTAGAAATTAATCTTGTGCTACCGAAGCATTCAGGATTAGTGCCCCAGTGGTGATCATCAAAAACACCATCATCATCTTCATCATTGTACCTCCTTGGTTTTAAAGTTGAAATGCTGTTAATTTTTTTTATTTATAATATTAAATTTTTTTATATACCAAGAAGAGCAACATTATTTTATGTTCAAATTTATTTTTTGTAAAGAGATGTTTACTACTCAGTTGTTCAGGTCAACAGGAGAAGAATTGAACACATTTTCATATTCCTGTATAACTTTTTGACAGATGTATTTATTTAGAAAGCTTTTTTTCCAGTTTGGCTTGGGAATGGCTTGATGTGAATTAATTAAAAAATTGCAGCTTCTTATCAAACATTTTTCGCTGTAGCTATTTTCTTTTGCCTGAAATATTCGGTACAGCATGAAAAGATCATCAATATTTTCATAGGGGGAAGATTTTTCATTTAAATTGTTTTGTAATTTTTTTAATTCAGCTTGGGTGATTTTTTGGGATTTATCCAGAATTTTCATATAAGTTAAGATAAGATCGTAATTTGCATGTACGGAGGATGGGACTGACTTCTTGATTTTTTCAAACAACTGCTGTAATTCGGTTTGATATTGAAGGGCTTGGTTTTTTAATCCAGCTTCTCCAAACCTCCAAATTATGTCAATTAAGGCAAAGAACTGATTTTGTCTGCTATCCAGTTCGGCAAAAATACTTTTAGAAATTAAACGGTGATGTATTGATTTTTTTATATTTGCCCGATTGTATTCAATTTCAGCCAGACCTAATTGGTAATATCCTTCTCCTAGCTGGTTGTTTATTTTAAGGTTTAATTCATGGTAACGGTTTAACCAAATTCTAGCTTGGCGGTTCACTCCGAAGTCCAGGTAATATGCTCCAATGTTAAAAGATGAAATTGCCTGTCCTAATTTATGTCCGGTCTTCTTTTCCAATTCATAAGATTTTTTGTAGGAGTTAAGGGATTTCTCGATTTCACCCAATTCCCCGTAAATAATTCCGATATTGTTGTAATTAGTAGCTAAAGTTAGTAAATTTTTTGATTTGTGGGCAAGTTGTTCAATCTCCAATCTCAGCTGCAGAGCTTGCTGAATTTCTCCTTTCTCGTGGAGTAAATCGGACATCTGGCTGTTCTGAATCATCACCTGCTGCTGGTTCTTCTTGTCCATGTATTTTTCCGCTTGGAGTAAATGTGTAAACGCCTGGGTGGTATTTCCGGTTAAATAATCCACGGCGGAAGTGAGATGGTAAAGATTGAAAATCAATTTTTTCATTTTCTTGGTGGGCTGGTTGAAATTGCAAAAAGCTAAAGCTTTATCAATGTACTGTTTTGATTTCGAATAGTCACTGATAGTTTGATAGACTTGGGCAATTTGGTAGAATAATTGAGCACGCTGATATTTGTTTCTGCAGTATTTTTCTGCACTAAACAACTTCTCTAAAGCCAATTTACTTTTTCCCAGATTAGAAGCAATTTTACCGAAATGATAAAGATAGTTGAAAACTTGTGGTTGATTGAGTCTGGAAAGATGGGCTGGAACGATCTCTAAAATCCGGGTTAATAATTTTTCAGCTACCTGGAATGAATATTTCTTTTCTTCTTCCATCGCTGCCAGATAGTAATAATTAACTGCACTATTCCATAATTCTGCCTGATCGGCATGATAAGCAATTAAGGGGTAATATTCATTAAGCTGTTGAAAACTTTGTTCAAACCAATGTAAAATTTGACGGTGAATTTGCTTTCGCTGAATTTTCAACTGGTATGAATATATGCTGTCCTTTATCAGAATGTGTGAAAAACTGTAGAGGTTAAGATTACTTCCGGAAGTTGATGTTCTTATATAGTTAATAAAACCGTATTTGCAAAGACGGTCCAGTATCCCCCGGTCCGAAACTCCGGATAACTGAAAAACCATTTGATCGAAAAATTCAGTTCCATTAACCGAAGCAATTTCCAGTATGGTTTTTTCTGAAGTGGATAGCAGGTCAAACCTGCTCATGATAATTTCATTTACAGTTTTGGGTATGGTAAAGTCAAATTTTTCTTTTCCAATCCATTTCCCCTGCTCATACCAGATTATTCCCTTTTCCAATAAAATCTTAATTAATTCCTCTAAATAAAAAGGATTTCCTTCGCTGTATTTGATGATAGTGGATTTTAAGGAAACAGGAATGCGGTCAATATTCAAAATGAATTTTATTAAGGACTCACTTTCTCCCCTGGACAGAGGCTGCAAATGTATATTGAAAAATGATTTTCTGGTGGCTAAATTTATTAAAAAATTATCGGTAACCTGATAGTGGGGCAAAGTCCTGGAAATTAAAATGAGGTATAAGTCTAAATTTTCCAATTCCCCGGTCATTTGCTCCAGAAAATCAATAAATGGAGGGGGAGCCCAATGCAGGTCTTCAATAACTAAAACTACAGTTTGTTTACACTCACTGTTTAAATATTCAATTAATTTAAATATAGAATGATAAATTAAATTAAGCTGCTGGGGTTGATAGGATAGCTGGTGGTTGTGCTGTAAAAGAGAAGTCAAATGGGAAGCAATATAATCAGAATGCTCATGATCAAACATTTGAAAAACAGATTGAAGGGCACTTATCTTATCAGTTAAATGTAAACTGGCTTTAACCTTATTTAAAATCAGGTTTACCAGCTGCCTTAAAGTCCAAAAGCTATCCATGCCGTAAGGTATGCATCTGATATTCAATTTAACTGGGTTAGGCTGAAGTTGGGACATCAATTCTTCAAAAAACCTGGTCTTGCCGATTCCCGGTTCCCCTTTGACAATTATTCCCCGTAATTTCTGTTTACTTTTGCTAAAACATTTAATTGCCAAGTTTAATTCCTTTTCCCTTCCCACAAAGGGCATGACTGTCCAGGAAAGACCCCGTTGTTTTAATCTCCGGGTTCTTTGGTCAACTAACCGGTAAATACTTACCGGTTCTTTTTTCCCTTTGAATTTTTCAGCACCTACCTGCTCATAGTTGAACAAATGACTAGTTGCTTTATAGATCTCCTGGGATACATAGATTTCACCAGCGGGGCAAATATTTTCAATTCTGCTGGTTACATTTAAAGGATCGCCGATGGTAAAATAGGAATGAAATTTATTTATCAAAATATCTCCGCAGAAAACCTCTCCGGAATGAATAGCCATATGGAAATTTATATTTTGTTCCAGCTGTTCACTTAAAACTGGAGTAATTTTTTTTATCTGCAGAGCAGCACTTACCGCCCGTTCGGAATGTTTTTCCAAGGCTAGGGGTATCCCAAACAGAAATAAGCCGGAATCTCCAATTATCTGATGAAGGTATCCTCCCACTCTTTGGGTTATATCATCTAAACTGGCGAAAGTTTCCTGAACTAATTTCTTCACCTGTTCGGGATCAAGTTGCTCGGATAATTTGGTGAAATTCACCATGTCTACAATTAAAAAGGTGGCAATCCTCCGGGAAGGTTTGGCTATATTAAGTCTGCTTCCGCAATTTCCGCAAAAACTGTGGTTGGGAGGATTATCAAATTTACAGAGGGGGCAGAGCATGATGGCTAAAATCTGAATTCAGCCCAAGCGGATAGACCTACGTTTCTTATCTTTCTGCCGGTTTGCCGGTCTTCGTTCAGGGTGTAGTTTGCATTCATACCCCCGGTTATGTTTTGTGAGAAGTTATAGGAGGCAGAAGGGGTGATGGAGTAATTAGAACGGAGGGAAATATTTTCCCCGGAAGTTCGATAGTACTCCCGGGTATTATTAAGACGGTAAGAGACAGATAAGGTGAGCAAACTGTTAAATTTAATTGTATTTCCAAAAAGGGGAATACCTCCCGGTGCGGAAAAAGTATAACTGAGCAGGGCTGAGTAGTTGCTGCTTTCCTGTCTGGTTAAAGTGGTTACTGCCCCTTTATTATCGGTATCGGTTATGGTCCGGGACATGGTGAAATTTGAATTTAAGCCATTGTTCCACCTAACCTGAAATGATATCAGCGGAGATAAATCTATACTTTTAATTATACGGGTGGGCTCTTGTCCTTCCGGTCCGGTATAAGTGGAAGTCTGGGCATAGCCGGTACTGATGGTGGTGCTTTGAATGGATTGAAGCTTTAACAATTTGTGCAGCTGCTGTAGAGAAAAGGTAACCCGGGGCCAGGTCAAACTCATATTGTAGGTTTTATTTCCGATATTACCCCCTAAACTTCTGGACCAGGAGTAGTTTAGTCCGCAGGTGAGGTAGGTGAGGTTAAAGCCTGAACTTCCATTGACATTATAGGTTACGTTTTTATAATCGTTGGCAGAGGAATACTTTCCGGTTTGATCCGGATCAATTCCCTCTTTAAGCCCCAACTGATAAAACAAATCCGGGCGGAATATTAACCGGTAAAAACGGGTTATCCTGGTCCGGGATACACTGAAGCTGATAGGAGTGATTTTTCTGCCCAATTCTCCTAAATTCTTTAAAATCCACTGAGGAGAACCTGGAGTTGCCGAAGTGTCCCTGCTTTCATCTCTTATCCGACCAATCCATTCAAATGGTCGGGTGAAGTTCATGGTTGCGGAAAAGGCAATGGTGTTGGAGTTGCTGACATTCCGAATATCAGTGGTATCGGTGATTTGCTTTAATTCCGGACGGCTGTCTTCACCGTAATTGGTTTCAAAAGATAAGGTCGGTCTTAAAAATTGCACAGGAACCGGAGTGTATCGCACAGATACTCTTTGATTGCGCAGAATCTCTGTCCCCAACAAACCCGCATCTTCCAGGGTTAAATCCCGGTTGCGGGTGAAGGTGTAGGTGATAGTCAGCGGTTTTAAAAGATTATAACCCACCACATAGGTATTGGTGAGGACTTCGGAACGGTAATCGGTAATTAAATTTTCACTGGTGTCGGGTATTAGATGGGATCGGATTTCATTTGCCTGATAGCTGGAATTTACAGATAAAGTAGCGGGAAAAGTTCCGATTTCCTGACCTAAAAGTTTAATTGTAGGTAAAACCGGGGCATAGGACCAGCTGAAAGAGGCGGATTTGGTTATAGTGGTATCCGCGCGATTGTAAGTTATGGTATTGGTTTTGGTCCAGTTTCCGGTAAGCCGGATATTGTCCACAGTTAACGCCAGAATACGGTTTAAAGAAGGAGTCCCCTTGGAAAAGCTTGCAGATATACTGGTAGTATTGGAGCGGGTGGACTGATCTTCGGATTCTTCCGGATCAAGACGGATGTCTGAACCAGGGTAAAATTTGGGCACAGATCTTGAATTGGTATAACTGGCGGTAACCGGTATGATTACCCCCCACCGGTAGGGAAAAAATTTACCCCCCTGAAAAGTTCCGTTTAAGGTGTAGTTGATGTTGTTGGTTCCGGTACCCTGTTCCTGAGTGATTTTCTGGTAATTGGCATCGGTGTAGTTTAAGGTTGCATTTAAGGTCATCACGTCGGAGAAGGTGGCGTTGAGAGTGATGTTTCCGGAAAGACCGGTTTCCCGGTAGGGAGATGATAATCTCAACTCATCTACCCATATTTCAATACTGTCAAATTGGGTGTTGGGAACATCGTCCACCAATCCCAGGGTTAACCGGTTAACTTTGGTCAGGGAGGGTTTTCCCGCATTATAGGTCCGAATATAGTAATTGCCCTCATTCCAAAAACCGGTGGTATCTCCTTCTATGGTCTTCTTGAGATCAATGAACTGGTCAAAGTCAATTACCGCCTGTTCCCAGCCATTAGGTATTCTCATGCGGTATTCGTAGTAGGTTAAGGTGTCTCCTCCAATTCTCAAAAACAGATACCCGTCTTCCCCGTTGCCGTGAACCCATACCTTCATTTCCTTGTACAAATTGTAGTTTTCAAAAACACTGGTGTAGTAATAGCAGCTGGCTACCCGGTTGTGGTTGAGATTTTTGGCAATCAGCACCAGGGATCCTTCCCTCTTTTCATTGCCCAGGTCATCCCTTCCCGGGTCAATGGGAGGATAGTAATCCGGATCTTCGTAGTTGTTTTTGGTGGTGACCTCAAAATACTCTCCGGGAAGTGAATCCGCTACAGAATCCAGGGAGTAAATGCTGTTCTTTCTCCATCTGTTTCCGGTCAAGGATATCTCTCCAAATAATAAGGAGTCAGTCTGGTCGGTAAAGCTGTCAATCCACAGACGGGCATATCTCACCCTTTCCCAGTCCGGTGAACCAATGTAGGTGCTGGATAAACTGTCGTGCAGGGGGATTTTATACAATCTCCATCCGTTGCCCCGGTCAATTTCCAGAAACTCGTTGCCCCCCACTGAAAATGAATACTCCACGTAATCTTTACTTACATTTAAGATGCCGTCGTTGTTCAGATCTTCGGTATCCAGGCGGTCATTTCCCTCGGTTCCTTTAAGCTGCCGGTAGGTGGAAGGCTGAACATTACCGGGATAGTCGTCATTCCACTCATCACCAGCTACCTGAAGCGCATCTTCACCCCATACATTATCCAACCCCCGGTCTTCGTCGGTTTCCAAAATTCCATTGCGGTTTAAATCTTCGGTGTCTAAAGTGTCTATTCTGCCACCGATGGAGTTGTTTACACCAGTCCGGCGATAAATATCTTCAGGAATGTTGTAACCTAAATCTATATGCACATTACCCTGATCTCCGTACACCCAAACTTCCAGAAACCTGAATTCAGACAGGTCCATGCCGGTATTGGAAAGACACTGCTGAAGACTGACAAAGGTGGCAGCTCCGCTGTCCAGCTGCTCCATGACCACACTCATCACCTGGATATTATCGTCCCTTTCCGTGCTGGGGAGATCGGGATTTAGATCTCCCTTGGTCCACCAGTCATTGGGGCTGTACCAGTATATCTGTCCTAAATAAGTAGTGTCGCTGATATCCGGCAGTTCAGGGCGGTTCAGGGAATCAGGAATACTTCCGAAATGCCAGTTAGTCCGGTTGACTCCCAGATTGATGGTCATTTTATTCCCTTCCATATCATCTAGATAGACAAAGCCCTTGGTGTTGGGGTTGGGGCGGGAAGTAGCCAATGCTCCCCGGATGGTGAGCAGAGAAGGGGCGGAAGCGTCAATGAGGGGCAGGATGTCCACCGCTTTGGTCATGAATTCAGGACGGAAGGAAAGATTCATATCCACCGTAGCCATGGTGATATTTCTCGGTTCATCCCCCAGGTGGGGATGATCTTCCTTGGTGCTGATGCTGCGGTACATCGCGGTGCCCCCGATACTGAGGGCAGGGGAAATCTGGTAGTCCATTCTCACCCCCAGCAGGGATTTGTCCGCTAAGCTGATGAAGGGGGCGTACTGGAAGTCAATGTTCACCACCGCATTAGGGTCATTTACCTTATCGGTGATGAAGGTGACCACTCCGATGTCGTAGTCAATGGTGTAGTCCACATTACGTACCATTCTCTCCCCATTTACGGTCACCACTTCCGATCCTTCTAAGATATTTAATGCTCCCAGGGAAAATACAGAGCGGATCCCTTTGTACTTCATCACCAGCTTGTACTTTCTGCCCACATCGGTAGCGGTGGTGTCATAAATTATGGAATCAGGATCATCTAATACCGTATCACTGAACGGAAATAAATTGGGAAATTCCAAATATCCCTTTTCATAATTGATATATCCTTCTCCCTGGTCAATAATCCCGTCATCATTCTGGTCAAGACCCAGCAGATGAATATAAGTTTGATCTCCCTGAGTTTCCTGGTCTTCTCCGGAACCGGTGATGTGCTTGTATATCTTCATGGAAAATGATCCGGGGACAATGGCGGAGGACTGCAGAGAGTAGCGGTTTCTCAGCTGCAAGTCCCAGGTGGGATAATAAGTCCTTTCCACCTGAGGGTTGATAACTTTCAACTCAACAGTATCTCCCTGATTGTAAGTGCTTTTCCAGGTACCGATGGTATCGGTCTGCACTATGGGACCGTTTTCCATATTTCTTCTTCCCACGATGTAACACACTCCCAATTTATAACTGGAGGTAAGCTGGTAGTTAAGTTCCAGAATGTTATTTTTATAGTCGAAAGAGTAAAATTCATTTAATTCCTTGAAATCAAACCAACCCACCGAGTCTCCCAGCGCGGAATCGGATTGGGTGTAGAAGTGCAGGTATCCGTAAAGCGCACCGGTCTGGTTGTTGTTGGCGGCGTTGTTGTCGTCAACCCAAACTTTTATTCCTAAAATTGTATCGTAGTAATTTACATTTCCACTATCCGATCCGTACTGTCCCAGCCAGAAGTACTGCCTGCGGATGTAATCAGTGTCCCATAACACCACCGAGTCCTCGGTGGCTTGCCCCACAAAGGTTCTGCTTTCCGATTTTCCCTCTTCTTTAGTGGCAATGGCAATTACATTGAGACCGGCAAACTGCATCTCCGATTTTATTCCGAATAATCCCATCTGAATGGCAGGCATGCCGATTAACTCGGTTCCGGGCAGGGAAAGCTGAGTATGCCCCATTTCCACCAGATGAATTACTTCATCTTCATAGCCCTTGTACTGCAGCCGGATTTGATTTCTCAACTCGGACTGGGCTTCGCTGTTGTGATCAACGAATACGCTGATTTTCTGCCCGATAGTCCCCTGGAGATTTACCTGGAGCTGCTGCTCCATCTTTAGTTCGGGTAGAAAATCGTTCTGGGTGTATTCAGTCTGCACTGCATTGAGATCAGTGGACTGGCTCCCCCCAAATTCAATTCTCTGTCTTCCGTTTATTCTCAGATTCCCTCCCTGACCGATTATGCCGGCAAGGGCGGTGGGAAGGCGGATGGGAAGTTCGATGTCCGGAATTAAACCCTGATTAGCTATTGCCGCCTGCTGCTGGAGAAAGGCAGTGGTGTACTGAGCCAGCTTGTTTTTCAGAGTGGTGGTATAGGTATATTCCTGGTAATCAGGCACGGTAATCACTGAATCAATCCCCAAAAATATGCTGTCGTAGTACAACTCCTCCACCAGCACCCCTCTTTCCGGAATAAGCACCTTTTCCCTGGTTATCCGGGACATATTACTCCGTACATAGAAATACATGCTTCGGGTAATGGTATTAATGGTCAGTGAATCATTGGTTTGGGAGAACAGCAGGGATAGCGAAATCAATAGGAGAATAATTCCTGTCACTATTTTGTCAGGATGATATTCTGATGAAAGCTTCCGGGGAAATCTTCTGAAAAAATAATATTTATTTAAAAATCTTCTAATATCAAACCCCTTGAGTTATTTTATGCTTTGTTCGGTTTTTGTTTATCATTGGGTTTAAGAGACCGGGGAATTATCAGATCGGAATAACGAAATCCGTATTTAACTGCATCGGTAGGACAGATTCTTACACATTCCCCACAAAGAAAGCAGTCCACTGAACGGGCGGCAAGGGGAGCTTCATTTTCAATGGGACATAGTTTTTTACATTTACCGCAGTGAATGCATTTATCATCATCAACCTTAACTTCAAGCAAACTGAACTTGTTGAACAGGGAATAAATTGTGCCGATGGGACAAAAAAGACGGCAGAAGGGACGTTTGCTGAATACTGACCATAGCAGGAACAGGGAAAGGAAAGCTAATTTAATGGAAAACAGGTTCCCTGCAATTTCTCTTAGTTGAACAGATCCGGTGCCGAAGGATATCAACGGTACTCCCGCTTCCAGTGAACCTACCGGACAAAGCTTACAAAACCAGGGTGCTCCCAGTAATACCGGCAAGTAAATTACCAGTCCGATGAATACCACATATTTTATAAAATGTAATTTGGGAGAAAGGGGTATTTTCACTGATTTCAAACGGTACAAAAGGGTTTGGATGGTTCCAAACGGACAAATCCATCCGCAAATTGCTTTTCCTGCAATCAGGGCAATTAATACAAGGGTTCCTATAACAAATTTGGGAATTAACCATATTTTAAACAAATGATGATAACTTAGATAATGCTGGATTAAACCGGCAGGACAGGCGAAAGTTGCAGAAGGGCAGCTGTGGCAGTTGATAAAAGGAGCACAGAATCTTTTGTTATTTCCGGTATATATTCCTTTTAAAAATCCGATAAAATAACTGTTGAAGATTATAAATCCAGCCAACCCGAACAGAGGTCGTAAGTAAACCAATTTGTTGATAATTTTCTTCATTATTCAATTCCTATGCAAGATAAACAGATAGTAATTGCATAATTTCGATTTTCCCGTAAATCACTGCTGATGATATCTTCAGGAGGTCTTGGTTTTATACCCTGGTAAATAAGCAATACTGAAACAAACAGGAAATAAATAAAAATAAGCAGTTTAAAATATTTTCGATAGGGAGTAAGGATAAAGCTGAGAATTATGGTTATAATAAGAACTCCGACCACTGGAATAATTATTGCCCCCAGGGAAGAATAGGGCACTAGTGACTTGGTAATTAAAATCGGTACTGAGAGTAAAGAGTAAAATATTCTATCCATAAAATTTACTATTTAAACCGGTTTTTTAACTTAACTGCTGAAAATATGAGGATTACCACTACCCCCACAATAATTACAACCGGAGAAGCGTCAATTGACGTTCCTCTTATCACAAAGCGATTGCCGGAAAAATTAGAATAGATTTTCAGAACTATTCCGACAACAACAATTAATATTCCTAGAAAAAGATCAATTACTTTCATTTTATTTAAGAAATTAACATATACTCTGGTTAATTATTCAAGTCAACCTAAATATCAAGGGTGAAAATTTAGTTATTTTACATAAAAACAATAATTTTTAGATTAATTGATAAATTTTAGTTGATAAATTTAGTCCCTGAAGATGTTTTTTTATTGACAGTATTAATTAAAGTGTTAGAATAACCAATTCTGATTATTTAAGTCCATTATTAACATAATTTATAAGTGGGAGGTCCCCATAGTATGAAAAAAAGTATCATCTGGAAAATAGTTTTAATTATAGCAGTTCTGGGGATATCTTTATGGCAACTTTCCTTTACTTGGAGATATTACAGCTTGGAAAGAGAACAGAGATATTCTCCGGAGAATATGATTTTAAGAAAAAAAGCTATTCATCTGGGCTTGGATTTAGAAGGTGGTTCACATTTTCTTCTGGTAGTTGACACCACTGGCAAAGGCGGACCGGAAATGGTTCACCAGGTAGTGGAAATACTTCAATCCAGGGTGGACAAATACGGGATAAGTGAGCCCGTAATTGAAGTTCAGGGAAATAATTATGTGGTGGTTGAACTCCCCGGGGAAATGGATCCCAGTATAGCCCGGAAACTAATTGGAACAACTGCGGTTTTAGAATTCAGAGTGGTTAAAAATATCACCAGATTGAGAGATGTTATTTCGGAAATAGATCAAGAATTTAACGGCAGGTTCTCCGCCCTGCTTAAAACATTTCCGGGTGGCTCAATGATCGTCTGCGAAGCAGATGACTGGAAATATCTGGATTCTTTGGTTATGGAAGCCAGGGAAAGAGGGATTGCCGATTCCGCATCCGGTTCAGTTTTGTTATGGACCAGGGAAATGGATGGAGAAGATTACGGAATTTCAAATTACCGGGAATTGCTTCTGGTTAGTGCAATCCCTGAAATTCCAGGAGGGGCAATATCCTCCGCCCAAGCTGGTTTGGGAACCAGCAATAATCCTTCTGAACCCAGGGTGGATATGGAAATTGGAGGAAGTGCCAGATCGGATTGGGCAAGAATTACTTCTGAAAATGTGGGGGAAAGAATTGCCATTGTGATGGACAATGAAATATACTCCGCTCCCTCTGTAGAAGGTCCCATCCTAAATGGGCGTTCCACCATAACTCTGGGCAAGGGGACCTTGGAAGATGCCAAGGCATTAGCTTCAGTTCTCCAGGCAGGAAGGATGCCGGCACGGGCAGACATTGAAGAGAGTTTTGTAGTGGGTCCCAGCTTAGGAGCGGATTCAGTGAAGGGAGGGGTGAGAAGCATGCTGATAGCAGGGGCGGTAATTTTACTGTTTATGTTAATTTATTACCGGGCTAGTGGAATTGTAGCGGATATTGCCCTGGTTCTGAATATGGTTTTTCTATTAGCTATCTTATCTGGTTTTAATCTTACTCTGACCCTGCCCGGAATGGCTGGACTGGTTTTGGTTATTGGTGCAGGGGTTGACGCCAATGTGTTAATTTTTGAGAGAATTAGAGAAGAGCTGGATCAAAATAAGACTCCTAAAAAAGCAGTGGACTTAGGTTTTTCCAAAGCCTTTGTCACCATTTTAGATGCAAACATTACTACTTTACTGGCAGCATTAATTCTGTGGTGGTTTGGGACAGGTCCCATCCGGGGATTTGCAGTTACTTTAAGTGTGGGCTTGGTAGTTAATATGTTCACCGCGATATTTGTAAGCAGAGTATTCTTCGATTCTATCTTAGCCAAACCTAATACCGAGAAATTGAGTATTTAGTAAGGAGATAAAAAATGTTAAGAATATTTAAAAATACTCATTTTGATTTTGTGGGAAAGAAAAAAATTGCCTACAT
>LKUE01000005.1 GCA_001412365.1 Desulfuromonas sp. SDB | reverse complement strand
CTTTGCCCTGGCGCTGAGCGGCAATAGCACCATTTTTATCAGTATAGCATTCTCCTCCCCAAGTTAACACCGCTTCATCTTGTCTGATGTCGGCTATTGCCCTTAAGCCCCTGCCATGTATTTGGCTGTTAAATACTTCAATATTGGGGTTTATCCATGTTTTTGGTGGTATTTTTCTCTCCATTTCTTTCTTCCTCTTTTTTTCTCTGACTTCAACTTCTATTTAAAATTTATATTTTACAATATCTGATTAAATCTAACTATTATTGATCAGCACACCCTTGTTAACCAGCATTTAGGGTAAACCAGTTTCCTAATAGTAATTTTCAATCCCAAAACCGTATTGCTTATCCTGTTCTGTCTTCCGGATAAAATGCTTTAGCCGTTTCTCAAACTCACCAGGTCTTTTCCTGCCGTTGTCAATGTATGCGATCCGAATCCGCTGATATGCCCCCGAATACTTCTGATAATTTTCCCAAGCCCGTGGGTTCTCTCGAAGAGCTTTCATGATATCAGAGGGATACTCAAATTTATCCAAATCGATATCCTCCAAACCATCCAGTACTGCAGGGATTACCTTTCCCTGTTTGATGAGTCTTTTTAATCTCTCTTTATTCGTCTGAGAGTATTCACTATTGGGCTTTCTCGGACTAAACCGTTGAACATTCCGTTCTTCATCTAGATTTTTATTAATGCTGTCAATCCAACCAAAACAGAGTGCTTCTTCTACCGCATCATTATACGGAAAACGGAGTTTTCCGGTCTGCCTCTGGTAGTAAACCAACCAGATTTCTTTTTCGGTTTGGTAATTCTTCTCCAACCAAATCCGCCAATCATCTCGATTAGTCACGTATAATGTAATCGTTATTTCCATCTCGTTCTAAGTATACTGCCTTGTTTTTATTATAAGGACTAAAGTCCAAACTCACCGATTTTACATTGCCACAAGGCTATGCAAAATTCTGGTGGAACTCTTTGTCATCTCTATTTATAAATAATCTTTCTGTGGCCGATTCTCGTTATAAGAACTGTATCTTTCAGTAGAGCGAAAATGACTCGATAGTTTCCTATGCGATATTTTCTTAATCCTTTAAACCTACCCTTTAATTGAGGACAATTTATTGCTTCTGAAGGGAGTTGTTTAGCGATATTCTTTAAGAGTTTTTCTGCTTCCTTTTTACCTATTTTTTTTAAGTCACGGACAACCGATCTCTTAAATGTAATCTTATATTTCAAGTTCTTCCTTCATATCTTCAAGATAGATAATTTCATCAGTCGTGTCATGTAAGCGGTCAAGTGCGATCTGTAAATCTGCTTGTTCCTCCAGAAAGGATTCCAAAGCTTTCTGGATTAGAAAAGATTTTGATCTTTCTGACTCTTTAGCAACAGAATCCAATTTTTTAGCGAGTTTATCGGGAATCCTCACAGATAAAGACTTACTCATATTGTATCTCCTTGTATTACATGTATGTCATTGTATTATATTGTGGTGCAATTTATAGGTATTGTCAAATATTATTTTATTTTTTAGAGATAACGATGGGCATCAGCTGGATGCCCTTGTTATCTCTTTTAATTATTTGTTTAGTTCCTGCTCTACGCGTTCAGCAATAAACATTTTCATGAGGGACTGATAAGGCACATCTCGTTTGTTGGCCAGTAACTTCAACTCTTCGATCATAATTTCAGGAAGTCGTATTGAGATGGTTTTTAAGGAGGGCTTTAGGTTTGATAAAGTAGATTTCCGAGCTTTTGACCAGTCAATAAATTCCGTGGAATCATGATTTGCCCAGTATTCCCTCTCTTCCTCTTCACTTTTGAAAACGGGAATTTTTTTCTTAGGCATATCGTTCATAGCTCCTTTTTTCTTTTTTGTTCATGTCTCTGGCGGAAATAATTCTGATTTTTTTCTTTCTGATGGTAAAAACGACAAACAGTTTTCGACCAAGATCTGTTTTTCCCAGCACATAAAATCGCTGTTCAGTTTGAGAGTGTTTAGTATCATCAGCTATAACAAGTGGTTGGTTGAAGAAAATCTGTTCACATTCAAGAGGAGTTACGTTGTGTTTCTCCCAATTCTTCTCAACATTGTGCTGATCCCATTCGAAACCGATACATTCCTGTAATAATATATATCTATCCAAAGCACTTTATGTATATATTGATTATATACAAATGTCAACAATTTTTTGAGATAACGCTAAAATCACAGGCGCATGCTGTTTTGCGTCCTGTGCATTTTGTGGTTTGGCAAAGTTATTGCTTCATATTTAAGAGCATTCTATCTAAAAACTCAGTATCTTTTTAATTATTTTTTCAGAACCCACTCTTTTTATATAAATTAATCAGCGATTCGTTTGACATTATTAGAAGGGGATATCATCATCTTCCTCTTCTTCTTTTACCTGAACTTCGTCTATGGCTCCTGGGATGCATGCCACTGGTGGATTGTCCGGTGGTGGAAATGACAAGCGGTAATCCCAGTAACATGGTAAA
>LKUE01000004.1 GCA_001412365.1 Desulfuromonas sp. SDB | reverse complement strand
AAACCATTGCTTTTTTAATTCTAATAATGTAGAAATCTATATAAATTTTGAATTTTTTGGACGTTGTGTTTGATCATGAAACCATGATAACATATTGATCCAACTATTTTTTTAATAATGGAGGAAAATATGAACAAATCCATTGCCATATTCATGTTGATCAGTTCATTCATTTTGATTAACATAATCCCTAACCCCTTATTTAGTGCTGATCCTTACAGTGACGCAGGAAGTTGCGGTTTTTCTTTTTTAAAAATCAGGGGTACTACTAAATCCTATGCAATGGGAGGAACAGGTGTAGCTGCCGGAGAAAGTTTCGGTATTAATCCAGCGGGTTATTTAGATAGTTTACAGAAGATTGGTTCATCCTACCAATACTTAATACTCTCCACTCACATCGGCAATATCTACTACCAAAAACCTTTCAGTTTTGGCAAATTACAATTTAGCATAAGTTACTTAACTTCACCAGGAATTGAAAAGAGAGATGAACTGGGAAATGACCTGGGTGAATTCGGCTATTCAGTAATAGTGCCCGAAATTAATTATGCCCTGAAGGTTATGCCTGATGTGGATGTGGGAATTTGCGGTAAATTTTTATATAGCTCGGTAGATGAATACAACGCCACTGCAGTTGCAGTAGGTTTGGGAGCCAGATACCATATCAAAGATTTTCCCGGATTGACCATAGGAGCAATGGCAGATAATCTGGGAACTCAACTTAGTGCTTATGATACTGAAAAAGATAACTTGCCCTTTACTTTTTCAGGAGGTATTTCTTATCAACAAAATTTATATCAGTTAAATTTTGATCTTTATAAAGCATCGGATACTCGTTTTTTATGGGCTTTAGGAGTTGAAGGGAAACCTCACCAATTAATTGCACTCCGGTTTGGATATAATGCCAAAGGATCAGAATGGAAGACCGGCGGATCTAATGAAATACTTGGTGGAATGACATTTGGATGCGGATTGTCCTGGAGAAATTTTAATCTTGATTATGCAATAGTGCCAATGGTTGATCTTGGTTGGAGTCATCACATCGGAATTAGTATGTATATGAATTAACGGAGGATAAATATGCCTAGCAAGAAAAAGGTAAAGCGGAGTAAGCAAAAAACAAAATTTGTATATTTCTTTGGAAATAAAAAAGCTGAAGGAAATGCCGGAATGAAAGATCTCCTGGGAGGAAAGGGAGCAAATCTGGCAGAGATGACCAATCTTGGACTTCCGGTCCCTCCAGGTTTCACTATTTCTGCAGAAGTCTGCCAGTTGTTTTTTCAATCT
>LKUE01000003.1 GCA_001412365.1 Desulfuromonas sp. SDB | reverse complement strand
TTAGATATGGATCCATTAAAATGACAGTAGTCCCATTTTAATTTCAAAAATTTCACTATCTGGAGAAATTCAATGGAATAAACTATATTATAGAGGACAATACTCAAGGGGATTAAGAATTTTTAAATCAGAAAATAATAATTTAACAATCTTTGGATGTTCTGGTTTAGGTAATTCAATTTCTTTTCTCATAAAAGTTGATTCCTTAGGGGATAGTATTTGGGAGAAAGAATATTTAGAAGAAAGTGGCATATTGTGTGCAGACACCACTTATGATAGCGGATTTATTGCCGGTGGTTGGTTTGAACCGCACTATTATAAAACAGTTATCAAATTCAATAAAAATGGTGATTCACTGTGGACAAAGTATTATGGCTTTTATATTGTCACAGATATTTGCAGCACTTCTGATTCCGGTTTCGTACTGGTTTATACTGATCATTATGACACCGTAACTATACTTAAAGCAGATATAGCAGGTGATTCGGTATGGAGCAAGAGATTTGTAGGATTCGATATTACCAGTATTGAGCAAAACACCTATGGTGATTACCTGTTGGCAGGTAGTTATAATAATGATGGCTTTTTGTTAAAGTTAGATAACACTGGTGATTCATTATGGTCCAGAACATACGGGGGAAGTGGGAATGAAGCATTCAATGATATTGAGCAAACTCCTGATGGTGGTTATATTATGGTTGGTTATACACACTCTTACGGATCAGGAGGAGCTGATGTTTATGTTGTAAAAACTGATTCTTTGGGGAATACTCTAGGAGTGGAAGAAAATATTTCTTCTCCAACATACAATCCCAATCAGATTGCCATTGAATATTTGAGTTCCGGAAATGCTATTGTTTCATTTGTCTTGGATACTGATAAAGATATTGATTTTTCAATTTATGATTTATCGGGAAGAATAATAAATAACCAACAACTTAGATATTCCACTGATAATTTCTACAGTATTGAATTACTTGATTATCAACCGGGGATTTATTTTTATTCTATAAAAAATTCAGATATTTCCAGATTTGGCAAATTTTCAATTTATTAGTATTCCGAGTACTTTATAAAATCTCACTTTAAAATCTGTAAAAACCTACCGAAATCCCATCCTAATAGCAAAGGAATACCAACAGATGATTGATTCAGGAGAAGTAAGGAATCAGGCGGAATTGGCAAAGAAACTGGGAATATCCCGTGCAAGAGTAACCCAGATATTGAATTTGCTAAAACTGGATCCTCTCCTCATCAAAGAATTGGAAAATCTTGGTGATCCTATGGATAAAGAAGTTGTTACAGAAAAGAAATTGAGAGGAATGATAAGACATTCCCTAAAATATATTAAAAATATTCATTGTCAAAGTTCAGAATGAACTCAAAGCTGAAATTGAAAATTTCAGCAAACGTCCTAAATTTTTATTGATTTGTTTTCAATATTGAGTACAATTGTTCTCAAAAAGGAGAACATTGTTAGAAAGTTTATATGTTACCAAATCTAAAATTCGAAGAGATTTATTGACTTTATTTTTTACTAATCCATCAAAAAGCTATTATACCAGGCAAATAGAAAGATTATTAGGTCATTCGGTGGGCAGTATAAGCAGAGAATTAAAAAAATTTAAACAAGACAATTTACTGCTAACTGAGAGAGTTGGTAATTTAGTTTTTTATAAACTAAATCATCAACATCCCCTCTATAATGAATTAAAAAATATTATTATGAAAACTTCCGGTATATTTCAAAGAATAAGAGAAGCTTTATCAGAATTTAATGATTTAGAAGTTGCTTTTATATATGGATCTTTTGCCAAAGATAAACAAAGGGTTTCCAGTGATATTGATTTGATGATAATCGGTAATGTGGATTCTTCTGAAATAGCATCTTGTTTAACTGATTTAGAGATGAAATTCGGTAGAGATATAAATTTCACTTTGTATACAAAAAGTGAATTTAAACAAAAAAAGAATAAAATTGAATTTTTAAAAAATATTTTAACTGAAGATAAAATATTCTTAATAGGTACTATTAATGATCTTCAATAACAGTATATCTGATTTATTAAGACAAAATTTGATCAAACCATGTAATGTTGATTTTAAAACTATAAAAGAGTTCATCAATAGAGCCAAGAAAGATTTAGAAACATCGGAACGAAATTTAAAAATTGACAATGACTGTACATATACTTATGCCTACAATGCAATGCTACATTCAGGTATTGCTCTAATGAACAGTCAAGGATACCGACCTGAGGTAAAGAATAAACATTTAACTGTAATAAGATTTACCAGTGTAATATTCAATGAAAATCAGAATAATCTATTGAAAATGTACAATAATATGAGGAAAAAAAGACACCTATTTATATACGAACCATTTACTCCTTGTTCGGAAAAGGAAGCAAAAGATGCACTTAAATCAGCAAGAACTTTTGTAGAAGAAATTGTCAATTTGATCCAAGAAAAGAATCCTGAGTTAGATATTAATAGATAATTATCAGAACTAAAATTGGATAACTGCAGTTTAGAAGTACTTTACACTGAACAAAAAAGCTGCCTGAGTTGTACCATAGGCAGAATTTTGAACATATTTTTGTATT
>LKUE01000002.1 GCA_001412365.1 Desulfuromonas sp. SDB | reverse complement strand
GATGAAGAACCACCCAACCACCAGGGGGCATTGAACGCAGATAAGAAGACAGGGGGTTAATAAGTAAGGCATACCACCTCACTGAGGAAATGAAACCATGGACAATACTTTGAAATGAAAGTTCAGTCATTTATATTATTATTGATGGGTAAGATAATGAGTTAACAAAAATAGTATTATTGGTTTTTAAAGATCATTAAATATTTAAATTGAAAAATTATATTTTAAATATTGCCCAGTTGAGGTAAAATAATGATGTGAATCTGAAAATAATATTTTTTAATATATTCTTAATATTTTTTATCCCGGGATCAGTTATGGCTACAGATGTAATGGTCATACGGGAGCCAATTGATTCCACTATATTATTTTTAATCCCCTTTCAGATTAATGCCACTGACTTAACCTTTTTCAGGGATGACAGTGTATTTAACGCAGCTTTTAAAATCATTGTCGAGGTTCAGGACGATAAAGGAAATCTCATAGGAGGTGATGTCTGGCAAAAGAGATGGAACACTCAGGATTATGGTCAAACCTTGAGATGGTCTGTATTACTCGAGGATATATTATTACTCCCGGTTAGATATTTTGAGAGAGGACTGGTAAATGTAATTTTTGTAGATGATCAATCTTCTGCCCGGATTGGTTATCAAAGTGAATTTGTAGAAAATGTTAGCTCAGTTGGGGATATTTTCTTTATTCAGGACAGCATGCTGTTAATTTCATCTGATTTTTTACCTGATTCTACAGTATTGGCAGTATGTGCCTCACGATATTCAGATAATAGATTTTATATCAGCTCTAAGTACACAGATTTAGCAGTTTTCCAAGCAGAACCAAGAAATTTTCGGGGTTATCAATTATATGCTGCAGATATTCAATTGCCTTCAGATACCGGGACCTACTATATTAGATTTGCAAATAATCTGGATTCCACTTCCATTGAAATTTTAGTGGAAGATCCCTATGTGCGGGATTCCATTGAAATGGAAATAAAAATCAGACAGATGACTTTTGTAGTTCCCCCCGGCAAATTATCTGAAATTATCAGAGATGATTATGAGGACAAGAAAGTATTTTTTGAGGAATTTTGGGCTCTGCATGATCCTTCTCCAAACACTGAGAAAAATGAAGCCAGAGATAGATATTTCCGGAGGATAGATTTTGCCAATAATATGTTTGGTGAGACCAAAGAGGGATGGATGACAGACCGGGGCAGAGTGTATGTGTTACTGGGTCAACCAGATGAGATTGAAGATTATCCTTTTCAAATTGACAGTCCTCCTTATCAGTATTGGTATTATTACACCCTTGGTTTGAAGTTTTATTTCAAGGACGAACATCTCATTGGAGATTATAGATTAATTTCCCCTTCAGGATGGCTTGATATTTGGAGAGATTATTTTGAGTTCAACTAAGTAGTTGATTTTTATATGTTAATATATTTATTATCAATTTTATCCATCTCCCCATATATACTCATAGGATTCTATGGAAGATAAAATTATTGTAATTGGATCCGGTTTAGCTGGATTATTTTTTGCTCTTTCCATCAGCGAACAT
>LKUE01000001.1 GCA_001412365.1 Desulfuromonas sp. SDB | reverse complement strand
TTAGATATGGATCCATTAAAATGACAGTAGTTCCTAATTTAAAAGAGGATATATCATATATTTTGATATCTCCCATTAAGAATTTAGCATTAAAAAAAACTAGCCCTCTCTAGTTGATGGCTAAGCCCAAGGCATCATGCTCTTGGGGTGATCTTAATATAATTATAATTTACAAAAAGAAAGTGTCAAAATTATTTTTGATAGAGATGAATATTTAATCATTCCTTTTAATTTATTTTCTGTAACCATTCTCTTTTCAATCAAGTCACAAAACTTTTCCAGTTCTTTGAGGATAGAGGGATCTAGCTTTAACAGATTCAATATCTGGGTAACTTTTGCAAGGGATATTCCCCAAATCTACCTGATTTCTCACCTCCCTGGAATCTATCAGCTGTATAAATCAGACAGCAATCAGAATACAACTAACTTTTGACTAAATATACTCCCATTTATTTTGAGATTACAGAAATATATTCCATTGTTATCTAATCTGAAATTGATTTGGTGTTCACCCTTGGTATAATTCCCGGAAAACGGAGTGGAAATATATCTCCCTGCTGCATCGTAAATGCCTAGTTCTACCTGGCTGTTTTCAGGAAGGGAAAATTGTAGATTGATATTCCGATTGGGTAATTGATTTATTCTATAGTTGAAATTTAGGGGGGGTGAAATTATATTTTCTTCTATGGCTAGACCGGTAATATTTGTTTTAAGTAACCAAATATCCATATTTCCCGCTCCAAAAGAAGATGTATTTCCAGTAACAATATACCCCAGATCAGCTGTCTGTTGAACTGATCTTCCTTCATCATATTCACCACCACCAAAGGTTTTATCCCAGTTAATATTGCCTATAGAATTTGTTCTGATTAACCACACATCACTTCCTCCTGAGCCATATGATCTTGTAGAACCGGTTATTATATAACCACTGGGAAGAACAGGTTGAACTGCAAAGCCATATTCAGCTGAATCTCCCCCCAAGGTTTTAGTCCAAGTAGTATCTCCGTTGGAATCAGTTTTTAACAGCCAGATATCATAATCACCTGCCCCAAAAGAATAGGTATTGCCGACAACAATGTATCCTCCATCGTTGGTTAACCGAACTTGATATGCAAAATCTGTTGAATTCCCACCATAGATTTTTGACCATGTTGAATCACCTAGGGAATCAGTTTTTATTAACCAAATATTTGAATTTCCTGGTCCAAAGGAGTGAGTAGTTCCAGCAATTATATATCCACCATCATTGGTTTGTTTTATAGAATGTCCACTTTCTGCTTCAGTTCCCCCATAGGTTTTAGTCCAGATTGTATCCCCATTAGCGTCTATTTTAACCAGCCAGATATCAAAATCCCCTGCTCCATAAGATTCAGTGTAACCGACTACAATATATCCGCCATCACTGGTCTGCTGTCCTGCTCCTGGATTTTCATTATTAATCCCCCCATAAGTTTTAGTCCAAACAGTATCCCCTGAAGAGTTTGTTTTCAACAGCCAGAAGTCTGAAGCACCCACTCCGAAAGATTCAGTTCGGGCAATAATTATATAACCACCGTCAGTGGTCTGTTGAACAGCGTAAGAATAATCCCAGCCAGTTCCCCCATAAGTTTTAGTCCATACTGTATCTCCGTTGACATCAGTTTTAATCAAATAGATATCGTATGAACCAGCTCCATAGGAAATAGTCCAACCGGTGATTATATAACCTCCATCAGAAGTTTGGCGTACGCATTGAGCTCCGTCAGCATCACTTCCCCCGTAAGTTCTAGACCATCCTAAGCATAAATCTGTGTAAAAATATGAAGAGATTATTATTAAGGAAATAACTACGAAAAGTTTTTTATTCATTATCCCTCCTATGTATGTAGTTATAAAATACCATTTATTTATTGTTATTGGAAATTCAATTTTGTTTATTGATTATCTTTTGATTTACAGCTGAATAGCTCGTTGTTATGATTAAAATCAGGAATATTTCAAAAAAATATAATGAAAAAGTTTTTCTCGTTAATATCAGATAATAAAAAAATATTACTCTTAGTTTT